>CAZBEI010000070.1:0-12026 GCA_964490895.1 uncultured Bdellovibrio sp. | reverse complement strand
TCTTTTCTCTGCTTCATAAAGAAAGGAAAATGTATCTGTTTTTCTTGTTTTTTCATTCGCCTGTCCTGGTTGTGTTGTATAGGATATGGGCAATGTTATTTCAACCCTATTTTTTTATCTGATATCAGATTATTTTATTTTCAAAAACACAGTTATTTTTCATTTTGTAAATTTTTATAAACATTTATAAACTTTTTCCCAGCTTTTCATGCTGCGCAAACACTCACACACTTGTAAGGCCTGAAAATCTCTTTTATATAAGTCCACCACGGCGGCCACCCAAAAACGGCCACCTAGTGTTCTGACCACTAAGAATTAAGTGGTCAGAACACTAGCACAGGGCTAACCACCTGGCTGCGTGTACTTGGAACGGATAGCTCAGTACACACAGGCAGTTAACTAAAGAGACACTTTAGCTGAGCCCTTAGTGGGACACTTTAGCTGAGCCACGACACAGTTGACTGATTGCGGGGTTGTTTCTTATGGCTATTTAGACCGGAATGGGTTAACCAGTGCTAGATTATTAGGGGTGATCCATTACTGCTGAGAGGTCATGGAGTCTCATTATGGAAAGCCTAAAAACGGAAAGCCTAAAATTTTTTTCGAGTCTTAGATTCTTTTTTTGTTTTTTAATTCTTTTGGTCGTCTCTGCAAAGGCGGATATGACTCCAAATGATATGCGAAAGTATGCAAACGAAGTGCCTAAGATGTTGCTTGAAGAGGGCAGAGCAAATATTGGTAAAGTGGATATTGAGCAGCTCATCTCCGAAATTGACCAAGTGCAATTCAAAATTTTTAGTGAGGATTCCTTGCTGGATCTGGTGAGCAAAGAAGTAGTGCTATCAATTTTATAAAAAATCACACAGTACTGGTGAATAAATTGTCGCTCCCACTTATCCCTAATGGATACGAGCTACTTATTTTTTTACATGAGTCTCTTGAGGCTTGGGGCTATATCGACGAGGATTATCAGGTTACTTTGAGTCTTGTTTTGAGCCTGAAATCTATCCAAGCACGATTAGATTTTGATTTAGATGAGAAATCCACCACTCTCCTCTTCTTAGAAAACATTCAGAAAAGGGATCGTGATGTTTTATATAAGGCCGAGGGAGGAGGAGGAACCAGCGTTGGGGGCGGTGGGGATGCTATTGCTTTGCAGGTCAAATTATTATGTATTCTTGCCGCGAAAGATTGGCTTACAGTTCAGCAGAAACAGGAAGGCTTTCCTAAAATGACCCACAATGATTTGATCCAAAAAATGCTGGGAAGTTCCTTCGAAGTTTCTTTTGATCTCAAAGCTGCAGAAACCCAAACCTCAAAAAAAGACCAAAAGCTATTGTTTCGAGTACAGCAGCTCCATTGGCTTAATTCATGCGTACACAAAACTCAGGGCCTGATTTTAAATACAGCTTTGGAGTTTTTTGCCCATGAGGTTTCTTGTGATAAAAAATGAGATTACAAAGGAAAAGTCCTCAGCAAAATTTCTTTTTTATTATTTTGAAAGGAAAAAACGTAAAAACAGTGCTTATTCGCTCCGTGCATTGGCACGGGACTTGGGTCTTTCGCCCAGTTACCTGAGTGCTCTTTTTAATGGCAAAAAGGCTATACCCACTGGGCGTATGGGTGATTTCAGAAAAGTCTTGGATCTTGACGAAGCTGCGATCCATCAACTCAAATCATTATTGGCTCGAGAAGTCCTTGCCGGAAAAAAACTAAGAGGATTTGGGCCTGCTCGGGTGGAAAAAAATCAGCTAGCTCATTACGTCCCAGTCGAAAAATCTAAACAGTCCCTCTTGAGCCCTTGGTACATGATTCCACTTCTAGATCTCACCACTTGCTCAAACTTTGACCCTGATCCTCTGGTGATTGCTAAAAAACTTGAGATCACTGAGTCTCAAGTAAAAGAGGCCTTAGAAAAACTTGAGTCAGCTAAACTCATCCAGAAAGTGAACGGGACTTATAAAAAAACTTATCGCCACATGAGATTTCCTGCTTCTACTTCGCAGCAAGATATACGTGTATTTCATGCTCAAATGATCCAAAAAGCAAAAAACTGCTTGGGTAAAACTTCGCAAGAAGATTACGATCTGCGATTGATTACGGGACTGACGGTCGCAGTAAATCCAAAAAACATTGAGGCCGCTCGTCGCAAACTCAATGAGTGTTTGCATGATGTCGGAGCTCTTCTCAATAAGGGCGAGTGCACTTCTGTGTTTCAGATCAATGTCCAGCTTTTCCCTCTCACGCGTTAGCTGTTCGCCTATTTGGTAAACAGTTTCTGGGTTGAGGTCTTGTGCTGTGCGAAATGCCAGGCTATGCCCGGGTTGGTTATGCGTATTGAGCAAAGGAGTGAAAGGAGTGTGTGATGAGAAAATATAAGATCGTTTTATTGATGGCATTTTTTGTATATAGTTTTACTGTTCGCGCAGATCTAAAAGTTGGGGATGTCGTTTTATTTCCAGTGTGTGAGGCTTTTCAGGAGATGAGCTTTGAAGGTGTAGACGATTTCTATGCAGTAACGTTTGATGTTGAGTCAGAAATGCCAGGACCCTATTTCGTTGTTGCCTGTAAGGGTTCCCAAGGTAGAGGCTTGAAAGAGGACCGTTATCTTCTTAAGTCTACTTATAATGAAAAGACGAATGAGTGGAAGCACACCGTTAAGAAAAAATTCGAAGAGCCTAACTCCAAAGTTTCTGACCCCGAACCCCTTTTTATTTTTAAATATAATGTAAATATTAAAGATAATATTATCAAGAGTGAGGGCAGTGTGGATGGACAACTCCCGGCTGAACCCTATACGGTTCTTTTTTACGCAGAAAAAGCGACTCCCTCTTGTCCAAAGAATAGTGAGATTAAGACCCTCCTCATTATGTACACTCCTATTAAAGGAAAAAAAGCTATTATGAGTTTGGGTGCTCCAGTTAATTCTGGGATCTGTGTCGACACTTATCAATACAGTCCTCCGATCTCTGACATGAGCATCATTGATACTGATTTAGAGACAGAGGGTGGTAGTAAACCAGTCCGTGTTTTAGCATATTTTAATGATATGCAGCAAAGTGAGAGTTTGCTTGTGCTTGAATATGCTCCAAAGACTGGAATTAGACTTCTTGCAAAGCTTACTGATAAGCGTTTGTTTCCGGAAGTAAGTGGAAACTATTTTGAGGCGGGTCGGCTCCTGCCTGGAACAACAAAGATTGCACTTGCCTACCATACTCCAGCGCTGCTGACGTTTGATTATTCTGATGGAAAAATAACTGAACTTTACAAGGTTTCACAGGACGAAGGTGTGGGCAGAGCCGGTGGAGGAACTTTTCCTGACTATGATAGCTTGAGGCATAAGCTTTGGGTTCCTTATGGGACACAGGAGCTTTTCTTTTTGACAACGGATGAAAACCAAAGGCCAACTTTGCTTTCATTTCAGGTAGGTGCAAAATGAGATATTTCAAAACTGTGCTATGGATTTTCTTTGGAATATTTTTTACACAACAAGTCCAGACTTTAGCTGCTGTTGGAGATTTAGTGGGGGGAGAAAATTATAGTCCACGGGCTCGTTATTGTGGATGTATCCCAGAGTATGATTCAGAGACTGGGAACCTGTATATGACCCAGACTGAAAATTGGCATTATAACAATGCAGACTGTGTTGACAGCAGAAAAATTTTGGAATTCAGTTGTGATTATAGCGGCAATACCTGTACCCTTGTGCCAGGCCAGAGAGAGAAAAAATGTATTCTAAAATTCATGAGGAATCGAAGCTTTTTAGAAAGTTGTTACAATAGCGACGGAAGTCTTGATTCCATAATACGTTACGAGCGATATTAGCGGATTATTGGAGGCGCTTTTCCTTTTTCGAAGAGTGATATAGACTCATTCCCATGACCATGCTCAACCACATCGGAATTGCAGTCCATGAACTCCCAAAGCTTAAAAAACTCTTTTCTCTTTTAGGCTTAGAAATAGGCCACGTAGAAGCTGTCCCAGAGCAAGGGGTAAGGGCACATTTTATCCCCCTACCTCAAAACGAAGCCCACCTCGAATTCTTAGAGGTAACGGACCCCAAGGGCACGGTTGCCAAGTTTATTCAAAAAAAAGGCCCAGGCATCCATCACCTTTCTTTTCTGCTCGAAAAAGGTGAACTCGCCCCTACCTGCGAAAAACTAAAGCAAGCCCACTATGAGCTGATATACGCTGCTCCGCAAAAAGGAGCCCATGAGATGTGGATCAACTTTATCCACCCCAAGTCAGCAGGTGGCATTTTGATTGAACTCATGGAGCCACAGGTTTAAAATAACAAAATGCCCATGCGCTTGACGCCTGTTGTAAAATTTCTCCTCATCGCCAATTTTGCCTGTTTTGTTATCCAGCAGACAGCCGACCAGTTTTTGGGAGGCAATCTCCTGAGTTACTTTGGGCTGGTCCCGGCGGCCGTGGTCCTCAAATTTTGGTTTTGGCAGCTCTTTACTTTCCCCTTTTTGCATGGCGACGTGATGCACCTTTTTTTAAACCTCCTGATGTTGGTTTTTATTGGCGGAGATTTGGAGGCTCTTTGGGGAAGACACAGGTTTATCAAGTACTATATCTTTTGCTCGTTTTGCGCTGGGGTTCTCTATCTTCTCCTTCAAATTATTTTATGGGGTGGCAGCGGGATCTATACCCCCATGATTGGAGCGTCGGCGTCTATTTATGGATTGCTTTTAGCCTATGGGATTTTGTTTGGAGAAAGAGTTTTCTTATTCATGCTGCTTTTCCCCATGAAAGCAAAACACTTTGTTTGGATCTTAGCGCTGGTCGAATTTATGACGACCTTGTATTCCGGCAGAGCAGGACTCTCAAGCGCAGCTCATTTGGGGGGGATGGCGGCTGGATTTTTCTACCTTTGGGTCAGCGCGAATTACAGCATTTATAGGAGAAAACGTGAGCAAGGACTGCTTAAAAAGTGGGGAATGGGAGGTCTTTTTAAAAAATCCAAGACAAAAGGAAAGCTTCACCTCGTGGTCGACAACGATGACAAAAGTGAAGGGCCTAAGACTTGGCACTGACTACTGGGTTGACACGAACTCCCCCATTGTTTTATTAACTTACTATGGTACTTTTAGACGACGCAGTTGAAAAAAAGAAATGGGATGTTCGTACTTTAGAAAAAAACATAGAGCGAGGGCTCATGACACAAGATGAGCTTGAAAAAGAGCTCAAAAAGCTTCCCGATGATTCGGCCAATGTAGAGTTCGTGGATCTAGAAAAGCTTGAGCAAGAAGGACAATCTCGTTCCAATGGCTTAGCTGAACACATCCAACACTAAAAATGAATAAGACAGAAGCTTTGACGATTCTCGGCACGGGACCCGCAGGTTTGACTTCTGCAATTTATTCAGCAAGAGCTAATTTGACCCCTTTGGTGATTGACGGGATGCAACCTGGAGGTCAACTTACGATTACAAGTGATGTTGAGAACTACCCTGGTTTTGCCGAGGCTATACTTGGACCAGAGCTCATGGTGGCATTTCGAAAACAAGCTGAACGATTTGGAACTCGGTTTCTTCAAGGACAAGTTGTAAAAGTGGATCTCAATCAATCTCCTTTTCGACTTGAGACATCAGAGGGAGAGCAAATAGCGACTCAAGCGCTCATCATTGCTACAGGGGCTTCGGCCAAGTGGCTTGAAATTCCCACAGAGAAAAAGTTTTTAGGAAAAGGAGTTTCCTCCTGTGCCACCTGTGATGGATTTTTCTTTCGAGGGTTAGATGTGGTGGTAGTCGGAGGGGGAGATACCGCTCTTGAAGAAGCCACTTTTCTCACAAAATTTGCTAAAAAAGTGACTGTGATCCATCGGCGAGATGTGTTGAGAGCCAGTAAAATCATGCAAGATAAAGCTTTTAAAAATCCAAAAATTAATTTTATCTGGGATTCGCGCATACAAGAAATTTTAGGCGAAAAAGAAGTGAGTGGAGTGGTTATTCAAAATTTAAAGACAAATCAAACTCAAGAACTCAAAGTGGAGGGAGTGTTTGTCGCTATTGGGCATGAGCCCAACACCTCTCTTTTTCGCTCATTGCTCAATTCTGATAAAGCAGGTTATCTGCTGACAAAACCAGGCAGCACTCAAACCAATGTTCCAGGAGTTTTTGCAGCAGGAGACGTAGCGGATCATGTCTATCGGCAGGCGGTCACGGCTGCGGGCACGGGGTGCATGGCCGCTATTGACGCTGAGAGATTTTTGGAAAATACAGGTACAGGTAAAGGACATTAAAATCCCATGTCAAACGAAGATCCCTCTGAACAGGTGCGTGTTCGATTAGAGAAATTAGAAAAAGTAAAAACCCGTGGCGAAAATCCTTACAAAAATGGATTTTGCCCTTCCCACCTCGCTCTTGAGCTCCACCGGTTGTACGACGAAAAAGAACGTGAGGAGTTAGAAAAGTTAGCACTCAAATGTTCTGTCTCAGGCCGAGTCATGGCACTTCGGTTCTTTGGAAAAGCTGCATTTGTGACCCTCAAAGACCGCTCAGGACTCATTCAGATTTTTGTTCAAAAAGATAAACTTGGCGAAGAAGGCTATGCTCATTTTAAGGCATTAGACATAGGCGACATTGTTTTTTCAGATGGAGTAATATTTAAAACAAAAACAGGTGAGCTTTCCGTGCATGCTGACTCGCTCACGCTTTTGACAAAATCTCTTCAGCCTTGGCCTGAAAAATACCATGGCATTTCGGATGTCGAAATCAAGTACCGACAAAGGTACCTGGATTTGATCATGAGCGATGAGACCAAAGAAATTTTTCGAAAACGATTTAAAATTATCGAAGAGATCAGGCGATTTTTATTAGCGCGTGATTTTATGGAGGTGGAAACTCCTATGCTGCATCCTGTGGTGGGAGGAGCTTTGGCTAAACCCTTTCGCACCCATCACAACACGCTTGATATGGAACTCTATCTCAGGATTGCTCCAGAGCTTTATCTCAAACGGTTAGTGGTCGGCGGATTTGAGCGTGTGTTTGAAATCAATCGCAACTTTAGAAACGAAGGGATTTCGATTAAGCACAATCCTGAGTTTACAATGGTGGAGTTTTATCAGGCCTATGCGACGTACGAAGATTTGATGAGTCTCACAGAAGAACTTTTTGAAAAGCTTTCGGAGAAAGTGTTGGGATCTAAAAAAATCCAATATCAAAACACAGAAATTAATTTAACCGCTCCTTGGGCGCGGTTAAGCTTCGAAGACTCGATTTTAAAATACAGTGATTTTAAAAACTTAAAAGACTTGAGAGACCGGGAAAAACTTTTAGAGTATGGAAAGAAAAAATCTCACTCCATGGATCCAAAGTTTAATATCGGGGAGTTGCAGGCCGTGATTTTTGACGAAGAGGTCGAAAAAAACCTAATTCAGCCTACTTTTATTACGCTTTATCCTTTGGACCTTTCGCCGCTTTCACGCAAAAACGAAAAAGACCCTTTTTTGGTGGATCGATTTGAACTCTTTATCTATGGCAGAGAGATGGCCAATGCGTTTTCAGAGCTCAATGATCCTCAGGATCAAAAGGAGCGTTTCTGTGCTCAAGTCAAAGCAAAAGCCCAAGGCTCCGAAGAAGCCTGCGATATGGACGAAGATTATGTCAGGGCTTTAGAATACGGGATGCCTCCCACGGCTGGGGAGGGAATTGGGATTGATCGGCTAGTGATGCTCTTTACAAACTCTGCCAGCATCCGAGATGTGATTTTATTTCCGCTTATGCGGCCTAGCACGGCAAAATGACTGGGAAAAATTCTTTTCTATTTTTGTTGGCCAAGCGCTTTCTTTTGAGTCGAGGTGTTTCGGATCAGTTTTTATCTTTGATCGCCTGGGTTTCAGTTTCGGGAGTGGTTTTGGGGGTACTGGCGCTCGTTGTGGTGACGAGCGTGATCAATGGATTTGAAAACGAACTGGCTCGGATCATCTATGGAATGAATGGGCAAGTGATTTTATACACCCGCGGAGATCCCATCGAAAATCCGGACGGCATTATATTAAAAATAAAAAAGACAGCGCCCGAAGTCACAGCCGTTACCGCTTCTTTTATCACTGAGCTTATGGTCTCTGGCCCTAAGGCTGTGGCTGGAGCAGTGATTGAGGGATTGGACACCCGCACAGTGGGTTCGGTGACTTCTGTGCCCGAACGGGTGATTGCCGGCCATTTGCCTTTGGGGGATCAAGAAGTGGCATTGGCCTCTGTTTTAGCAGAAAAAATCGGTGCAAAAGTAGACTCTAACGTCAAGCTTGTTTTTCCTGGACTTCAGGGCCTGGGTCAACCCAAAGTGATTTCGGTGAGAGTCGTTGGAATAGTGCAAATGGGGATGTATGACTATGACTCTAAATTTATTTTTTCGACGTTAGGCTCCTTGCAGCAATGGCTTGAGCAACCCGGCAAAGTCACTGCTTTTAAGATGAGAGTGAGGCCAGGAGTTTTGACTCGGGCCATTTCGAGCCGCCTCTCAGATAACTTCGGATATCCTTTTCGGGCCAAAGATTGGGGCGAACTCAATAAAAACCTGTTTTATGCCATCCAGCTCGAAAAAGTGGTAATTTCTATTTTGCTTACCGTGATTATTGTGGTGGCTGCTTTTAATGTGGCGAGTTCCCTCATGATGATGATCCATGACAAGAGCAAAGAAATTGCAATTTTAAAAGCCATGGGTTTTCGGGCGAGTCAAAGTTTTAAACTTTTTTGTTTTATCGGAGTGGGCATTGCAATGGTGGGTTCCGGTGTTGGGCTTTTGATGGGGCTTGGAGTAAATTTTTTATTGGCTCAAACAAAATTCATCCAACTTCCATCAGATATTTATTCTTTAGGCTATCTTCCAGTTATGGAAAAGTGGCCAGAAATTTTCTTAATTTTAGGGGTTGCGCTTCTGATTGTTTTTTTGGCAACCTTACTTCCTGCAATACATGTTTCACGAAGACAACCCTTTGAGGCTTTGAAGTATGAATAATTTAGTTCCTTTTTTGAAAGCAGAAGGGATCCAGAAATCTTTTTTTAAAGGGGGCGAAACCATACCCGTCATTCGTGGAGTCAATATGACGATTGGACAAAGGGAAATGGTGGCGATCACGGGTGCGTCTGGAGTTGGAAAAAGCACACTACTGCATATTTTGGGAACTCTAGAGGCCCCCACAGCCGGGCGCATACTTTTTGGTCAAAAAGAGCAAGACCTTTCGAAGTTTTCAGAAAAAGCGCTTGCTTTATTTCGAAACCGAGCCATTGGATTTGTGTTTCAATTTCATTATTTGTTGCTGGAATTTTCTGCACTCGAAAATGTAATGATGCCGGCCCTCATTGCAGGGCATGCACAAAAAGCAGCAGCTTATCAAGCGGAGGCACTTTTACAATTTGTTGGACTTGGGCACAGGCTCACTCACCGCCCCTCTGAGCTCTCTGGTGGGGAGCAACAACGTGTGGCCATTGCCAGAGCTGTGATTTTACGCCCGAAACTTTTGCTGGTGGACGAACCCACAGGAAATTTAGATTCTGCAAATTCTCAAAATGTGATGGATCTTTTGATCAAGCTCAATCAAACTACAGGGGTTTCGATTTTACTTGTGACACATGATGGAGAACTTGCTAAAAAGATGCATCGTGTCTTGGTGATGAGGGATGGTCTATTTGTGAATTGACTAATTCGCCCATTCCACCTAGACATAAACGATAGTTTATGGAGCCTAAATTTGAGTAAACACTTTTTTAATCTCACAGCGATCTTTTTTGTTTTATGCTCTAGTCTTACTGCTTTATCTGCAGAGATCTATGGTAAAAAGATCCATCAAATTGAAATAAAAGGCCTCAAACGCATCGAGAAAGATGCTGTTTTGGCAAAGCTAGGTTCAAAAGTTGGGCAGCCATTGAGTTCAGAACAGGTCCACTCAGATATTCAGACTCTTTTTCAGGCCGGTTGGTTTGACGATATTGCCACTCAAGGGGAGGAAGAAGGGGGTGACCAAGTCAAGCTTATTTTTGAATTCAAAGAACACCCTGTGATTTCAAAACTCGAGTTTGATGGCAACGAACGCTTGACCAGTGATGACCTAAAAGAGGTCATCAAAGTCAAAGAGTGGTCCATCTTAGATGTCAATCGGGTCAAAGAAGATGTCGCACTTATTCAAAAACATTATGAGGAAAAAGGTTTTTACTTAACCAAAGTTTCTTATGACATCAAATCTACAAAATCTGATGACGAAGTGACACTCACCTATAAAATCAACGACTATGACCGTGTGCAGATTAAAAAAATTACTTTCCTAAATAATACACGTTTTACAGATGACCAGCTCAAAAGCGTCTTTGCGGAAACCAAAGAAGGCAATCTATTTTCCTTTTTAAGTGGTTCCGGAAATTTTAAGGAATCTGCTTTTAAAATAGATTTGCAGCGACTGACATATTGGTATTTAGAGCATGGGTTTGTCAAATTTCGATACGAAAACCCAGTCGTTACCGTGAGCGATGATAAAAAATGGCTGTATGTGACTCTCTATGTTGAGGAGGGAGAGTCCTACCAGATGGGGCCTGTGGATTTTGGTGGAGAGCTCCTTTTTACAAAAGAAGAATTGGCTCAGGATCTCAGTCTGCGCTCAGGAGAGACTTTTAGTATCTCGAAAAGAAATGCGGATATCCAAAAGCTGACCGAGAAATATCAAGATCTAGGCTATGCCTTTACCAATGTGATCCCAAAAATGAATATCCATGACGAAAATAAGACTGTAGACATGGAGTACGACTTTGAAAAGGGAAGCCTCATTCACTTTGGCGAAATCATCATGCTTGGAAATAGCAAGACTTACGACAAGGTAATTCGCAGAGAACTAAAAATTGTAGAGGGAGAGCTTTACAATGGGACCCGTCTGCGCGAATCCAAAGAAAACGTAGAACGGTTAGGGTATTTTGCCCCTGGCGAAGTGGTCTTCAATACGGTCAGTCCCAAGGGTGGCAGGGCGGATGTTTTAAATTTAGAGATCTCTATCAAGGAGCGTTCGACAGGAACGATTACGCTTGGGGCTGGTTATAGTAGTGGGAGTGGCTTTTTCTTTACGACCCAGATTTCAGAAATCAACCTCATGGGTCGAGGGCAGACTTTGAGTTTAGCTGCGCAACTCACCAAAGATCCTAGACAAAAAAGTATCAATTTAGGATTTACAGATCCCTACGCTTTTGACAGCAAGTGGTCCATGGGGGCAGATGCCTATTATGTCTCTCAATTTATACCCAATAAATGGACTACAAGGCGTTTGGGTTTTGATGTGAGACTGGGGTACCCCATCTATGATCACACCACTGCTTTTATCACATACAAAAACGAGGGGACAAAGCTCGAAGACATTGAAAATGCAGATGATCCGGCGGTCAAAGATGATTTGGACGCAGACCGTGGAGTTTTGTCGAGCATGATTTTTAGTGTGGTGAGAGATAAAAGAAACAATCGCTTTGAAACCACCGGAGGCAACTATCAAAGCGTGACGCTTGAGGCTGCGGGGCTCGGTGGGGATAAGAAATTTTTAAAATGGATACTCAATTCTCGTTATTACACAAAGGTGATAGGAGATCTTGTATTTCGAAATAACTTGGAGTACGGGCAAATCCACGAAATTGGAGGCAAGCTTATTCCGCCTTCGGAGCGATTCTATATGGGTGGAGCCAATAGCTTAAAAGGATTTCAATTTGGGACGATTGGCCCCAAGCGAACACGGCTCACAAAAGATGGCAAACCATTCGAAGAGCCCACTGGTGGGCGGATAGAAATGATGGCTTTGTTTGAGCTTGAGTACCCGATTATCCGCGAGGCTGGAATTAAATTTGTCACATTCTTTGACGCCGGCAATACATTTGACCGCTTTCCATTTGGAGATGCATTTGTGATTCGGACAGACGCAGGGCTAGGGCTGCGCTGGTTTTCGCCCATCGGTCCACTGCGATTCGAGTGGGGATTTCCGCTTAAAATTAAACCCGGCGACAGTGACATGAACTTCGAGTTCATGATCGGGACTCCGTTTTGAGGTTTGAC
>CAZBEI010000069.1:0-26978 GCA_964490895.1 uncultured Bdellovibrio sp. | reverse complement strand
GAAGACATGAAAGAATACGGGATGCTGGGAATGGTAAACGATATTCTATGTAAAACAGAAAAGGAGCTTGGAGTAAACACGACTGGAAACAGTACAAAAACGAAAGGGAACACAACATTTAGGTGTGCTGTAGCAGAAAATGCTGCGGGGTCGACTTATGACAGAAGTGCCTCTTGTTGGATTTGTAATACGATAATCAGCGGAAGTACTTGTTTGACTGCGGCTAATTTTAATCGCCTCTTCAACCTTCAGTGGAGTTATAAAAGTGATGACAGTAAAAATAAGGGCGAGCTCTTTATGGATCACCGGGCCCTTGGTGCCAAAGCTGCAACGACAGGTGTGCATGTCACATATGACATTGGCTCTACTGTGACAAAGACACTCAGTGCAAAAATGGTTTTTCCAAAGATGAATATGCGGGCCGACGCTACAAAGACTTCGACTGATTTGAAAGGTACCGTGATGTTCGGAAATTCTGAATCAGTGCCAGTAAAACTTCGTTATGCTTTTGCCAAACTTCTTTCTTCGAACTCTGCTTTGCAAAGTTACGAAACTCCAAATGGGACTGCAACATGTACAGAGGGTCTGCTAGCGATCCAGGCGACAGCTAAAAGTGACACCGCCACCTGTAAAAAATGTTACACCGCTACTGAAAGTGGAACGGATCTCAGTTTTACTCCAAGTACGACAGGCGATTCTGAGTGTTCAGGTTTAGCTTTTCAAGCTTTTCCAGATGAAACTGTGAATGATGTTGCGGCCTACACCGCAGATGCCACAACAAGCGCGATGAAAGATGCGAGTGGCAGTTTTTGGGCAGGGATGGCGGCGACACCTTCTTTTTAGGGGTTAGAAAATAATTTTTCCCAAGTTTGTTTGTGCTTTAAGATCTCAGTAAAATCAAACTTCGAGGCGAGTTTCTGGCTCTCTTCTTTTACTAGCGGGAGTTTCCAGTCAGGGTGTTCAGCCCGCAAGCGAATGGCAAGATCCGATTGTATCAGACCCTGCAGTGTTTTTTTCCAGATGTGATTTACTCCAAAACTTTTAGCGATACCCCAGTCTGCATCAAGTAGATCTATTTCACTATAGAGCGTGGAGTCTTTTCCAAGATGCTCTAAAAGAATAAAACCATCATTTGCTTTGAGGTTGTTACTTTTGGAGAGTTGATAGCGAAACAATCTCACGCCTTCGCGAGAGGAGTCGATCAAATAAATAATTTCGTCTCGCTCATTGGGGACAAAGGGAATGGGGATGGAAAGCTCGGAGAATAAAATGAGGCGGTTGCCCATCTTATTGTGCACTTCAGTTTTAATCAAATCGTCAAAAAGAGCAGGATAGCTTGCAAAATCTTCTAAAACGCTGGCCACTCTTTCGATGGGTGCAGCGATTTTCTGAATCTGAAGCGCGCCAATGTAGGTTTCATTGTTAACAGTTTCGATCGGAAAAATTTTGAAGCCTTCTGTATTTTTGATGAGAGCTTGAACTGGAGGATTTTTCCAGCCACGTAAGAGTTCGAGAACACGAGCGGTATAGGGGGTTTCTACGCCTCCAAGCTTTGAGTCCCACTTAAAAGGGAGCTGCTTGAGGGGGGCTTCGCAGTATGCAAAATGAATTAAAAAACTCATGAAAATCAGCATAAAAATGGTGAGCCGTCCCTGGAGTTAAACCAAGGGTCCCCCCAGTAAAGAGCTGGGTACTCTGCGCTGAGCTAACGGCTCATCTATCTCTTCGTCAAAAACTAAAGAGCACTCAAAAGTCTTAACAGTTTATCTAAATGAAATCTGAAGTCCAAAAAAATCTTTTGCTAGATCTACAGCTACTATAGGCTCCAAAAAACTAAACCGAAACGCAAGACTCGCTACAGCGTGTGCCCTTCCAGGCAAGTCTCTCCAACGTGTTGATTCGTAATAAAATCCCAGTGTATAGGTTCCTGCTGAGCCAGTATACCAAGGAGATCTCCAGGCCAAATGGGGTTCGATGACTGCTTTTCGTCCCTTTGCTCGCAAAGTGCGATCATTGGCGGCTCCTTCGAAAGTGTCTAATGTTCTTTCGAATCCAAAAAGTGTTGTGCCAATGACATCTATATCTATAAAAATAGTCCTCGCGTCTGCCCAGGGCATAATAGAAATTCCCGTGGCAGAAATAAAAGGATAATAGAGTGAGACTTCCTCATCAAAAGTAAAGTTATTTCCGGGGCTGACGAAGTTGAGGTGTTGATTTACGGTGTAAGTAAGGGGTGTTCTGAGCCAGGACCCAATTCGAAAGTGCGGATTTAATGAAAGTATCGCGCCTGCTGACAATCCTAATTTTGGAAGCTTGGTTACAGGTGTTGTTTTTGATGAGGGCGAACCCTCAATAGCAATGGTCTCTCTGTAGTAGAGTCCAACAATTCCAACTCCAATGGAAAGCTGTGGAGATACTTTGTATGCAATGGGAATATGAAAAGAGAGGGTTGTATTCGAATCAGTGGTCTGGATATTATGAGAAATGTCCAGGTCGTCAAAGAGCTCTGAATTGGCTTTGACTGAGCTGAGTCGACCAGAAATAGAAACCCCAGTGCCCCACACTGGTCCAGCTCTGGCGATGCCCGCCATATAAGTGGTGTCACTGATTTCATTAGAGGTTTTCATCCCAGGTTCAGTATTGTCTGAGGGATTGTAATCTCCATCGTAGACCCAGTCTTCTTCTTGGCCAGATTCCAAAGAAGCTGGATTTTGAAAAAAACTATTTTCTGGGTTGTTGTCAGAAGCACATGCCCCAGCGATGGCCGCGCAAAATGCTCCTTTTGCATAATCACTTCGAAAGACGTCATAGTTCTTAGCTTGTGCGGGGGAAATTATAAGAATTGCCCATAAAATACACACTATCCAAGGTAAAAAAGGTCTGATTTGACACATCTTGTTAGCAAAACACAGAGCCTTTATCATTATAATAGGAGAGTATAATAAGAGAGTGAGTTAAGTTAGCCAAAAAGCAAATTTCTTTTACCCTTTAATGAACGTTTGTAGGGAGCCATAATGTCCAATTTAAACAAAATAAAGGCTTTACTTAGCATGTGTTTTTTTATTTTTTTGGCCTATTGTAGTGGATGTGCAACTTCGCCCGAATCACCTGATGAGACTTCTATTATTCAAGGTAAAGTAGTGGCTACCGGCTCCGTTGTGGGCGCCACTGTAGAAGCATATGCAATGAACTCTAAGGGAAAAATAGGACGACTTTTAGGTACAGCTGTAACAGATAGCAATGGAAATTTTAGAGCAAAAATTTCAACCCATGGAGGCCCTATTGAGTTCAGGATTAAAAATGGGTCTTATGTAGATATAGCCACAGGCCGCACATTCAGTGTCGATCGGCCCATACGAGCTCGAATTTCAAAAGCAAAAACAGGAGGAGTTGCCACCTCTGTCGCCATTACTTTCCTCACAGAAATTGCGTCTCAGCGCTCAGAAGTACTTGTTAAATCAATTCCAGCCGGTCCGGCCATCAGATCTGCAAATCGTCAAATTGCAAAAATGTTTGGAATCAAAGCTTCAGTAGGGGGCAATGCTTTAATACGCTCACAAAGAGCGCGCTTTGCGCTTGCTGATGAGGATGACGCGCCAGCAGCTGATGGGTTTTTTGTAGTGGGTCCAGAGCTTCTGGCCTTTTTGGTAAGATTGTCGCAAGCAGCAGAAACTGCTGAAGAAGCACTTTTGGCATTTGTGTTTAGGCTTGCGAATGATGCGGCTGACGGCAGTATAAGTCTTGTTAATCATGCTGTGCTTGATGCTGCTGCAGCGGCTTTTATTGCCAGCCTAGAGAACACAGGAGAAAATGGATTAGAATTAACGTTGTCAGATATACCTCCTGTCGACGGAGCTCCTGAATTCGTCCTAGTAGCAGAAGATGATGGTGAAGACTCTACCCCCGCAGACGTTATAATAGCAGTGCTTAGCAATAATGGTGGTCCCCCTTCTTTTTGTTACTGTCTTGACAGTGATGGATTGAGTTGTACTGAATATACTGGTTCTCTTTTTGCTAGCGTGTGTAATGAGATGGGTCCTAGTTGCCCACTACCAAATATTTTTGGGCTAGGTTCTTGCCCTATTATGGATAAAAATGTGTTAAGCCGTGCTGATGGAGAAAGCGGTTTTGAAAGTACCACTTATTATTGATGGAAGCGCATCGAGTCAGAGCCCGTGCACTTGATTGGCGATATTTTGCTCTTTTTTGCACTTTTTTAGGAGGCATGGGGCAGGGTGTTGTTTCGCCTCAGTTTCCTAAGCTTTTAGCTGGAGAAGAGCTTATAGCATTTGAGTCTGGACTGAGTGCCACTCTGATGTATTTTGGGATTTTTATCACCTCATTTTTTTTTGGATCTTTCGCAGACCGGGGCGGTGTCCATCGCTTATTGGGACTAGGCTTATTGGGTTATGCCGTCACTCTGGTTCTTTTCTCTCTCTCCCCTTCTTTTTATGTTCTTTTGGGAATTCGTTTTGCAGAAGGCATTGCCTTGTCTGCAGTTTTTGTAGCTTCCGATTTTTTACTAGGCCGACTCTCTCAAGACAAAGAAAGAGGTCAGTGGCTTTCATATTATGGAGTGGCGCTTTCGCTTGGGCTTTTGGCGGGTCCTCTTTTGACATTAGGGTTAAAAAATTTTTCTATATCTCTTTGGAGTGTGGCTGGATGTGCAATGATTTTAAGTTCTTTTGCTTTCAGCTTTCTCAGAGTGCTTAAGCTTTCAGAAAAGTCAGACCTTACTCCAATAAAAGTATTGCAGTTTCTCGAGCCTTTGTCTGGAGGATTTGCCTATGGGGCGATGGAAGCTTCGCTCGTGGCGGTTTTACCTGTTTTAGCACTTGGCGTTTTACACTTACCCCCTGAGCACTGCCTGATTGCAATCATACTGAGTGCAGCTCTTGCGTCGGTGCCATGGGGCATGGCTTCGGACAAATTTGGATCAAAATTAATTTTAAGAGTTATCCTCAGTCTTTTAGTTTTTGGTCCTTTTGTGGTTTATCAATTTTTTCCTGGTTTTGGGATTTGTCTTTTATTGGGAGTGATCGCAGGTGGGCTTTATCCGGTTTCTTTTTCGAGACTTTTAGAGCTGATGCCAAAAGAAAAATACGGCGCCGCATCTGGAGGTTTTACACGCTGGTATGGGATGGGTTCACTCGTGGGTCCTCTTCTTTCTGGAGTGCTCACTCAGTTATTTGGATTGGGAGGACTATTAGGTTGTATCAGTTTTGTAGGATTTGCAGCACTTGGCATTGGGTTTTTATCGGTCTATAGTCATAAAGAATGACAATGATTAAAATGCTTCTGAGAACTTACCTCGTTTTATTTATTTTTACTGCATCAGCGCGAGCTGATTTTGTTCCTGAGTCCACCTATCAAAGATACCTTTCGTATGGTCTTTTATTTGATGATCAATCGAGTCTTTTTTTGAGAGGTAGAGGAGGGAGAGTGCTCGGGTCTTTGTCTGGAACGCTCCCTATTTGGGAGCCTGCGGGAACTGATTTTCATCCACAACTGACCTTTACTACAAGCATTGTTTTTGCATGGAGACTCGAGGATCATGCTTTTAATTCAGAAACAGTGGACTCGAAAATGAAAATTTCATGGAATACCAGGCTGACTTCTGAGATTTTATTGTCTGTAGGATATGGGCACACTTCGGGACATGCATCGGATGATATCGAAGACAAAGAGCTTCTCCCCCTCAATGTTGGGATTGAAGAGCTTTATCTCAGAGTGATTTATATCGGTTTGGAAAAGTGGCGCGTGGGGGGCAGCTTGCAACCTTCGATTGGACCCACGGAACCAACCAAGAATTTTTTCAAAGCAAACGAGTTTTTAGAGTGGTTCCCATGGGGACATTCTCAGGGTGTGAAAGCTCTTACTCCTTATTTGGCGGTTGGGGTGGAAGAGTGGGGTAGAGATGTGATCGAAATTTCAAAGCACCTTCAAGTAGGGGCTTATTATGGCAATCACGTCGAAGCACGTCACCAAGTTACTGTGAGGTTTGTTTTAGGGGCTTATTTTGGGCCTGACACCAGGCTTAAGTATTATTTGTATAAAAATACGCATCTCAATATTCTTTATTTTGGTACGATGTTTGATTTGTGAAATACTATGCCGCGCGTTTTTGGGTGTCCAATTGAGGCAAGATTGGGGCTTGTGGGGGTTTTTGTTTTGAGGCGCGTTCATTTCTTCTGCGTTCCCATTCGAATTTGAGTTTTCCTGAGATAAATCCCAGACTTAAAAATAAGAAATGATTTAAGTTGAGGACTAAGATTTGGAATTTGAGGGATTTAAAAACAAATCCAAACACAAGACCTAACATGAGCACAGTAAAGGCAATTTCACGATTTTTTCGAAACTGACAGAGCTGCAATCCTAGCAAAGTGACAAGAGCCAAAGATCCGCCAATGTCTTTGTAGTGAATCAAGCGAGAGTAAAGGGAAGGCTCTAGAAATTTGAAGGGATAGAGAATGAGATAGTAGTTCAAAAAATCATCAAAAAATGAAACCAAAAAATAAAATGGAATTAAAAATGAAAGACGCTGGGTGTTCTCAGCCCACCTCAGAACAAAAATTAAAAGGCCTCCCCACATCCAAAAATGATTTGCATCAAAATAAATATAATCACTTGTGATTGTTCGATAAAACCATTGAGAAAGAGTCGCGTCTGCCGAAAAACCAAAACTGTGGAGTCCTTGGTTTTGTATATCTCCAAAGCGATTGACGATCGCAAATAGGGTAAAAGAAAGGCTTGCTACACCCCAAGAAAGAGGATGTTTTCTAAAGGCATTCAAAATTTTTGTTTTAAGCCACGTAAAGGTAAGTGCAAAACGAGGTCGAAAGGCAAGGCCAAGAGCAAGCCAGGTTTTTAGCCAAGCCTGCGTGTCACTACACTTTCCTTGAGATTCGTTTTTGAGGACTAAGTAAACACCTTCCCAAAACCGTGGCTTAAAACGCTTTCGAAAAGTCTCTAATCCATTAAAATTATAAATTTTTTTCAAAAACTGCGGCAATCGAACGGCTAGAAATGCAATTTTAGGAGGCAATCCCTGGCAGCTTGTTTCGTCAATGCAAGTCACGGAGACAACTCCAAGGCTAGCAAGCCCAGAAGGATTTGACAGGCTGAGTTGCTGGAGAACTTCCCACGTCAAGAGTTCACCCACGCCACGTGTTGCTTTTGCACTGAGAACAAGGTCTTCTAGAAAGTAACTCCCAATCCCAGCAACTGGAGTTGCAATCAGGTAGCCTTCGACCTCATTTTTCTTTGATTTTGCAACAAAATAACGGCGATCGCAAGCATGAGAGAGCGGATCTGTGGCATTCAGAAACCCTCCGAGTTGGACGAGGTGTTTGCTTTTCCAATTTTTAAAAAGCGAAGCCACTGTTTTTTTCTTTTCAGGATCTTCTAAAATGGATTTTCCGTGCCATTCTTCGACGGTGACACCTGCATGGAGTGCTTGATTTCTGGCTGCACGCACGCCTTTGGCTACATTGCCTGTCGGGATTGCGTTTGAGAGTTCAACCCAAGGTTCTTGGCCAATATTGAGACACTGAAAGTTTTTCTTCATCAATAGATCTTTGAATGGGGCATAGACGGCGACAAACGCGGTGATCTTGGGTGCAACCACTTTGCAAAACTCACTCCATGCACGGTCAAAGGCGGCCTCTTCGTTTGAGGAGTAATGTGTGGGTGATCCTGGGATGAGAGGCTCAAGCGCAATGAGAGTGATGTCACTTTGCTCAGTAAAAGCAAAAATCCAGTGATCTTGTGAGGTTTCGTAAAAAGTAAGATTCGCTGTGAACCAAACAAAATGGCTCGAATTTCTGGCGTCTTTTAAATATCGTTTGTAGACTTCGTCAGAACTTAAATAAGGCATACAGAGATTTACACCTTTTCAAGAACTTATCGGATTATTTTAAAAAAACTTAAGAAAAATACCAGCTAAGTAAAAAGACAATAGGGATGTGAACGAACATTTGGAGGACAGTAAACCCAACTAAGTCTATCGCTCAAGAGGCTTCATAGATAGTAATGATGTTTTGCGTTATTGGCAATAATGGTGTTCTCTAAAGTAGTTCCAGCAAAACCGCTCTGGAGACTTGCAGTCTGCCATATTGAAGGAATAATAAAAGCCATACCGACATTGTAGTGCGGGCTCTTTTTTTACAGTGGCAGAAAAATCTCCCTCTCGTACAGAATGGCCATCTTTTGTCAAAGCATAATGAATTTCGTTTACTCCGTACCTCAACAAAGCCTTCTGAAAAAGGCCCGATATCAAAAGATTAAAAGATTTGCTTTTTCGTGTGGCAGGATAAAATTTTTCGTCATTTTTATGGATCTTTCCCTCTTCATCTTTCGAAGCAAGCGCCACATGGTCAGCGTCTATGTCAAAATCAGTGACAAAGGGGGACTCATAGTTAGGATCGATGAGATTAGCTACACAGCGGTGCCAGACATTTGCGCTTTGTGAGCCATCTCTACAGGAGAGCTCTAGGTCTCCATAAAGGGTTGTTATTTTATATTCCGAGCCGGCCTCAAATCCAGTTTGAGCAAAGCAGTCAAAGCTCAAAAATAGAGAAAATATTATCCATACGTGTTTCATAAAGCTCCTTAATGATATAAATGCTGTTTGCATTTAGTTTTAAAAAGCTGAAAGGGGCCTTAGTTCCCTTTCAGCTGTGAATGGTTACTTTTTGCAAGTCTCTCCGCTGCAGCATTTGCACATGTTTTTACACATGGATTTCAATCCACCTAGAATAATGAGAGCTGGCCAAATGATATTGGCCATGTGCTCGTCTATTACATTTAAGTTTTTGAGTAAGAAAGTTAAGCCAAATGCAGCGATAAAGATCCCTGTCATCTTATGACAAGGGCAACAACATTTTTGATTTTCTGGTGTGTTCATATTTCCCCCTTTTGGTTATGATATAGAATCTAACATGAAAAAAGTAATTGTATACCCAGAAAAAATATTAGTCCTAGTGCGACATGCTCATCGTGATACCTCTTTGGGGAGAGAAAAAAATAATGGCTTAAGCAAAAAAGGTAAAAAACAAGCAAAACTTCTCTGCAAATATTTTGAGGATTTTCATTTCAAAGATTTAAAACCCCTCTTTGTCTCTAGCCCTTCTAAACGCTGTGTGGAGACCTTAGAGCCCCTTGCAAAAAGCTATGGTTTGGCGATTCAAAATCAAGCTTGGCTGTGGGAAGGGGGGAATTTGGAAGAGAAGGTTCTCAGGTTTACAAAGTGGTGGATAGAGAAAGCTCCTCCCTTGGTTGTGGCCTCCTCTCATGGAGACCTGATCCCTCTTTTTCTCAGTCGAAGTGTGGGATCAATGTTGGATCTTGAAAAAGGTGGGTTTGCGGAACTTCATCTCTTTGGCCACGAAATAAAGCTCGTGAATGTAGTCCAAAAACTTTTCCTGAAGACTCATCGCGTCGTTATCCCTTAGGGCGTCTTTAAAGAAACCTGTCATTTTGTCGATAAGAAGCCTAAGGAGTGCCTTACCCATGAGCAAAAAAGAACTGAGTCTATTTGAGTTTAAACCCAATAAAGACATTAATCTGAAATCCGTAGCTAAAGACGAGCTTAATTTTTATAAGCTCCCACAGCCCCCTAAGATGAAAGAAAGTGAATATAATTCACTCAAAGAAGGCCTCCAGATCGAACTGCTAAAAATGCAAAAATGGGTGAGAGACACAGGACAAAAAATTGTTCTGATTTTCGAGGGACGAGATGCTGCTGGCAAGGGAGGCACCATCAAGCGTTTTATGGAACACCTGAACCCTAGAGGTGCAAAAGTGGTGGCTCTTGAGAAACCCTCAGATCGAGAGAGAGGTCAGTGGTATTTTCAGCGCTACATCAATCACCTGCCCACGGCTGGCGAAATTGTTTTGTTTGATCGGTCTTGGTATAACCGCGCAGGAGTCGAAGTGGTCATGGGGTTTTGTACTCCAGAGGAACACCGCGAGTTTTTGAGACAAACTCCTGTTTTCGAAAGAATGCTTGTCAATAGTGGCATTCGTCTTTTTAAGTTTTGGTTCTCAGTTTCGCGCGAAATGCAAAAAAAGAGATTTCTTGAGCGTCAAAAAGACCCCCTCAAGCAGTGGAAATTAAGCCCCATCGATGTGTCTTCGCTCGACAAGTGGGAAGATTACACAAAAGCAAAAGAAGAGATGTTTTTCCATACCGATACTGCCGATGCTTCATGGAATGTCATCAAATCAGATGACAAAAAAAGAGCGCGAATCAATGTTATTCGATTTGTTCTCAATAGCCTAGGTTATCCTGACAAAAATAAGGATATCACGCTTGCACCGGATCCATTGACTGTCGGGCGATCTAACTTTAATGATAGAAATGTCATTCAATTTGGAAGGCCAGGAGAGGATAAAATAGACTTTAAGGAACTTCTAAAAGGCCGCGAAAAAGAATTCGAAAAACATAAAAAAGCAGCTTAAGTCCTAGTAACTATTTGGATTATTAGGGTTTTTCTTTTGCACACCATCCGTTGCCCCATTCAGCCCATTTAGATAATTGACATATATGTTACAAATGGGTAAAATTACATGATGAGAAGCGCAGTAAAAAAGGAAAAAAATCTGCTCGATGTGGATAGCCGAAATCGGATTACACTTCCAAAAGAACTCAGCAAAGGGGCCGATTCGTTTGTTTGGGAGCGTGAGCAAGATGGAACGATCAGGCTCATCCCTCAACAAGTTGTTTCTTTGGAAGACGCCAAACTCATTCAAATGCTAAAAAATTCTATCGAAGATTTCAAGGCTGGGCGAGTTAAAAAGATTCCTAAAAAATGGCTAGATAATGACAACGAGAAGCTTTGAACTTTTATTCCTAGAGAGTGCTGAATCTCAAATCAAAGAAATCCAAAGCAGCCGATCACGACAAGGGTTAATCAAACAAGTTAAAAAAGCATTGCGAAATCTATCTGAAAATCCGAATCACCCAGGACTAAACTCCCATCCGATGAGAAATCTGGACACCGCCTATGGAGTTAAAGTTTTTAGCTCTTATATTCAAAACAATACACCACAAGCTCATCGGGTACTATGGTGCTATGGACCTGAATCCGGGCAAATTACTATTCTTGCTGTTATTCCTCACTACTGACTCTCAAGCACCTCAAGATATAAAATCCGAGTTTAAATAATCAAGTATAGACCCAGTTTTATAAAATATATTGCTATGCATTATATGGGGTGATACGCAGCATTGTATCGGAGGGTCTATTCATGATAAATCGATTTTATGTGGTTCTATTATTGGTGATGAGTTTTATTCCAATCCTTGCTTTTGGTGATGACCGCGATGACCGTAGGGCTGCCCAAATAAAAAAATTAGAAGACCAGAAAAAATGGGATGATCTACAAGAGTTTAAGAAACAGATGGATCAGGCCCCCAAGAGTTGGCTCAGCAAAACTAACGAAAATGTACAAATTCTTGAAACTAAATTTAAAGACAAAGCAGGCCAAGTTTATCATGATTTTCGGTCTAAGAAAGATGACCTAAAAGTTAAATTGACTAAAGATTTTAATCGATTTCCAGGCCTTGATGATCCTGAGGGAAAAGCGGCTCAGGATTCAAAAAATGACGCAAAAAATTTAGTGGATAATACAGGTACCTATCTTAACAAGCTCGAAGATATGGAAAGAAGTAAACTCACAGCGGCTAGTTTGGACGAACTTGCTAAGAAAGACAAAGAAGTCAACGTCCCCTGGTCAGACGATTATTGGGCGATTTACCGTGGAATATTAGGCGCTCGTTATGTCACATCTGGCTTTGATCAGCGATTCTCTCCTTGGACCTTTTACAAAAATTTGGTAGCTAACTATACCCTCTCTCAAGTTTTGGGTGGAGTAGTACCAGAAGGCTCAAAAGTTATATCTATAGACGACCTTTCACCATCAGAAAAATACGATCTCATCACAGGCACAGTTGTAGAGGGCAAAAAAGGAGCTCTCACAGAAATGATGTGGAAAGAGACAGAAGGGAGCCAAAATAGCGAAGGACAGGTAGAAACTTGGATGGGTATTTGTCATGGGTGGGCTCCAGCAGCCTATATGCTGAAACGGCCCTTAAAACCAGTGACAGGTGTCACAGTGAAACTCCCCAGTGGGAAGACAAAAGATATTACTCTTTATCCAGCAGACATCAAGGCGTTGGCGTCTTTACTGTATGCTCGGTCTAATTTTTCAACAAAATTTGTAGGGAGACGGTGCAATGCAAAAGACAGTGACATTAAAAAAGATCCAAAAACTGGGAGGATTTTAGATCTGGGTTGTTTTGATATCTTTCCCAGCACTTGGCATATGGCAGCTGTAAACCAAATCGGAGTAGCCCATCGAAGCTTTGTCATGGACGCGACATTTGACTACGAAGTTTGGAACCAACCTGTGGAGAGCTATTCTTATTCTTACTTTAATCCTGCTACTGGGAAACAGACAAAATCTCTAAAAGACGCAACTGTTCCCTACGCAGCATTTGCGAGTAAAGACAAGTTCGGTGGATCCACTGGACCACGTGCTGTTCGTAACCGAGAAGCAGGCAAAGAAGTGGACAAGCTTGTAGGTGTAATGATGGATGTCACCTACGTTGTCGAAGTCCAGCCCCAGCATTTAGCACAAGATGGAGTTGAGCAAGATGGACGAAAGACCGTTCAGTATGTCTATGATCTTGAGATCAATAAAAAAGGCGAGATCATTGGTGGCGAATGGTACAACAATGCCCACCCCGATTTTTTATGGACACCTGCGAAAGATGTTGAAATTAGGACTGCAGAAGCAGGTCTTAAGTGGGATGGCCATGCGCCTCTCGATGCCAAGTGGACTACGGCTGCATTAAATGAGGCCAGAGATGCGTCCTCAGCAAAACCTTTGGCCACTGTGGTTGAGACTCTCATCAAGCGATCGCGCGGAGAGCTCTAAAAAATGCCGAGAGTTTGTTGGTTCAAACTCTCTCTGATTTTATTTTTGACAGCATTTCCATGGACTGGAAATGCTAAAGACTGGACCATCCTTATCTACATGGCTGCGGCCAATAATCTCACGCCTTATGCCTACGCAGATCTCTACGAGATGGAAGTGGGGCACCCCAAGACTGGGAAAAAGCTAAGTCTGGGCTCGACAGAAAATATTGACGTTTTGGTCAGCCTAGAAACCTTAGAAAACGATGGGATCAGAAGATACCAAATTGTCCAAAACCCAAATCCTCCCTCAGAACCTACACTCGAGGATTTTCAAAAAAACTGGAGCGTGAGTAAAATTTTTTCTCCTGTGGCACTCAAAATCCCACCCAGCAATGACTCCGAGGCTCAAAAGTTAGAAAGCTTTTTAGGTTGGGGGATCAAAAATTATCCTTCAAAACATTATATGGTTGTGGTCTGGGGCCATGGACAAGGGTGGGCTCCTGCTCAAATAACAGGTCCTATTTTGGAGGGGAGGTTTTTTGACCCTACGTCTAAAGAGGTAAAAGAATCTTTTTTGAGGAATTTTTTAAAGACAAAACGTTTTGATCTCTCTAAAGCAAAAAAGATTGCAGAGTTCAAAGAAAAATTTTTGGCGATCAATGAAAGGATAAAAGATTCAAAGCCTTTTGAGCTACTCAAAAATAGTCCCTTTTACCATAAACGTAAAAAATTCAAAGACGAAGGAGGGCTAGATTTTCGTGTAGGAGGACTGGCTTTTAACAGTCTCGAGAAAACATATTTGGACATTCCATCTTTGAGAAAAGTCTTAGGAAAGTTTTTTACCCCAGAACACCCCTTGGATATTTACGCCTCGGATGCCTGTCTGATGCAGATGCTAGAGGTGGACACAGAACTTTCTGATATTGTGAGTTATACGGTTGGATCTGCTGAGGTCCAAAGTTTTGTGGGTTTGCCCTATGATCAGATTTTAGGTTGGCTCAACCGAGCTTTGGTGGATCAAAAAAAATGGCTCAGTAGACATCCTCCAAAACATTCTATTTGGGGTTTGTGGGGTTGGGATTATGAACCTTATTTTTTAGCCCGAAAAATTCCAGAACTTTTATATAACTCGCTCAAAGAAACAGGCTCACAGTGGAAATATTCAAACAATGGCATTGAGTATCTCACGATGAGTCTGATTTCTAATAGCCTACTCTCACACGGGATTTATGATCCAGAAGTCCCTGGTTTTGATCGTGGACTTTTTGATGACTTGGACGAATTTAGTGTTGCTGTGCTAAATTATATAAATGAAGATCAAGAACGTAAAAGAGACTTAAAGTTTGTGATGCAACAAACTCCCAGGTTTCAGGGGATATCTCAAGAACTCGGAGCTTTTCTGACCTTGCTCGATCTCAATATTCGTGCCGAAGAGGAAGTGACAGAAAAAAAAACTCAGGCACAAGAAGTCCTCCAAATGTGGATTGCAAAAATTCAAAAAGACTTAGACCAAGTGGTTTTAAAAACAGTGCTCGGCACGCGCTACGAAGATCCGTCACGTCAGCTTTATGACCAAGGGTTTAAGGCTCTTTCTGTGTGGCTTCCAGTTTCGCAAGACGAATTTAAGGAACGCTTTACGAAATTTACACCTTCATTGTTTTACAAAGAGAAAGTCAAAAACTGGGGTGCTTGGATTAAAGCTACCTTCGCACCGTAGTGCAAACGACTTTTGGGATGGGATCAGACGCATGATCACAGGGCCTTATCTCAAGATGAAAAACCTGAGCAGGATCATCATGGTGAGAGGCCGCGTCGATCGAATCCAAAGACGCAAAGGCTTCGTCTTTTCTAGATTGTAGGGAGAGACTAGTGTCTAACCTCAAAGTCATATTTCCACCACAGCGAGAAGGGACAGGTTGTTCTGGGATGCTAAAGATATAGGCATCAGAGAAGGGGCCCGAAACTACTTTATCGAGACTTGATCCGTTTTGAACTCCGAGAGCGTCTTGGATCGAGTAACTCGAACGAAGCTCTACTTGGCTATTGGCTGGAATGTTAAAAAATCCACGGTAATCTGAAGTTAAGATGGAAACACTAAGTCCTTCTGGAACTTGTATTGGGACTGTGATTTGGCAACGTTTGAGGTCAGAGGATTTTCTCGAAGAACCTCGAACGGTGACTGAAAACTGATCAAAGAGCACACTGACGGCAGAGTCATCTGGAGCTGAGGTCGTAGCAGCAGAGCAGCCTTCACCCTGGATGTCGATTGCCCCAAAAATAATTTTAGAAGCAACCACGTCTTGAGTGGGCAGAGGTGGAGGTGCAACAGTAACGCATTGTTGTACTGTTCTGTGGCGCTTTTTTTTGTGCCCAAACGCATGTGCTTGCAGTGGAATTAAAGTCAAAATGACGAACCCAAATAAAAATTTTAGCCTTTCCATATCTCATAGGCCTCCTGAAATGGAGACAAAGCAAGTTTGGGACCAAATAAAATCCTTTAATGTCAATGTGTTATGTTAAAAAACTCGAAAAAGAATGAGACAACTGAGCAGCTCTTAAACAGTAAAAAAAGAGGCCAAAATGACTCCAGTTTCCTTTTGAATGGTGAATTGAAATTAGATTTATTTGTCTAACATTTTGCAATGATTAGAAAATCCGTCTTTTTATAAATAGGCATTGCTCTTGCTAAAGAGTTCCACGGTGGTTCTGAATGGAATTTCCCATTCAGCAAAAAAGGGGGAATCGTAATGAAAAAGTATATAACGTCTCTATTATTATTCATGGCAAGCGCTGCTATTGCAGATGACATTAGGCTGGGAGTTCCAGCATACAATGGCTCTGGTTGCCAGATCGGCACGGTGGCAGTTGCATTGAGTCCAGATCAGAAGGCTCTGAGTGTTTTGTTTAATGACTATCAGGTTCAATCAGGCCGAAGTGTAGGGAGAACGTCTGAGTATAAAAACTGTAATGTGGCCATTCCGGTCCATGTTCCACAAGGATACAGTTTTTCAATTTTTGAAATTGACTATCGTGGATTCAATAACTTGCCCGGGGGAGGAGCCTCGTCTACATTTAGAGCGGACTATTTCTTTGCAGGCTCGCGTGGTCCATCCTATGCCAATACTTTTAGAGGACCACTCAGTGATAGCTACACACTGACCAATGTTCTTGGTGCTACTGCTGTAGTTTGGTCGCGATGTGGTGCAGATGTGATTTTACGAACCAATACGAGTATGTTCACAAAGACCAATTCTTCGATGCAAGACACGATTTCTACCGTGGACTCTATTGATCTTAAAGCCGGAATTATTTATCGAATCTATTGGAAGAGGTGTTAACCAGCCGATCTTTATGGGGGTGGGCTAAACGCTCACCTCCAATTTAAATCCGAGGTGAAGACCCGCTCCAATTGTGATACAAAAGTAGGTGAGCGGGCGTGGCGGAATTGGCAGACGCACCGGATTCAGGGTCCGGCGGTCGCAAGGTCGTGGAGGTTCAAGTCCTCTCGCCCGCAAAAACTAAATTCTAAAATATTCTTTCCACATCTGAAATGTGAGGAGCGACCAAAGCAAATGCGAATGGTTGGCTTTAGAGTCAGTGTGCTCTTTGACAAGAGCTCCGACATTTTGAGGCTGAAATACCCCCTCTTTGCTGAGCCTGGTGGGTGACAAGTAGTCATTGAGCAAAAACTTAAGTTCTCCTCTCAGCCAATCTCTCATGGGAATGCTAAATCCTTGTTTTTTTCGAGAACTTAAGTGTGCAGACAATCCTCGTGTTTTTAGCTTTTTTTCTAAAAGTTTTCGCAATAAATATTT
Source organism: uncultured Bdellovibrio sp. (assembly GCA_964490895.1). Lineage (GTDB taxonomy): Bacteria > Bdellovibrionota > UBA1018 > UBA1018 > UBA1018 > JACRAO01. The sequence goes on along the minus strand of CAZBEI010000069.1, from coordinate 10,240 downwards.
CGAAGTGCCGCCTCTTAACTTCATCGGAAAAGGCAACCGTAGAGCAAACTCAGCCATTTCGTTATCTAAAAAAGGAACTCTGGCTTCGAGCCCAACGGCCATCCCTGCGCGATCTGTTTTAGCCAGTACCGTGTCTACTAAAAATGTTTCGATAAAAATCTGTGTAATTTTTTCTTTCAAATCTAAGGAGGACAATCGCTCGAGGTGTTCATTAAAAAAGGCAGTGGTGGGGTCGACTGGCGCTGCCAAGAGAGAAGCCAGTCTGGGCATTTGGAGAGGTCCCAGCATCCCTATAAAGTTTTGATAAAATTGCCCCGTATTTTCGAATTGTAAAATATCTAAAAGTTTAATCATTTGGTGAGTGAGCTTATGATGAAAAGGCCGGAGCGCCATTTGCAGTGAACTAAAAATTCCTTTTCTGAGTGGATAAGGAAGTCGCGTCATGGCATTTAACATCAGCAGAGCCCTTTGGTGGGGGTACCCCCAAAAAAGCTCATCTCCTCCATCTCCTGAAAGCGCCACCGTGACTTTGTCTTTTGCAAACTGAGCCAAAGTGAGAGTCGGAAGCACTGTGGTGTCTGCTAAAGGTTGGTCAAAATATTCTGGGATTTTTGGAATGAACTCAAACAGATCTTTAGGTTCAATCTTAAGTTCATAATGATCTGTGCGAAAAGCTTTGGCAATTTCTTTTGCAAAAACTCCTTCGTCAAATTCTTTTTCTCGATAAGAAATAGTAAAAGTTTTAATGGGCTTTCCTTGGGTTTCTTGGAGTTCAGCATAGGCCATGGCAAGCAAACTCGAATCAATTCCGCCACTCAAAAAACACCCCACAGGCACATCGCTTATGATTTGGCGAGTGACCACTTTTTTCAAAATACCTTCGCATTCTGTGAGAGCTTCTTCATCGGTGAGGCTGAGTTTATTTTTCAGATCCCATTTGAAATAAGGCTTTTCTTCTAAGTTTCCTTTTTGGAATTTCAAAAATCTTCCGGGTTTTAGTTGATGGACATCTTTTAAGATCGAAAGGGGATTGGGGACATGGCTAAATTGTAAATAATAAAATAAAGTTTGAGGGTCCACCCTCTTTTCAATCCAATCGACATGGAAAAGAGGCTTAAGCTCAGAGGCAAAAGCCAATTTTGTTTCCTTAAAAGAATAGAAAAGGGGCTTTATCCCAAATCGATCTCTCACAATGTAGAGCAGTGGAAGCTTTTCTCGTGTGTCTAAGATTGTAAAAGCAAACATGCCGTTAAGTTTTTCAAAGAGCGCTTCGCCCCACTGTTCATACCCATGCACTAAGACTTCTGTATCTGATTGAGATTTAAAGTGATGCCCATTTTGTATCAAATTTTCTCTGAGCTCTCGAAAATTATAAATTTCACCATTAAAAACAACAGCGACTTGTCTGTCTTCATTAAAAAGGGGTTGATTTGCAAGATCCGATAAGTCAATGATTTTTAGCCTTCGAAAGGCCAGCCCAAAGTTTTGATAAGCATAGGTGTCTTGGGAATCCGGGCCTCGGTGTGCCTGGGCCATCGCCATTTTTTCTAGTAGAGCAGGCTCAACTTTTTGAGATTCTTTTAAGACAATCCCTGCTATTCCACACATAAGTTAATGGAGTGCCTGTAGAAGTTTATGTGTGATGACTGGATATGAAAAATTTTTGTCGTAATAAAGCTTCGCTTTGTGCCCCATTTGCTCTGCCTCCTTGGGATGTTCTAAGATCGAGATGGCCATTTCATTAAATTTTCGTGAGGGTTCTATGGGAGTGATGTAGCAAAAATCCTCCCACGGAATTTCGGTATTGGTGGACCAAGATCGCGTTGTGAGCAGGGGTTTTTCATGCTCTAAAGCAGCCATGGCGCTGGTGCGACGGGTAGAAATTCCATCTAAAAAAGGAGCTAAAATGAGGTTGCTTCTTGTGATCCAGGCTGAGACCTCTTGCTCCGACAAAAAACCAAGTGCAGTGATTCTCTCCCGCAGGTGAGTAAAGTGATAGAACTCTAAAAGAGTGTCTATTTTATTTTGTGTGAGACCCGCATAAAAGAGGTTTACGTTTTTGAATTTTTGCAAAATAGCCCCCAGTGCAGCAAACTCATAATGAAAAAGGTTTGTGGGATGAGAACCTCCAAAATGAAGTAATACGGTTGTATCTCGAGAAATTTTTTCGTCCAATGGAATCAGAGAATCAAAGGCCACTCTCTTGATGTTAGCACCCACTGGGATCAAAAAGACCTTTTTCCAAAAAAATAACTTTGAATAGATTTTATAAGGAGCCTCGAATGTGAAACTTATTTTTGAAGAAAGTAAAGCTATGAAGATAAATTGAAGAAATTGTGGAATTCCAATAAGGAGCCCCTTCGGGTTAAATTGAATTGGATAGTGGAGTTCATGCACAATGAGCAAAATGGGTTTTCTGATAAAAAATCTTAAACATAAAACCCAAAGAGGTAAAAAAAAATGAATTCCCCATTTTTTCGAATAGAGGTAGGGGATGTATTGAATCATCAGGCGGTCCGGTCTAAAGTCTTTTAAATTTCTCCAACTTTGAGAGAGTGGATAATAAGAGAGACGAGGGTGAATAAACAACGGACTTTGTTGGTTTGTAAAAACTCCCACAAAGTGGTTTAAATTTAAAAACTCCTCTACAATTCGAGAGCTGTAATCCCCAATTCCACAGCGATCTGGCGGAAAAGTAGGGCTAAGAACGGCGAGTCTCATGCTTGAGTCCTTGGGTGTAGATTTTACGTAAGATAAAAAAAGACAAGCCGATCAAACTCAAAAAAACAATAAATCCAAAAATTCTAGAAATTCCAAGCCCTGGCAAAATCCACCACCAAAGAGCAACGAGTTTTAAACTCAAAGATTCTTGAAAAGATCGGCCTGCGGTGGAGCGTTGGGGAGATTGCTGGACTAAGCTTTTAACATCTGTGCTATTTGCATCACTGACTTGCCGAAAGGCACTTCCCCAGACTTGGAGGAGTGGGGTTTGAGTGGGAGACCAAATGGAGAACTCTCTTCCCTCGAGTTCAAAATAATACCTTTCATAAAATGAAACAAGGTTTGGACTTTGAATCAAAAATCCAAGGCAAACAAGGGGAATAAAATATTTTTTGAATGGAGTTTCTAATGCTCCTCCTATCAGAATAAACAAAAAAGGGAGGGTCAGGAGCAAGTGTCTGGGTCCCCACTCCCAACCAATGGCAGGCCAGCACGAATAAAGCGCTAGGTAAAAAAGAGGGATCCATAAAAATAAACTGCTTTTTTGAGGGGTTTTTTTAAATAAAGTGTACCCCCCCACTAAAGCAAGCAGAGTCACAGGATTAAACCAAAATAGACTGTAGCCAGGGCTAAACAAATAGGCCATGAGGCCAATTGGAAAATGACTCAAACTGAGCGAAGGCCGGCTTCCAAAATTCAAGTAACCCCCAAACCTCATGTCATTGTAATAAAAATAAATAAGGGTTCCACAAAGTGTTCCGAGAGAGGGGATGAGCATTCGAAATCCGGAGCCTTTTTTTTCTCTCCCCGTTTCTCTCCCCATTTCTATCCAAAGATAAAGACTTAAGAGTGGGCCTAGAAAAATCCCTGTGGGTTTTGCCAATACTGAAAGTCCAGAGAAAAAACTTGCTGTCCACAGTGATTTTGGAGAGGTCGAGAATTGTGTAAAATAGACTGCGCTCACCATCAGAAAGGTCAATAAGCTATCTGCAAATAAAGACCTTGAGTAGACCAAAGTAAACGTCCCTAAGATCATCCCCAGGGCTAATAAAAACGAATTTTTGAACCCAAATTGCATTTTTTTAGAGATTAGAAAGACGACTGAGCTTGTGGCCGAAACAAAAAAAGCGGGCAAAAGAAAACAAAAGGCCGCTGCAATCGAAATTTTATAAGGTTCGGCGTGGAGTAATTTCGAAACCCAAAAACCAAACCAAACGAAAGGGACTTCTAAAATGGACAGCAGTGGATACCAAATCGAATAATATTTTCCATCCGTGCCAAGCATTCCTAAGACCGAAGAGCTTTCGAAGTTGTGCTGGGTGACAAGAGAGACAGCCACCCAAAACATGGAGTTCCCGTCTACAGAAATATTGACGGGTGGGATGAGTGCCACTAAGAACAAGAAAATTCCAATTCCAATTGTGAGAGCTTGTTTTGATTCAAGTTCCCATTTTTTGAGAAGCCGCATTATTTTTTCCCTTATTAAAATAATAAAGGAGTGGCGGCATTAATGAAAGAGGTAACGCATAGCGGTGTTCATTTCTTGCGCGAATTAAACAGTAGCCTGAGTTAAATTAAAGAAATGCGTATTTTAGCAACCGCTTTTGACTACCGCCCAAGACTGGGTGGAATTGCGACACTGAGTTTCGAACTTTTGAGAGAAATGGGTGAGATTCCGGGCTGTGAGATCAAGCTTTTAGCTCCAAAGCAAAAAGGGTCTGAGATTTTCGACCAAAATACCCCGATCGAAACAAAACGGATCTCGGTCTCTCACCAGATTCCACTTGCTGTACTCCAAATGGCATTTTGTTTGAGAAAAGAAAGAGTGGCATGGAAGCCTGATGCGGTTTTAAACCTACTTTGGATTCCGGATGGGATATCGAGTCTATTGAGCTCTTCACGGAGAGGCGTACCATATTTTGTCTTTGGGTATGGAGTGGAGCTTTTAGAGTCAGAGTATAATTTCAAAAAAAAGATACGAAAAACCTTCTCTCCTCTCAAATACTCCGTGTTTAAAAAAGCAAGTAAAATTTTTGCAATCAGCCATTTTACAAAGAATCTATTGGTCGAACATTGCAACGTAAGTCCCAATCAGGTTGTTTTTGCCTATCCCGGTGTGGATCCCTCAAGGTTCTATCCTGCACCAAGGGCAGAGGATTTGGTCCGTATTTATGGCCTGGAGGGAAAAACTGTTTTATTGACCATCACCCGCCTAGATCCTTATAAGGGGATTGATCAGGCCATTTTATCCCTGAAGGAAGTTGTCAAAAAAATTCCAAACCTGATTTATCTTGTGTGTGGAACAGGAAAAGATACACAGAGATTGAACGGCTTGATTATCGAAAATCAGCTGCAAGATTACGTTAAGATGGTGGGCGAAATTCCTTTTGAACGATTGAGGGACTATTATAATTTGGCGGATCTCTATGTGATGCTCTCCCGGGAGCACAAAGAGCCGCCCGATGTGGAGGGGTTTGGGATTGTATTTTTAGAGGCTGCAGCGTGCGGGGTGCCTTCGTTGGGCGGCCGAAGTGGAGGTGTGAGTGATGCCATAGAAGACAGACAATCGGGCTGGCTGGTGGATCCACTTGAGGCAGCGGAAATTGCAGCCCTCCTGATAGAAATTTTAGGCCAACCCTCTCTTCTGAAAGAAAAAGGAAAATTTGCACGAGAAAGGGCTTTGGAATGTTTTGACTGGAAACAAATGGCCCAAAGCGTTTATCATACAATACGAGAGTCAGTTGACTAGTTCTTGGCCGGTTCGTTTTGGCACCATATTAAATATATAATATTTAACTATTTAATTTTTAAGACAATTTTAAAATGCTTTTTTTTGCACCCTTTGGCACGAAAACTGTATATGAGGTTTGTGCCTTTAGAGGAGGCCTATTATGGAATTAAAAAAATTAAGTATTCGGTTTTTGGCACGATTGAGTTTGGTTGCAGCAGTTTTAGCTTTGGGAACGCTTCTCAACAACTGCGGGAAAACACCTCCCCCTGCAGTTCAAGCGACTCCAGCTCCGGCCCCTGGCCCAGCTCCAGTACCTGTTCCCCCTAGCAATCCCTGTGGAAGTGGCGCTTATCGATACAGAGGACAGTGTCTTTCAGCTTCAAGTTATGAGATGGGTTGTAGCATTGCCGGTGGATATTCGGCTTTTGGAACTCAAGTTTGTCGTTGGAATATCCAACCTAGTCAAAATGTGAGTTCTTCTCAGTATTCTTATGCGGGTCAGTCTACTTATTTTCAGACCAACACTTTGGTTACACCCGGTGATCATGTTTATTTTGGATTTTGGGGCGGACAAAGTTCTAATAGTTTTATTCCGACTCAGACTGTTTATTACGAATATAATCCCTATGGATCTTATTACGGGTCTTATGATTTTTCATTTTCATTTGATTTTAATTATAAAGGAAAACAAGTTTCTTCGAAACATTATCAAGACAATCAATTTTTCTTTGGGGTTTATTTTTACTCCTCTTATGATCGGTATTGGGATGACTATAAAAAATACTACTTAGTTGCTCCAAGCTATCCGCCTATTATAGATGGAACTTTTGTGGAGGGTTTCGTGCAGACTCCGGATGGCCTTTACAGAAGTCAAGGGATCAGACCCGTTTATACCAGAGATCATACTCCGCTAGTGATCAGCCAGTCTGGAATTTTAGCCTTCAAAATGAAAACTTATAATTGGGATTGGTATTATTCCCTTTATTTGCTAGTCGAACACTGCGAAACCGTACTTGGCCATCCCATAGAGTGTCCACTTTATTAAAGCCTCTGTTCTTATGATGAAATCTGAGCTAGTGTGGCTACGTAATGCAGCTTCGAGCCACGGTAGATAAAAACAAAAAAGGTTTTGCCTTTCTCAAATTTGACAGCAAAGATATCGAAGATCAGTTTATTCCACCCCGCGATGCTGATTTTTTATTTCATGGCGACCGCGTCAGAGTACTATTAAGCAAAAATCAAAAAATTTTAGAGTTAGACGTTTTAGAACACAAATACCAAGAGCTTGTGGGGAGATTTCATCCCAATCCAAACTCCAAAGGGGGATGGGTTGTCTATGAGCGCAAGCAAACACTGATTGAAATTTTTATCTCCGATTATTCTCAAAAAATTCGGGCTGGAGATTGGGTCAAGGTAAAATTACAGTACCCCAAAGGCCCTCCTTTTTTACTCCGCGGGAGTGTTCTCAAAGTTTTTGGACCAGAGCTTTCTTCGCAGACGGACATCGAAGTCATTGCCTGCGAATTTGGCTTAGTGGAGCACCATCCCAGGGAGGCCTCTGCCGAAGCAGAGAAATACAAAGAAATTGAATTTGACGGGAGAGTCGATTTTCAGAAAATCCCTTTTATAACAATTGATGGTGAAACCGCTCGTGATTTTGATGATGCGGTTTATGTGGAAAAAAATCAAGAGGGGTATTTGCTCTGGGTTGCCATTGCAGATGTCAGCCATTATGTAAAAGAAGGAGGCGCGCTCAATCAGTCTGCATTTGAGAGAGGAACGAGTGTTTATTTTCCAGAAAAAGCCTTCCATATGTTGCCTCAAGCACTTTCCGAAAACCTGTGTTCTCTCAAGCCTCATGTCCCACGTCTTGCCCTGGTGGCGCAACTCTTCTTTGATCGGCAGGGAAAGAAATTAAAGACTAAAATATTCGAAGCCGTTATCAAAAGCCAAAGGCGGGCCACTTATAATGAAATTCAAGAAGAATGGCAAAGAGAACAGAATGAAAATAAAAAAAACAGCCAATGGAAATTCGCTCCTCATTTCGAACTCTATGAGATCTTAAAAAGAAAGAAAGAAAACCGTGGGTGTTTGGATTTTAATCTCTCTCAGGCAGATGTTTTAGTGGATGCGGTCGGCGAGCCTCTATCCATTAAAAAACAATTGCGATACGACTCCCATCGTTTAATCGAAGAGTTTATGATCGCAGCAAACGAAGCAGTAACGGAGTGGATGATTGCTAAAAAGTGGCCTTTTCTCTATCGCATTCATGAAGAGCCATCACTTCAGGCGCTGAAAAAATTTCAAGAACTTGCAAAGACAAGTGGAGCTAATTTTTTTATCCCCAAAAAAAATCTCTCTCAAGCTCTCTCAAAGTTTATACAGTCGATCGAAAAGCATCCCTCCTCAGAGCTTTTGAACAGTGCGCTTTTAAGGTCTATGAAACAAGCTGTTTATTCAGAAAAAAATCTGGGGCATTTTGGCTTAGCCTCTCAAGCCTACACGCATTTTACAAGCCCTATTCGGCGGTATCCGGACCTTGTGGTGCATCGGGTTTTGAAAATGTTTCTCCACTCTAAACAGCCACAATTTAAGAAACTCGAAAAAGAGATCAAAACCGTGGCCGAACACTGCAGTTATCGTGAGCGCCTCGCAGCCGAAGCAGAAAGAGAAGCGGTGAAGCTCAAGCAAGTGAGGCTCCTGCTGAAACACTTGGGGGATGAGTTTTCGGCCAAGATTTCTGGAATGATTGAGAGAGGCTTATTTGCCCAAATTGAAGATCCATTTACGGAGGGCTTGATCTCTCGAGATTCGCTCCAAGATGATTTTTATATTTTTGATGAAAAACGGATGGTTTTTTATGGAAAAAGAAAAAAACGAATGTTTCGCATTGGAGACAAGGTCAAAGTGAAAGTCGCAAGGGTTAGCGTTGAAGAAAGAATAGTGGACTTTGTTTTAGTGTACTAGGCAAAATTAACCGCGTTGACCTCCTTTAAAAATATTGAGATTCTAGTATTTGGTGCAGACATAAAATGCGTTGGATTCAAAGAGGCCTTCAAATTGGCCAAGCTGTCAAAAACGTCCAAAGGCTAAGGCAAATCCTCGGGGTTTTTGCGAGGTATGGCTTTTCGGATGTCGTTGATCGCATGAACCTTGGGAAATATTTGCCCACTCGCCTGGCGGCTTTTGCAGAAGCGCAGTCTGACCTCAGCACACCTGAGAGACTCAGAAAAGCATTCGAAGAACTGGGACCTACTTTTGTAAAGCTGGGGCAACTCTTGTCCACCCGTTCTGATATCCTCCCAGAGTCTTTTATTGAGGAATTCGTCAAACTTCAGGACAACGTATTGCCTATCAAATTTGAAGTGATCCAAGAAATCATCGAAAAAGAACTCGGAAAAAAGCTCGATGAGGCTTTTGCAAGGGTCGAACAAGAAGCCTTGGCCGCAGCGAGTATTGCGCAAGTGCATGTGGCCGTACTTCATTCGGGAGAAAAAGTAGTCATCAAAGTTCAGCGACCTGACATGGAGCGCATCATTGAAAATGATATTTCGCTATTGGCTTTTTTAGCTGGGCTTTTAGAAAAATATATTCCTGAGAGTAAAGTCTTTAGTCCTAAAACCATCGTAGACGAATTTTTTAGGACCCTCTCCTATGAGCTCAATTTTTTTGTAGAAGCCAATAATATTGTCAAAATGTCTCAAAACTTATCTTCCATACCCGAAGTAGTAATCCCTAAGGTTTATACTGAGCTGAGCACTGAGCGGATTTTAACTTTAGAGAAACTCGAAGGAATTCGTCTCAACGATGCAGCAGCGATGAAGAAGGCAGGGGTCGATGGAAAACAAATTTGTGCAGTTGGAACCCGAGCTTTTTTTAAATCTGTTTTAATGGATGGGTTATTTCATGGAGATTTGCATGGAGGCAATTTGTTCGTTTTGCCTGGCAATAAGCTCGGGATTATAGACTTTGGGATTGTAGGACGACTTTCTGAAAAAGCACGCGACCAGTTAGTCAACATGGTCACTTGTATTTTGACAGAAGATTACGAAAACCTTTGTTATCAATATGCAGAGTTGGGGTTGGCTCAAGCTTCGATTGATATTGACGGCTTTCATCGCGAAGTGCGAAATGCCCTTTCGCCTTACATGGGACTTTCTTTGAATCGAATCAATGTTGGAAAAATTTTGATCGAAGCAACGCGAATTGCAACTTCTTATCAAATTAAAATTCCAGGGGATTGGATGATTGTCTTTAAGGCCATTGTCACCATGGAAGGGATGGGACGGATTTTGGATCCCAGTTTTGATTTATTAAATTTTGGGAAAGACCTCATCAAAGACCTTGCAAAAAATCAATACTCCGTACAGAGAGTGTCCAAGGATTTACTCTGGGTTGCAAAAGATATGGCTGGACTTTTGCAGACATTGCCACGGCAACTCAAGTGGATGTTTCGCAAATTTACAGCCAATGATTTCGCGATCGAAATCAGATCCCCTGAGCTCTCAGCTCTGAGAGAACAAATGGACCGCAATGGGCGCCGTATGAGTTTGACGATCTTAGTGACTGGATTTTTTATGGCAGGAAGCATAGCGCTCCAATACAACTCTGAACAGAAAGTTTTACATTACCCACTGGTGGCGGTTTTATTGTTTGCAATAGGTGGATTTATTTTGATCCAGCTGTTATTAAAGTCATTAAAATAGATCGGGGTGTAGCGCAGCCTGGCTAGCGCGCTTCGTTCGGGACGAAGAGGTCGTGAGTTCGAATCTCGCCACCCCGACCAAA
>CAZBEI010000068.1:0-30469 GCA_964490895.1 uncultured Bdellovibrio sp. | reverse complement strand
CAAGGTCTTAGTTCTAAAGTTTTCTCTGTAAATCCTGTTACTGTAAAAAAAGTTTCTTTGTTCAAAGTTCTTAAGTGAAATTCTAAATTTTGTGGCAACTCAATATCTTGGTTTTGTTCTCTCCACTGCTTAATCAGTGTTTTTCTCAATTTTCTTGAGACATTTAGGGATAAAAGTGGAATTTTAAATTTAAAGTAATTATTTTTAGGGAGAGTCAAAAGTCTATTAATAGCAGGATCCTCTGGATCCCTAGGAGTAAATCCTAATGAGTTTAAGATTTTATTTATCTTTAAGCGGACAGCGTTATCCTCTGAAATTTTTAAAACTTCCCTTAAAAAAGTCACTAGATCTACATTAGAGTCTTCGTCCGCAAATTTTTCTTGCCACGTGGGGTATTGAGTTAAAAAATCTTTAAACCCTGCATTTTTCAAAGAGTATATAAGCGATCTAAAATTATTTTTAAATTTTTCCCATAGATTTAGATCGAGTGCAGCCATGGTTACTACCGAGTAGTCCCCCTCGGAGGGAATCACAGGGCTTTCTGACGAATAAGCTTTTACATAGAGCTCTGGTAGTCTTGTGAGTATTTCCTGAGTGGATAGCGTTTGGTCCTTTAGAACCTCAAAAAATGTATCGTATGGAACGCCACTATAAGGAGTTTCACGTTGAGAAACAACGATATAAGGTGTAATTATTTTTAACTGATCTATGGGCTCTACATTTCCTAAGATGCAAGTATCTAAAAACAATATATCCGGAACGAAATTTATTTCTCTAAAGGTATTTGCAAATTCCTGGATGCGCATTATTGTATTTACTTTAGGTTGATTGGGTATGAAAAAATCCTGAATAATCCCTTTCCATCCCCATGAGTGAGCTAAAATAATAACCATTTTCCTTGTGCCTTGTGCGTGAGCAATCGCCCAAGTTAAAAAATCTTTTAGATGAGCAGGATCTGCTGAGTTAGGCTCTACTAGGGTTTGTATATCCAAAGGTTGAGAGTGTTGTTTAATGATTCGTGAGGCACCTTCACCAAGGTCATCTTTTTCGATGAGCAGTTCAATTTCTTGAGGAGTTTCACTTTCAATTAGGCTTTTCAAAATTGGATCTTGGTGTCTCGCTAGATCTGACTCGTCGATGGCGGCATATAAAATCACACTCCAGGCGGGTCGAGTTTTGGCAAAAGTGAGTTGAGTTACAAAGAGCGTAAACAGCAGAATTTTGGTCGCATGATTGTGCTTCATTTTTTCCATGTGCAAAGTATCTCAATTGGCCCAAAAAATCAACTTAGCACATAGGGACACTTCCACCTCTTTTAGAAAACCCATCACGAGCAATCTCTATAGCTCGCTCATATCCGGCATCGGCGTGCCGAACAATGCCCATTCCAGGATCAGAGTTTAGAACCCGCGAAAGCCGCTCGCGAGCGTCGTCTGTTCCATCCGCAACGATTACCATTCCTGCGTGGATCGAGTAGCCGATTCCCACTCCTCCTCCGTGGTGGACGCTTACCCAAGAAGCACCGTTTACAGAATTAACGAGGGCATTCAAAATCGGCCAATCCGCAATGGCATCTGAGCCATCTCGCATGGCTTCGGTCTCTCGGTTGGGAGAAGCCACAGAGCCGCAGTCCAAATGATCTCTTCCAATCACGATGGGCGCTTTCAATTTTCCGGATTTCACAAGATCATTAAACAAGAGGCCTGCTTTTTCTCTTTGTCCATAACCGAGCCAACAAATTCGCGCAGGCAAACCTTGAAATTGAATTCTCTCTTCTGCTAAAGCAAGCCACCTCTGTAGTCCTTTGTCGTTTGGAAAAAGCTCCATCAGTGCACGATCTGTTGTTTGAATGTCTTTGGGATCTCCAGAGAGCGCGACCCACCGAAAAGGACCCCTGCCCTCGCAAAATTGAGGGCGAATATAGGCCGGCACAAATCCTGGGAAAGCAAAGGCGTCTTTTACTCCTGCTTTTAAAGCCTGTTCTCGGATATTGTTTCCATAGTCAAAAACATGGCTGCCACGCTTTTTAAACTCCAGCATCGCCTCTACATGGCGACCCATACTTTTGATGGCAAGCTCTGAATACTTTTTTGGATCATGTGTACGAAGTTTGAGTGCTTCGTCTAAAGGGATTCCGGCAGGAATATAACCATCGAGTTCATCATGAGCACTGGTTTGATCTGTCACCAAATCAGGTAAAAAATCTTTTTTCAATAACTCCCATAGAACTTCGGCAGCATTGCCAACCAGGCCAAAACTTTTTGCGGCTTTTCTCACTTTGGCTTCCGCTATTTTTTTTAAAGCTTCTTCTACTGAGCCCACCTCTTCGTCTAAAAACTTTGTTTCAAGGCGTCTTTTCACTTTTACAGGATCCACTTCGATACAAAGTGAGATCGCGCCCGCCATTGAGGCGGCTAAAGGCTGGGCTCCACCCATTCCACCTAAACCCGCCGTCAGAATCACCCGGCCTGTGAGGTCTCCGCCAAAGTGTTGCCTCCCGGCTTCCGCAAAAGTTTCGTAGGTTCCTTGAATAATGCCTTGAGTGCCAATATAAATCCAAGAACCCGCTGTCATCTGCGCAAACATGGTGAGCCCTTTTTGTTCAAGTTCTCTAAAATGTTCCCAAGTCGCCCAATGTGGAACCAAGAGTGAGTTGGCCAGCAAAACTCGGGGAGCCATTTCGTGTGTGGGCATCACAGCCACCGGTTTCCCACTTTGAATGAGTAAAGTTTGATTATTTTCTAGATTTTCTAAGGCGGTGACAATGGCGTCAAAACACTCCCAATTTCGAGCGGCTTTTCCGCTTCCTCCATAGACAATGAGTTCCTCTGGCTTTTCTGCTACTTCCGGATCTAAATTGTTTAGCAGCATTCTGAGCGCTGCTTCTTGGCTCCAGCCTTTGCAGCGGAGTTTTGTGCCCGTGGGGGCTTTGTATGTACGGTGCATTTGATAGAGATATCTTAATTATAAAAAAAAAACAATGCTCTCACCCTAAGGCAATAACTCTTCAAGTTTAGAAAAGTTTTCTGGATCTATAAAAAGACATTCCATTGTATTTGGATATAGTTTTTTGAATTCTTTTAAACCTTCGTAATGTCTGGGCTTGGGCACATCCCAACTCACCTGAATAGGTAAAATCCCCTCGGGTGTTTTTACTACAAAATCGACTTCATGTTTTCCACACCAATAGGATATATCAGAATATTTCTTTTTAAGCGCATGAAATACAATTGTTTCAAAACTTTTTCCGATTTCAACTGACCCTCGTTTTGATACAGAATACATAAGTCCTGTGTCTATGGGGTATATTTTGCGATTTCTGACAGTGCGTTGCCGTTCAGAAAAACTAAAGTAGGGACAAGTAAAAAGAAGATAAGCAGATTCGCATGCCTCAAGGTATTTCCCAAGAGTATCCGTTGTGAGCCCCAGGATTTGTGCAAGTCCCCTTTGACTCAATTCGGAGCCTGTTGATTCAAACACGGCAATCACTAGTTTTGATATCAAGTGTCCTTTGCGCGAAGACAAGTTTCTTTTCACGTCTCGTTCAATAATATCAGTGAAATATTCACGCAATAACACAGAGGGTTCTGATTTTAGTCTTAATACTCTTGGAAATCCACCTTGCTCAAGATAATTTTTTAGTGATCCATTCGGGTAAATTTTTTGAAATTCTAAAAAACTAAATGGATATAACTCTAAAGTCAAATGTCTTCCCGTCAAACGGCTCGCTAGATCTCCCGAAAGGAGTGACGAATTAGAGCCAGTAATAATATAACGGTCACCACTGGGTCGTTCCATTTTTTTATGTAACCACTTCTGCCATTGCTCTACGTTTTGAATTTCATCAAAAAAATAGGTCCTTGTGCTAAATTCTGGAATGAGACTTTTTGAGAATGACACTACTTGATCCAGGAGTGTGTGATTGAGATTGTTACTGAGGCGTGGATCTTCAAAATTAATAAAAGTACAAGAACTGGGATCTAGGTTTTGGGTCTCCATAATCTGAGTTAAGAGAGTGGACTTTCCTGACCGACGCACACCCTGAATAACCCAGATCAAGTCAGGGTGAAGTTCAATCTTTCTTTGTTTAAGAATCATTCTAGGAATCCCCTGAGGAGGAGGGGTTTTCCAATAGTTCCAGTCAGTTAGAATCTGTTTTAAGTCTAAATTATCTAGCATTATTAGTAGGTTACATCCGATTTTAAATAGTGTCTATTATAATCGACACTAGGCTCTCACCCTAAGCTGCTTTTTTGAGGGCTTTGAGTTGTTGAGCCGATGTCACTTGATTTCGGCCTGAAGCCTTAGAATGATAAAGTGCCTGGTCAGCTGCTTTTAAAATTTCCTGATAAGTTGATCCATCGAAGGGGTAGGTGGCCACCCCGATGCTGATAGAAATTTTTCCCAAAGGTTGGTGTTCCATGTGTAGAAATGTTCTTTTTTCTATATTTTCTCTAATTTTTTGAGCTAATGTAAATGCTCCTTCGGATGGTGTTTGAGGACACAGCGCGACAAACTCCTCACCCCCATATCGAGCTGGAAAGTCAACATTTCTAACGGTCTGTCTGAGCACTTCTGCCACTCCTCTTAAAACATCATCACCAGCGGGGTGACCATTTCTATCGTTATAGTGTTTAAAATTATCTACGTCACAAAAAATAATACTATAGGCAGCTCCATAGCGGCTGGAACGTGTGTGTTCTTGTTCTATCAGATTTTTAAAATGTCTAAAATTAAAGAGTTTTGTCATTTCGTCATGAGTGGAGAGGTCTTCGAGTTTCTGATTGAGTATTTTGAGTTCTTCGAGATGTGTTTTTTCTTTTAATTCTAATTCTCGTATTTGCGTGATGTCTGTGGCAATGATTTGGATCATTTCAGTTCCATTCGAGAGTTTGAGTGGGCAGGCTGATATTTTCATGAGTTTGGTTTGATTCCCCAATAGATTCCAAGTGCACTCAAACTGATGGGGGTAGTACCTCCGCTTTGCAATCCTAATATTTTTTAAGATAAAATCATTTTGGGAGTGATCGGAAAGGTCTAAAAAATTTTTTCCGCTAAGTTCTTCTTGCTCTTTTCCAAATAGACGTTCGGCTGAGGGATTGAGGTCTAAAATTGTTAAGAATTCAAAATCCAATAAAAGGGCAGAGTCCAGCAAACGATCAAAAAGGTCCGAATAAGTTGCTAGTTTTGACGGAAGCTCCGACATTACAATGGCTTTTCGGAATCTGAATCGGTTTACTTTAGTCTTTTTTACGAGGGTGCAAACTCTTTTTCCCTTCATTCTTTAGCTTTAAAAACATTGTTTGAGAGACGTATTTTTCCGTTATCAACATATCGATAGCAGATTTTGCGAGCGTTGGGGCCATCTTGAGTCCATGCCCTGAGCCTGCAGCAATAAACACGATCTGTTTATTTTTAGGATAGAAATCTAAAATCAGGTTGTCTCCAGGTCCCAAATCAAAAAAACAAGTATGTTGGTAGTGTGGTTTTTTTGAAACATAAGGGAAATGATTTTTAATACACTGCTGCACTGATTTTAAACCATGGGTGCTTTGGGGTGTTCTCTGCTCTGGAGTCTTCAGTTTCCGTCCTGGGTGGTAAGAAGCCATTTTTACACCCATCCCAAAATCAGGGAATCCATAAATAAAATCGTCACTGAGAGGAAATGCAAAGGGAACGCTCACAGGAGTGTTTCCTTTTTCTTGAAACCAAAATTGAGGTGACTCACGGATTTCAATTGGCAACGAAAGTTCCGGCAAAAGTGCCTTTGTCCAGCCACCCACAGTCATCAGAAGTTTTTGCGTAGTGTAATTGCCCTGTGCAGTCGTAACAACAATGTGATTTGCGTGTGTTTTAATTTTGAGCACTGGTTCATCGAGAGATACTTTTACACTTTTATTTTTTGTTGCTTCCCTTACAAGATGAGAAATAATCACCTCTGGAAATAACACACAAGCTTCTTTTTCGAATAAAATTTTGAAACCTTCTGGAATTTTTAGAAAAGGAAACCTCCTACGGGCGTGCTCTATAGACCATGCGTCAATTTTTAAAGTATATTTTTTAGAGCACTTGTAAATTTGATCGAAGATTGGATTTTCTTTTGGGCCTAAAAAGATCAAACCTGTTTTTTTGATGAGAGTGTGTGAACAAGTTTTTTGGAGTAGATTCCAAAATTCAAGACTTTGCGTGACGAGTGGAACATAGTCAGGGTTTTCGAAATAAGAACGCCGGAGAAGTCTAGTCTGCCCAAAAGATCCGCTCTCTTGATGCGCGGGTTTTTTCGCTTCGATCCCCAATATTTTGAGGTTTGACATTTTGCTCAAAAAATAAAGAGCCGCTGCGCCATTCGCACCGAGTCCGCAGACGATGACATCAAAGGGTGTGTTTTTTTTCATTTTTATGTTTTGAGAGAATAACAATACCAAAGAGATTTATTCGGAGTGAGTTTGTCGTAGAGCTTTTGAGCTAAAAGATTGTCTTGTTGGGTGATCCATTCCAACCCCTCAAGTCCCAGTTGTTTGGATTCTTGACTTGCAAATCGGATGAGGGCGCGCCCAATGCCGCTTCTGCGCACATCACCACAGACAAAGAGATCACTGAGGTAAGCATAGTTGCGGCAGCTGAGCGAAGAGGGCAGAAATAAAACGGTGCAAAAACCGAGGGCAGATTTTTTATCATTCCAAGCAGTGGCTTGAAATCCGAGAGCAGGAGTAGAGAGAAGCTGTTTAAAATGAAGAAAGATGGCCTCCTTTGTTTGCGGTTTTTTTAAATAAAACTCCTGGTAGTTTTGAATGAGCCCGATTATTTTTTCCAGTTCTTCTGGAGCGTCTATTTTTTTAACAGAGTAATTGGAGTCCATAAGTTTATGCCAAATCTAAAGCCACATAGTTCGTCAGTATTTGATCCGCTAGTCGCCCAAGGCAGCTCAAATTTGGAAACCCGGGTCCCTGCTGCAAACCTGCGATCATTGGTAAATGTAATTTGGGCAGAAGATTTTTGACAGACAGATCTTCTGCAATATTTTTTTCAAACTCAGGTACTGACCACTCTCTTAATGAACTCCGTTCCAATAAAGTTTCCCTCGCTTTTTGGGTCATTCTACGAGACAAAAACTGCAGCGGATCAAACCCAACAGACAGAACAACAAAGTCATAAACGCGATGCTCGATGCGTTCATTATATTGTAATTCGACAACGAGCTGGTTGGCAGAATTGACTGCGAGAGTGTTAAACCAACCTGGGATAATTTCAACATGAGACATTTGATCAAGTTCTTTCTTGGTCGAAATGGAAAACACTCCTCGATCAGTTCTTTCAATAAAGTTTTTACGATCTTCGTAAGTCAACTCATGCCAATTGCCCTTAAAAGGATCTGTGTACATATTGTTTTCTACAAAAGATTCACCACGCGAATAGCTCATCGCCATGGGGGTGATAATATCAATATGGATTGGAGCTTCAAGTTTTCCGAGTGTGACTGCAACGGAGGCTGCCGTTTCGCCAGTGCCAATCACGGCGATATAAGTGTCTTTGGACGGTTCTTTGAAGTCCTTGACCCATTTCCAAAAAGTTCGAATATTCAAAATCCGTTCGTCGTTTTGTACCTGGGGTTGTACCTGGGGTAGTACCTGAGGTAATGCCTGAGGAGACATTTGAGAAGGTATTTTCATTTCTCCTGGTCCCGTAAGCACAATTCCGTCTGTCTCAAACTCCAGTTCGCCTCCATTTTGATCACGGGCTTGAATTTTCCAATTCTGATGAGTTCCAAAATCTAAAGAATCGAACTCCGCTCGAACAAACTCAATCTTGCGATCGCAGGAGATTTTTTCGTAAGCCCACTGTAGGTATTCTGCCCATTGGCGATGCTCCGGTTGGGGCTTTCCACGGTCTATCCAGGTGCAATAGTGACCGTGTTCGATTAAAAAACTGCTCCAAGCAAACTGCTGCATCTGGTGATTGACCCTCTGATTGAACTCGTCCCCCCAGCAGCTTGAGGCATAGGGAAAGCCTAGGTCCTTTTCGGGTGCTGTTCCAAGTTTTTGACGGCCATTGGTAAATCCAGTCTGGTTCTTCCAAAAAGATCCGATCGAGTCTTTTTCGAGGATCCTAATTTTTGGGACCGAAAATCCAAGATTTTTTAAAACAAAGGCCTTTGTTGCAATGGCCATGGCTTTTGGCCCTGCTCCGATTATGGTTAAGCAATCATTTGACATAGTGACTCTTCTGTTAATGGTTTTTCTGAATATAAAAGTTTGGCAATTTCATTTCCAAAAGCAGGAGCTAGTGCAAATCCAGTACACCCCCAGCCACAGGCAATGAGCAAGTTTTCGTAGGGTTTGGAATAACCCAAGATAGGGGTATCATCCAGCGTGTATCCCTCAATAGCGCGCACTCCTCCAGAGAGTGAGGCTGTACGGATCCATTTTAGCCGTTTGGATATTTTTTGTTTTGCAAGCATGGCATGTTCTAATCCCAAGGGCTGTCTAAACTGTGAAACCAATGCCTTTTCGTTTGTCAAATATCCTCCTAAAAAATAGGACCCCTTCAGCGCTGGCCGGCCAAAAGTTTCTTCTTTCAAATCTACAAAGAAAGGTAAATTTTCTTGAGAGTAGGATTTTTGATAGTGGAATTGATTGACTTGGATGGCTTTTAAAATGAGTGGAATCTGAAATCCTAAGGGCTCCAGTAGCTCGTTAGTCCAAGGTCCAGCGCATAAAACAAGTCGATCACAGAGATACTCATTGCCGTCAGAACAACGGACTCCTTGCACCTTTTTATTTTGTGCCAAAATTTCTACCACCTTCAAATCTGTTTTGGCTTTTGCCCCTTTTCTTTTTCCAGAATCAATCCAAGCCTCCGTTGTAGAATGGGGACAGGCAAATCCAGCTTCAGGCTCATAGACTGCAAAATCATCATCAAACCACTGAAATTCAGGAAAACGCTCTCGACCTCGAGTTGCATCCAAAAGCTCTGCTGGATAAAGGCCAGAAGCCTGAATTAATGACATCGCTTTTTCTACAATGGCAAAATGCTCTTTTGTCACAAAGTACAAACTCCCACACTTGCCAAATTCAAGGGGCCTGGACGTTTCCCCCTCAAATTGAGACTGGTAATAACGAAAAGCCATCAGGGCTCTTTCGGTGTAAAAGGGCTTAATACTGAAAAGTCTGAGCAGAGAGCCCCAGGCGCCAGTGGCGCCCATCCCAAACCCTTTTCGCCGTTCAATTAAAAGAGAATCCGTCATTCCTTTTTTGGCTAAAAAATGAAATGCAGCTGCACCAATCGCGCCGCCTCCTATAATGATGACCTCTTGTTTTTTTTTCATTTAACATCCAAAGTGGGGAGATCCAGCCGGGTGGACCATTTGGCCTCCACCCCCAGCATATTAAAAATCTTTGCAGCTGTCACAGGTGCAACTGGAAATAAGATTTGAGCAAATCCTTTGACTCCTGCGAGTCCCACTCGAAATCCAAGCAAGTCAAAGCCAGTTTCTTCGGCTTCAGATAGATAATTTTCTAAAGATTCTCCATAATCTTTAATAACATGTGAGACACCTATCATGGAAAATGTCGAGGGATGGTATCCCAGCTCTGCTTGAGCGATTTTGAGGTTCCAATGCTCTAAGTCTGTCCGTTCCTTGAAAGACAGAAGGGTTCGGGTGCTTTTTTTTGGAGATTGTTTCAATTTTTCTATCTTACTTAAGAGAACTTCCCAGCGTTTAGCACCTTGATTTTCAGTAAAATCTTTTAAACTAAAATTCGTCTCTTTTTTTTCAGAGCGTGTTTGCGCCAAATGGAGCCTGACATCATCAGCAGAGTGTTTCTCTAAAATCTCGTCACCCCAGATGGCATGGTTTCGACTTGTGGAAAATTTTTTTCCATCGAGGTGGTAGAAGAAATTAATTAAAAAATGGTCTGGATATTTGATGTGGTCATCAAAAGCCCAAAGGAGAGCCGGCACGAAAGCTAAATAAAAAAACGAGTTGTCAAAACCAAAAGCCAGAACTGTTTTATTGGCAGGGTCAATCCAGTAGTCTTTCCAATCTGTTGGCCTGTTTTTCTGCGCTTCGTACAAGAAAGCTGCAGCCATTTCAAGCCACTCATAGATGATAAACCCAGGCTGGTTGGGAACAGAAATCCCCCAAGTGTAGGGAAAACTCACTGTGACTTCCTGTAGTCCTTGACTTAACAATTGGTCTACGTATTTTTTAAACTTTGGAGCAAAAGAGTGTTTTTGGAGCGCGCTCGAAAGTCGTTCGGCATATTGACTGAGCGGAAAAACATAGCGGCATGATTTTCTAAAGATGGGCACCGCTGCACAGGAGTTGCACCTTTGATCTTTCAAATCTCTGCAGTCATTAAAGAGTCCGCAGCTCTCACAGCCATTTCCATTCGTTCTTAAATCGCAGTGAGGGCATTTTCCACTGAGCATACTTTCGTGCAAAAAGTGCTGACAGGTTTTGCAAAAAGGATAATCTTGTTCTTTTTCGACCAATGCACCTTTGGTGACAAGGGTGCTAAAGAAATCTTGCACAAATTTCTGATATGCAGAATCTTGGTGCGGAATTAGAAAATAATCCGGTGTGGCGTTAAAATTTTCGAGGGTTTCTAAAATAGACTGGGTGTATTCGTTCATGACTTGGAGAGTGTCTTTTCTAAGTTGCTTGGCTTTCGCTGGAACATAGGTTTGATTTTCGTCTGCCCCTGAGGTGTAACTGACATCCAGAGAACGAAGCTTTAAATATTTTCTTAAAACATCCGCCGCAAAGTAAGGCCCTGAGAGATGCCCAACATGCAGTTTTCCATTGGGCGTGGGAGGTGCGGAGTAAATGTGGTATTTGCCGGTGAGCTTTCGATTCACAGCCGGTTCGTCCCAATAGAGGGATAGAAACTTGAGTCGCTCTGTAGGAGAACTATTTTTAAGCTCATGGATGCTGTGGTTCGGAATACAAATAAGATCGCCTGGAGCTACTTTTTTTTGTTCGCCATTGATAGACATCGAGCCTTGGCCCCCTAAGATGAGAAAGGTTTCACCATCGTAGTGTTCGTGGGGACTGGTTTTTCCATCGATTTCGATTTCACAGTATGTCATTCCAAACGGAGGGGCTATATCTTGTGCTGGAAACAAAGTTTGGCAAAGGATATTGTAAGCTGGCTTAAGTTTTTCTCGATCAAGTTGGACCACCCTCATACTACGGATTCCCCCTCTTGTTTTTGGGGGTATAGCAGGGATTGAGTGGAGAAGCTAGTGGGGTAAAAGATTTTTAGAAAGAGTCTCATTGAGAAGCTCGAGTAATGCATACAAATGTTCTTCTTTTGTCGCAAAATTTGGGAACCCCACTCGAATGACTGATTTTGAGCCAAGCTGAGTACTCGTGATCCATGCTTTCCCAGTTTTATTGATGGAATTCACAAAGTTTTGGACTTGCTCTTTGGACCACTCTACCCCCTTTGGCAAAAAACAAGCCACAGGCCATGGGGTGTCGTTGACGACTTCCCACTCATTGTCTTTTAAGAGGGTTTTAAATTGCCCCCCCAACGAAATCGAGTGACGAAGGAGGTTTTGGTATCCCTGCTCTCCTAGCATCATAAAAGACATCAAAAATTTTAATCCCATAAACCGTCGAGACCAATGTAGGGACTCAGAATAAGGCTGACTCACATGTTCCTGGTAGGAACGTGGAGGCATGTAAGGACTTTCTGCGACACTAAACACTGAATTTAAAATGCCTGGGTGTTTTGAGACAAAGATTCCTGCCCCCATCGGCACTGCAAACCATTTGTGCGCGTCGATCGAAAAAGAGTGAGCTTCCTCAATTCCTCGAAAGGAGCTTTTGTATTCTGGCAAAATGAGTGCAGCGCCTCCCCAAGCAGCATCGACATGGAAGTCTATTTTTTCACTCTGGGCAACACCTGCAAGTTTATCGAGTGGGTCGATAATTCCTGCACTCGTGGAGCCCAGCGTTCCCACAATTAAAAGGGGCTCAAATCCCTGTTCTCGATCCAAGGCTATTTTTTTTCGAAGTTCTGGAAGAGAAAACCGCCACTCAGAATCAACTGGAAGGACTCTGAGAGCTTCGCGGCCCAGGCCTAAAATTTTTACGGCCTTGGCAATCGAATGATGTGTTTCTGCAGAAACATAAATAGCAGGCCTTTTTTTAAGTCCTACCGCACCTTTTTCAAAATAATCAGGCAATTTTCTGGCCAATGCACAAAGTACCCCCGTCAGATTGGCCTCAGTGCCTCCACTACAAAATGTTCCGTCTATGCTCTCTGGAGAATAACCTGCCTTCGCGGCTAAGTAGGAGATCATTTTTTTTTCGACTTCGATGGCATAAAGCGCAGAAGTCGAAGAAGCCAACTGGGGATTAAACGCAGCCACAAGGAAGTCTGCCACCACCCCTGAAAAAAGAGGGTTTGGATTAAAAACTCCAAAGTACATGGGATGATCGACATGGAGCAAAAATTTTTCTAAGTCTTTTTGGATAGTTGAGATGACACGTGCAGCGGTGTTTTGTTCTGAAAAATCATAACTCAAGAGAGCTGCTTTTATTTCTCTGAGGCTTGGCTCTGGGTTGACAGGCAAAAGCGGTAGAGTTTTTTGATACTCTTTGAATCGCTCAAGTATTGTTTGAAATGTTTTTTCTTTCTCCGGAAAATCTAAAAACAAATTTTGCCAGGGGGGATTGCCTTCTAACATACCTAGCGCTATATACGCCAAAAGGTGGGGGTAATCCAATGCAAACAAAAAAAATCTTTGATCTTTTAATTTTATCTACTGTTTTAGTTCTACCAATAAAAGGATTTTCGACACAACAAGACGAGATCCACAAATTTTATGATGCCATTGTTGACAAAGCCCCTGAGACTCGAGCTTTGCTCAATGTTGCAGAAAGAAATGAACTTTTTAGACGAGCGAGTCAGCATTCGGTAGCAGGGACCTCTCATATCGATGATTATGATTGGCAGCCCACAGGGATTGGGAATAATGAAATTGGCTTTTGCTATGGTCGAGCCATGGCCGTGCATTTGATTGCAAGAAAAATGGGTTTAAACAAAGCGAGTATTCAAAAAATATTTATTGCGGGTGACTTGAGAGACGGAGAAACCCGCTGGAGATTTCATATGGCGACCATGGTGCAAGGAGAGGACGAAGAGTGGTATGTCATTGACCCCATTATGCCGGATATAGGCAGAGAGGGCGTTCTCACACCTTATGAATGGATGGTGGCTACAAAAATGGAATTTGACCTCAGGACAGATGGAAAAGATGATAGCCATTTTTTTGTGACAAATCCTGACTCCATCATGGTGGATATGCGTGTGGTTCCAGCTTTGACCGTGTTTGAAAACCAAGAACGATTGATTGAACCTAGCTTTGATCCTACAAAACATGAGGGGTTCAAAAATGTGTCGTGGAGTCGAAAAAAAGTTCCAGCGGAGGATCTTAAGGCACTCGACAAGAATCCAAGTTATTATCAAATTTACTCTGTCACTGGAGCTGACCAAGCTAAGTATTTTACTTTAAGAAAAGGAAAGCCAATCATTCGAAACGGCAAAGAACTCAGAATCAATGATTTTGATTTTTTTCATTTGGCGCTTGTGATTCTCTATGATGCTTCTAGACTTGTCAGCCCAGAGGATCCCAATCAACCTCATCCATCTCCTGCTCCAGGAAATGAGAAAAAACAGCCGGATTACATCACACGGGCATATCAATATAATGGTTTTTTTGTAAACCTTGTGAATAGTGTACAAGGCAATTTAGAACCATTGCAACCACCACACAATCCAAGTCCTAACGATAGTGGTTTGGAGTCAAATTCTGGAGGCTCTGAACATCCTTTGGGGGCAAAGCGTGTCCACCGCCGCCTTGGATTGAGATTGCCTAGCTTTATTGCGGATAGCCTGAAAAAATAAAAAAGCCGTTTTTTTCTAGCTCCCACTCTCGAATCATTTGGTATTCTTTTTCGAGGACCAAAGGATCGGGGTGGGCTAGGCTGACAAATCCTGGGGCTGTAAAATAATTGGTCGTTTTTGAGATTTTTGATCCAGGTGCTGCCCGCAATCTCATCTGGAAAAATGAGGACAGGCTGCGTACTTTCTGATCACCCGGAACCGCCTCAACCACCCCTTCTTGATAGCTCGTAAAGTAAACTGTTCTCGCATGTTTGAGGATGGGATAAGATTTTTCAGCCTTAGCCAGAAAGGCTTTTTCGTCTAAAAATGCGTCTACTGTAAGTTCTACCGGGCTGTAGCCTATGGCCACTTGATTGAAAGCCGGAACACTCAGTCCATCCAAACGAGTTCCAATTTCAATTAAGGCTGGCCCATCTGGGCCCAGCATGACCTCCGTATGAGCGGGCCCAAAATGGACATCGAGTGTATCTAAAACGCGGGAGACGTATTTTTGTAATTTTATTTCTGTGTCTCCAGTGCTGGAGCAGAGAATATTTTTGTCATAGACGCAGTCAAAGCCATTGATCGATCTTTTTTGATACCGCCAAATGTCTGTAAAATGATGTCGGCCATTGAGAGAAACAGTGTTTAAAAAATACTCTGTGCCCTCTAAAAATTCTTGGATCAAAGCTTCGTGATTAGCTATCCCCAACATATTCGTGCTGCCAATGATATCCTGCACAGCGGTTCTGACTTCTGCATGTGTTTGGCAAACGCTGACTTTGTCCGTTCCAGCGCTTTCTATGGGTTTGACAACAACTTTTTTTAAGCCACTCCTTTTAAGCCATTGGTTAAACCACTCAACCAGCTCGTCTTTATATTTGGATTTAAATTGCTCGGCCACACGGAGTCCTGCTTTTCGGCAGGTTTCTATCATGACAAACTTGTTGCGCCTTGCTTCGCTTTTAGCGGTTCCATTGCCAGGGACACCCACCTTTTCTGCCAGCTGATCTGCCAGTTGCACACCCGTCTCAGTGCCAGGCAAAACACAAAGCAAGGGGTATTTTTCAAGGGCGAGGCCCATTTTTTCTAAGCTGCCATCGAATTTTAAATTTTCCTCAAAGTCTTCTTCTCGAAAAGAGGGCCGAAGGATGGGCCAAATCTCAAGTGTACTTTGTACGTGAATACATTTTAATCCGCGGCGCTTAAACTCAGGGGCTAAGAGATTTCCTGCAGAGTAGGCATCGACAATAACTGCGTATTTCATAGGAGCTCCCTCCTTTTCTTCCAGGAAAACAACATAAGCCCACCTAACATGAGCGAGCTGATCAGTAAAGAGGCCCAAATTCCCCAGAGCCCCTGCTTACAAGCAAAACCCAAAACATAGGCTAGAGGCAGGCCAAGACAAAAAGAGGTTAGAAAAAAAAATCCAAAGGGAAGCCTTGTGATGAGAATCCCTCTGAAAACTCCTGTAAAGAGAATTTCGAAGGAATCAATCCAAACAAAACAAAGTGGAAATAAAATGAAATCACGAACAGATGAGACAAGTGAGCTCTCTTGCAATAGCTTGCTCAATAAAAAGTCTCGCCCAAGGTAACTGACTCCTAAAGTTAAAGTTAAAATCAAATATGAGGATAAAAAAACTTTTTTTATTTTTGAGCTCATTTCTTTAGGGTTCAAAGATTGTGCGATTAAAATGCTTGCTGAGGAAGAAAAAGAAAAGGGAATGATCAAAAATAGATTGGCAATATTAATCAGTGCTCCATGCACAGCAAGTTCTTTAGAACTCATTTTCGAAATCCAATAAGCGAGCACACTAAAGACTAAAGAGCGAAAAAAAAGTTGAAGTCCATAGGGGAGCCCAGATTTCAGAAGTGTGCAAAATTTAGAATAGAGTCCTTTGGGTATAAGCTTCCATTGGACTGAAAAACATATCAGTGTGAACACAGTGGCTTGAGTGAACACAGAAGCCAACCCCACGTTATCGATCGTGTGTGGCAATAAATTAAAAAAAAGAATTTGCAATCCTGGACTCAAAAAGGACAAAAGAATGATCCAATAAATTTTTCCTTGAGCCAAAAGAAACTGGCGTATCCCAATATAGGGGAACATAAAAAATAAACTCATACAGAGATAAAGCAATAGATTTCCTGCTGCTTTTACAGAGGGGATGTTTTGAGTTAAAATGAGAGACCCCAAAACACAAAGGGTAGCCATGAGCAAAGCAACTAAAATACTTGCCCAAAGAGTAAGGGTCGCCTCCTTTGTGTACAAAGAGTCTGCCGCAATCAAACACCCTACTCCCATCAATTGTAAATTGAACCAAAAAGACTGGCAGATTCCGAGCCCCGCTAAAGCTTCTGTCCCAAGCTTTGATACAAAATAAGTGTTGATGAGTTGTATCCCCACGAAACTGAGCTGACTTAAAATAAGGGGAGCCGTTAACTTGAGGGCTCGAAGGATTTCCATTGGCTAGCCCTCAGAGAAAATAAAAGAGTGTCTGTAAAGTGATTTCGATAGGGACAAAAGCTGTGCTCTTTGATCAGACCAATTCTTTCGAACCCCAGTTTTTCGAATAGCTTCAAAGATGCTCCATTTTCTGGGTCAATATTTGCTTCAATGCTATTTAATTTTAAAGACGAAAAACTAAAATCAAGCACTGCTGTCATGGCTTCTGTCATGTATCCGTGATTCCAAAAGGAGGGCAATAGTTTCACAGCTAACTCTCCTCGAGCTCGGGGCATGACAAAGCGCCAAAACCCAATGTCTCCAATCATGAGGCTGTCTTTTTGACTGCGAATCGCCCAACGGAGCCTTTGTTTTTTCTGAAATTCACTTTTTAAGTATAAAATGAGCGAGCGTGTTTCTTCGATCGTTTGATGGGCCGGCAATGCCCAAAATTTCATTACCTCAAGGTTTGAGCAGAGCTGAAAGCAATCGTTCTCGTCTTCTAACTTAATTTCATTTAATAAAAGCCGCTCCGTCTTGAGCTCGGGCAGTATATCGGGGAAAATAACTCCACTCCAACCCATAGCTTCACTTGCGTAGCATGGAGTTGCCAGTTTTCATAGTCCCAGTGGATGAGACAGGGAACGAGTGACTATAGCCTGATCTGATCATCCGGAGGACACCCGATACAAGGAGCAGAAACCTCTTGAGTCATGACTTCCCAAAGTCTAATGACAGAAGCTCTAAAGATTCCGGCAATGGCTGAAACAAAAGCAACCACGATTGCTATCGTTAGAACATACTCTAAGACCGCCTGGCCACTTTTGGAGCGGGGTGGTTTTTTCCTTTGAGAGCGCATTCTTTTATTTTAAGATAAAAAGATGGCTTTTAGGAAAGTATTAATTCCAGCGGGTGTTCTTGTGTTGTTGGCCTGGGCAGCCCTTTTTTTCCTTAAAAATCAGGCAGCTAAGACGCAGAGGAGCACCGTAGAAGTCAAATTGGGTTCAGTCATGGATGATTTTATACTTCATATCTTTAATATTAAAGATTCCAAATCTGACAAAACGCTTCTTTCTGCTATTCTAGCTAAAGTCTATTTTGTCGATTTTTGGGCCACCTGGTGTGAGGCATGTATGGTCGAAATGCCAGCTCTCATTGAATTGAGAAAAAAATACAACAAAAATGGGCTTGAGCTTATTTTGATCAATGTAGACGAAAAGCCAGAGGCGATCTTACCTAAAACATTAGAAGACTTCGGAATTGATTTTCCAGTTTTTATAGATCCACAAGGAAATCTAGCCGAGCTCTTTGATGTTCATGCCATTCCAAAAACAATCATATTGGATAGGAACAGAAAGATTTTGCTTGTAGATACTGGAGAAAAAAACTGGAACGGGTCTCAAATGCACACTTTTTTAGAGAAATATTTGACGGATTTAAAAAAAATCATTAAGGATTGATCTCACATGCCCCTCAAAGGACTTCCCTTATTTTTGACCACAAAAAACAAATGGCCTGTTTGGCTTTCTGTCTCTATTGCAACTGCCTTTCTCTATCTGACTTCAAACTGGTTTCATCTTTTTACCCCCGTGCTTTTACCTTTTGGCTGGATCGATCAAATCACCCCTTTTTGGCCAAACACTGTTTGGATCTACATGAGCGAATATATTTATTTTCCTGCTGTCTATTTTACAGCGCGAGATCCCATTAACTTGAATAAATACCTCTATGCTTTTTTTGCATTGCAAGTAGTGAGTGTCGCTATTTTTTGGATTTGGCCCACAACCTACCCGAGAGATCTTTTTCCTCTTCCCTCTGATCTAAATACAATTACGACATTTGCCTTTAGTCACCTGCGAATGGCCGACACGCCTGCAAATTGCTGTCCAAGTTTGCATGTCAGCAGTGTGTTTATTTCAAGTCTCATTTTTTTGAATGAACAAAGAAGAAAATTTTTATTCTTTTTTGCATGGAATTTGGCAATTTGCCTTTCTACTCTGACCACTAAGCAGCATTATTTAGTAGATGTGGTGACTGGAATTTTATTGGCCTGTCTTTCTTTTTGGTTTTTTTACAAAAAAGTTCCCTATCAAAAGTGGAACAATCAAAGTGCATAAAAATAGACCTCAGGTCATAATCCATGCCAGTCGGCTTTATACGGGAGAAAAAATTCGACAAAAAGACGGAAGGTACCTCAAAAGCGAAGATTTAGATTCGATCGAAGATGGAGCCATCGTTTATTCCACCTTTCCCCGTAAAATCCTTTGGGTCGGAAAGACAAAAGATCTCGAGAAAAAATATAAAAAAATAATACCCCTCAATTTAAAAGGGAAAAAAGCAATTTTGCCAGGATTCATTGATTGTCACACACACCTTGTCTTTGCGGGAGATCGAGCTCAAGAGTTTCGCGAAAGGTGCGAGGGCGCAACCTACCAAGAAATCACTAAAAAAGGAGGTGGGATTCTAAGCACTGTTCGGGCTACAAGGGCAGCAAGCGCGGAACTTTTAGAGAAGTTGGCGATCCCAAGAATCAAAGAAAGCATGAACTATGGAGTTCGCACTCTCGAAATTAAAAGTGGATATGGATTAGATTTCGATACTGAAATAAAAATTCTGAAAGTCATTGAAAGACTCCGTAAAAAATTCCCAGAAATCACCTTAGTTTCAACATTTTTAGGAGCCCACGCTTTTCCTGAAGGTGTGGAGAGGACTCAATATTTAAGCGAGATTATAAATAAAATGCTTCCTACTGTAGCTCAGAAAAAATGGGCGGAAGCCTGTGATGTTTTTATAGACAAGGGGTATTTTACTTTAGAAGAAGGCCGTAAAATTTTGTCTCAGGCGAAACGGCTTGGACTTCAAATAAAACTCCATGGTGACGAGTTGGCTTGCACTCACTCTGCTGAGTTGGCAGCGGAACTGGGAGCATTGTCCGTAGATCATCTTTTAAAAGTTTCTAACGAAGGTATTTCTGCTCTGGCCCGCTCCAATACCGTCGCCGTTTTATTGCCTGCCACAGCATTTTATTTAAAAACTCCACAGGCTCCCGCTAGAAAACTGCTTGACCAAGGGGTGCCGGTTGCACTGGCCACAGATTTTAATCCAGGCACTTCGATGACATTAAACCTTCCTGCTGTCATGACCTTAGCGGCACTTTATCTACAGATGAACTGTGCTGAAATATTTGGGGCGGTAACTTATAGCGCAGCAAAAGCCTTAGGACTTGAAAAACAAAAGGGAGTTCTAAAACCTGGTTTTGACGCAGACATCACACTACTGCCATTTTCGAGTTTCGAAGAAGCCTATTATAGATTTGCCTGGAGCCCTCCGTGAGCAAGTTGCAATTCTATAAAATCAAGATATAATCGCCTAAGAACTATTTTTTTAGCATTTAACAAAGGATGGGGGATCTATGAAATACACAGGGTTTGTTCTGTTT
This sequence comes from uncultured Bdellovibrio sp., assembly GCA_964490895.1. Lineage (GTDB taxonomy): Bacteria > Bdellovibrionota > UBA1018 > UBA1018 > UBA1018 > JACRAO01. The sequence goes on along the minus strand of CAZBEI010000068.1, from coordinate 10,684 downwards.
CTTTTCGCAATCACATTAAAAACTGAGGCTCAAACACTGCCCGATAATTTTTTATTTCTGGCAGATGATGTTGGCCATATTGCAAATATTACAGAGGATGAATTTAATCAAATCATCGATCGAGGGATTGAGCTGTTTCGGCCTTTTGCAGTCTTGCAAAAAGCAAAATTAGAACCTAGCAAAGACTGGAAAAATGCGACGGTCAATGCCTACGCACAACAATCACAAGACACTTGGTCAGTAAGCTTCTATGGTGGTCTGGCACGAAGAGACGAGCTCACACGCGATGGATTTCAACTCGTGGTTTGTCATGAGCTTGGACACCATTTTGGGGGCTTTCCTTTTTATGCATCTATGAAGTGGGCTGCTGCCGAGGGTGAGGCAGATTATTTTGCAGCTCAGACTTGTTCAAAACTCATTTGGGCTGACGAAAAAGAAATCAATGCCGGCTTTCGAAAAACAGCTCCACTCGTTGTCAGAAAAAACTGCGATAAAATCTGGGAAAAAGAAGACAATCAAAACCTGTGTTACAGAACAGTCGAAGCAGGTCTTTCTTTGGCCACTCTTTTAGGGGCTTTGAGTGGCGCCAATCCTCCCAAATACGAAACACCCGATGTGACTCAAGTCGCTGCAACAATCGACTACCACCCTAAAGCACAATGCAGGCTAGATACTTTTTTTAATGGGATTTTATGTTTAAAAGGGCAAGACCTTCATAGCATTCCTGGAAAAAATCACCCTGCAGGTCAAACCAGCGAGGAAGCAGAAAAAGAAGCATTCCAAGCCTCTTGCTTTGCAAGCCAAACGAACTCTGTAGGCGCAAGGCCACGCTGCTGGTTTAAGCCAAGGTTGATGGGGGAATAGGCTACCTATCCTTCCTATAAATCAAATAGAGTTCGTCTTTTACCACTTGGCACTGTGTGAGTTTGAGTTTGAGGATTTGGTTCGCAGTCAAAAATCCAGCTCCCTGCACAAGCGATGGATTCTCCCTTCCTCCCATGAGTTTAGGTGTCAATGTGACATGGTATTCGTCGATTAAGTTTTCTTTGACGAATTCCCATAGCAGTTCTCCCCCACCTTCGATCAAGAGGCGTTTGATTCCATAGCGTCTCAGATTTTGAATGATTTGAGATGCAATCGGAGCTGATTTTTTTAATAAAATGATCTCCGATGTTTTTTCTATCTCCACCTTTTTTGCGAGTGGGATTTTTTCTGTGACAAATAAAATCCGCTTTGTCTTTTTGTTTTTAAAAACCTCCCAATCCATAGAAATTTTTTCTAGTTTTGAACTTAAAATAATTTGGAGGGGTTGCTCGGCTAAATCGGAATGGATAAGGCACCCTTTTGGAAAGGCTCTGAGCGTTGCAGCTCCAATCAAAATGCCGTCGCACTCAGCCCGTAAAACTTGCATTTGTTTTTTGTCAAAAGAGCTTCCCAGTAAAAAATGGGGGTGATCTCGGATTGCAATTTTACCATCTAAAGTCATGGCTAAGTTTGAAAAGACAAACATATCACATATATCTCCGTGCTCGCTTTTCGGGTGCTCTTAGGACGCAAAATCTCAACCCGCTTAAATCTCTTTTTTAGGGCAATGCAAAAAGTTTCGAAATCTCCACTATGAAAGAGTTTACAGACAAAAGAGCCCTCTTGTTTCAAATAACCAGTCGCAACGTCAAAAGCAAGTTCACATAATTCTAAAGACCTCGCTTGATCTGTGATCTTTATGCCAGTGGTTTTGGGTGCCATATCCGATAAGACAATATTAAACGGCGCGTTTTTTTCAAAAAACCGCCGATCTTTGCAGATCTCACGGATATCTCCTGTAATAAAAGTAGCATTTTGAAAACTGAGTCGCACCGGCTCTAAATCAATTCCTAAAATCTTTCCCTGCGGTCCCACTTTTTGACAGGCATACTGTGTCCAAGATCCTGGTGCAGCGCCCAAGTCTAAGACCTTAAACCCAGGTCTAAAAAGTTTAAACCGTTGATCCATTTCTTGGAGCTTAAAAACAGAACGTGCCACAAAATTTTCTGCTTTTGCTTTGCGGTAGTAAAAGTCTTTTGGATTGTAGCTCATAAAATCTGCTATAAAAACTTCGTCAAATACTTTCTACTTTCTCCAAAAATAAAAGCTGCGATTTGTTGTGCCATGGCAGCTTTGAGGTGCTGAAACCGAATTCCAATTTTGACTCCACGATAGTGCGAATGTACAGAAAACGTCTGCACTTGCCTGACTTCGCCATCACAGGAGATCTTTTTACCAGTGAGGTTAAAACTCACTTCTTTCAAAATCATTCCCACCTGAAAAAGAGTTTCTTCCTCATCAGAAACTAAAAAAGACAACCCTCCTTCACCCAGATCGATCAGATTTTTAACAACCTTTGTAGACAGAGCATGGGGATGGATAAATGAAACTTCCATAAGCGCAACTTCTTTTGTCTGAATTCTAAAAAAATTTCGGCGCTGTACCTTGAATATTTTTTCTGGAATTTTGAAATTCAAGCCATCACCTGAAATTCCAACAAGAGGGCTTTTAAAAAATAAATTGGCGCGGTTGAGTGTCAAGTTAAAGTAGCAATCAATGACTTTTTTAAAATCATCTGGGTCAGTATCTTTTGGCTTAACCGCCTGAAAAGTTTTGTCCTCTTCCGAAAGGTGATGCAATCTGGTTTGAAGCACCTGTTTTTGATTTTCAGTCCATAAAAAAAGTGGAGCCGAAGTTTTGAGGCCCTCATTGAGCAAAAGACGCATCGCGTTTTCGTCAGAAATAGGATCAAATTTAGGGTTAGACAATGGTGACCTTTCTTAAGAGATCCATGTCTTGAAGCGCTTTGCCTGAGCCCCGCACAACACAGGTTAGCGGGTCCTCAGCTAATGCGACGGGGAGGCCTGTTTTTTCTTTGATGAGGATATCCAAATTGGCCAAGAGTGCTCCACCGCCGGCTAAAATAATGCCATTGTCTACGATGTCGGCTGCCAGCTCTGGAGGGGTGCGCTCGAGAGAAGTTTTGATGGCATCCACAACTGCAGAAACAGGCTCAGCGAGAGCGTCTCTGATTTCTTCGGAGTTGACTTCGATTGTTTTCGGCGCTCCACTGATTAAGTCCCTGCCTTTGACCTCATAGTTTTTTTCTTCTTCGAAGGGATACGCGCAACCAATGGCAAGTTTGATCTGTTCTGCGGTTCTTTCACCAATCAGCAGAGAATATTTTCGTCGAATATAGTTTACGATAGCATCGTCAAATTTATCCCCAGCCACTCGGACGGATTTAGAGTAGACAATCCCCCCCAAAGAAATGACAGCCACTTCTGTCGTGCCCCCTCCGATATCTACAATCATGTTCCCACTGGGTTCTCGTATGGGCAGTCCAGCGCCAAGGGCTGCGGCCATGGGTTCTTCGATCAAATAAACCTCTCTCGCGCCAGCTGCTTGGGCGGATTCTTTGACAGCGCGTTTTTCGACTTGTGTGATTCCAAAAGGGATACAAATAATAATGCGTGGGCGGATAAATGAGCGCTTCACGCTTGCCTTTTGGATAAAATATTTGAGCATTGCTTGAGTGACTTCGAAATCAGAGATCACGCCGTCTCTCAGGGGCCGAATAGCTTGTATCGAGCCAGGGGTTCGTCCCAGCATATCTTTGGCTTCTTTTCCTACAGCCAAGACTCGAGTTTGTCCTCGTGCGTTTCGGTGGATGGCCACCACCGAGGGTTCATTGATGATGATGCCTCTGTCCTTTGCGTAGACTAAGGTATTTGCAGTTCCTAAATCAATGGCCAAATCATTCGAAAAAAAATCTAATATTCTTTTAAGCATAAAATTTCTTTTTTGTTCACCACTTGTAGTGTCGGATATGTTCGCCTCTTTCGGCAATTTCACTCATGGCTTTAATGCCTACTTCTAAATGCAAATCAGTGTATTTTCTAAAAACGGCTTGGGCTGATTTTTTTGTCTTAATTCCACCTCTCTGAAGGGGGAGGTCAGAGACCAAGAGAAGAGCACCAATGGGAACTTTGCTTGCAAATCCTGCAATAAAGAGAGTAGCGGACTCCATCTCAATGGCTAAGGCTCTCTCTTCGTAAAGCTGAGCCTTAAATTTTTGATCAAACTCCCAAAAACGATAGTCTGTTGTGTGCACGACTCCCGTGCGATAATCCAGTCCTTTTTCGACTACAATTTGGGAGACAAATTTTTGGATTTTGAAAGTGGGCAGTGCTGGAACCTGTGTCGGCATAAAGTGCTGGCTAGCTCCTTCGTCTCGGATTGCGGCTGTGGGGAGGACAAAGTCCCCTACCCTCAGAGAGCGATGCAATCCTCCGCAGAGCCCTAAAAGTAAAACAGCCTTGGGCTCAATGGGTGCTAAAAGTTCAATAATAAGCGCGGCTGTTGGAGATCCAATAGAGAAATCAATAATCGAGACATCTGCTTTTTTGCTATGTACCGCGGCCATAACAGAGCCTTTAGTGCGGGTGTCTCCACATAAAGTATAAAAACGCTCAATATAATAGTCAAAATTTGTCAAAATGATTTGTTTTCTAAATTTATCTGGGGGCGTTCCCGTGTACCGCTCTAACATGTCGCGAGCTATTTTAAATTTTTGTTGATTCGAATAGGTGCGATTATTGTTCGGTATAACAAAAGGATTGGTCTCTATGAGATTTGGAGTCTTTTCCTTTTGTCTTTTTCTGGTATACACATGGACAGCTTACAATTTGACGTTGAGCGATACAAGGGTTTTTAATTTATAATGCAACTTGTTACGATCTTTAAAATATTTGGCTTATGGGTCTTAGGAATCTCATTCTATAGTTTGGATCCGAACTTGCCCTTGACTAAGGACTCCAAAATCATTCAAAATAAACAAGATGCAGCATTTTAAAAAAAAAATTCTTCTTTTTTCGATACTGACAATCGGATTTACAGTTTTTTATAAGTATTATTATTTTAAAGCGTTCTTTATTCCCTCAGTTACAAGAGACACACTGGCTCAGGCCTTCGAGGAAATTCAAGAATTTCCGAACGAAATTGATTTGTTTGTAGATGGTAAAGTGCACAAAGCAGCCATCCAGTACACCTTGGATCAACCCTTGCAGGAGTTTATGGAAAATCTCTTGCGCTCTTATCGTCCAGATTATGCTGCTTTTGTCGCTATTGACCCGCGATCAGGTCGGGTGCTTTCGATTGTGAGTTATAGTCAGGAGAAAAAAAACCACTCGGAAAATCTCGCTCTCAAAGCTACGTATCCTGCGGCTTCTGTCTTTAAAATTGTCACGGCTGCCGCAGCAATTGCCGAAAAAAACTTTACAGCCAGCACAGTCATCCCCTTTAATGGGGCAAATCACACTCTTTATAGAGGCAATGTTTTAAAGTCTAAACTCACGCGTTGGACAAGATACATGACCTTAAAAGATGCATTTGCACAGTCGGTCAACACAGTTTTTGCTAAGATAGGGGCCTTTAGTGTGGGTCCGGATAGTCTCAAGCAATATGCCACGCGATTGGGATTTAATCGAAAGATTGCTGGAGACCTGCCGATCCAAGTTGGGAAAGCCATTATTCCCGAAGACGCTTGGGGAATGGCAGAAACAGCCTCAGGATTTTCACAAAATACAACCATGAGTCCCCTTCAAGGAGCACTTATGGCTGCGAGTATCGTGAACAACGGGATCATGATGGATCCCTATGTCATTGATTCTGTGCGTTTAGAGGATGGAAAAACGATTTACCATTCGACTCTTACAGAGGGGTCTCACCCATTTGATCTTGCAACTTCTAAAGAAATCAGGGCACTCATGCGAGAGACCATCCGCAAAGGCACTTCGAGGCGCTCTTTTCGAGGATTCTTTAGAGGACGTTTTAGCGAGATGGATGTGGGTGGAAAAACAGGATCTCTCTCTGGGAAGGACCCGAAAGGAAAGTATGATTGGTTTATTGGATATGCAGAAAAAGGCAGTGAGCCTATTGCAATCTCAGTGCTGACCATTCATCAAAAATACTGGAAAGTAAAATCCTCCTACTTGGGTCGAAGAGCCATCGAGCGATATTTTTTGGATCATGCGCTGTGAGTGTCCATGTTCCGATCTTGGTTCATACCATTGCGGATTATCTTTTGGAGCCTTTTCAAAATCTGAATACACCGCATTGGCTGGTAGATTGTACCTTGGGAGGAGGAGGCCATACTCTTTCTTTTTTACAGGACGAAAGGTTTAGAAAACATAAAATATTGGCCATGGATCGAGATCCAAACGTGATTGCAAAGGCTCAAACTAAATTTTCTCCCTTTATGTCAAGCGGACAACTCGAACTCATGCATGCTCCTTTTAGTGAACTTTCTCGGCGAGTGGGTGAGAGGCCTGTTTTAGGAGTTTTGGCAGACCTTGGGTTTTCGAGTGATCAAATCGAAGAGGCTAAAAGGGGATTTAGTTTTCAAAAAGATGGACCTTTAGACATGAGACTAGACCCGACTCAGGGAGAAACATGCTTAGATTTTTTACAATATGTTAACGAAGGCGAACTTTTAAAAATTTTTAGTGAGTATGGCGAAGAAAGATTTTCTAAACGCATCGCTGCTAGGATTATTTCGGTGCGCAGAGAAAATAAACTCCCAAAGACCACAATGGCTTTGGCAGATTTAATTTCTAACACTGTGCCTCCTCCCTATCGCCATGGTCGCCTCCACCCTGCAACGCGGTGCTTTCAGTCGCTTCGGATTTACATCAACCAAGAGATGGACGAACTAGATCGTTTGCTCAGGAGTGGTATACTTTGTTTAAAGGCAGGGGGCAGAGTGGCTATTTTAAGTTTTCATTCTTTAGAAGACCGAAAAGTCAAACAAGCTTTTAAGGATCCGGGCCTAGGATTTCGAGTATTGACGAAAAAAATTATTCGGGCAGGTGATGACGAAGTTGCTCAAAATCCTCGAGCTCGAAGTGCTAAATTGCGAGTTGCTGAGCGAGTTTTATGACTCTGAAAAGAACACTCCCTATTTGGGCCATTCCCGTTTTACTGCTATTTTCTGTTGGCACAGTTTGGCTCAGGCTCTCCATTGTAAGAACGACATATTCGATTGATCAAATCAGTAAATTGATTCGAAATCTTCAACAAGAAAAAGAGCAAAAAAGTTTGGCGGTGACCGCTCTACGGTCACCTCGGAGATTAGAGGTGCTTGCCCGATTAAAATTTGGACTCAGTCAACCCAAAAGGCAGCAGGTGGTTTATCTCAAATGAGCAGGCAGGATCCCATCAAAAATCGCGTTACGATGTGCATGCTTGTTTTTATTTTTATGGGTTGTCTGATCTTAGGGCGGGCGATTGATGTACAGATCATCAGGGATTCGCGGATTGAAAGTTTAGCTAAAAGGCAATTTCAGTCCAAAGTTTTAATCCGCCCAAGACGGGGCTCGATTTTAGATCGCAACTTAGAGCCCCTGGCCATCAATGTAGAAATCCAGAGTTTGGCCGCCAATCCTACAAAAGCGAATAGATCCAGATCCCTTGCGCATCTGTTGGTAAAAATAACAGACCTCTCTTACGAAAAAATCTTAGAAAAACTCCGCGAAAAAAAGGAGTTCGTTTGGATCAAAAGACACTTGAGCGATTACGAAGTCAGTAAACTAAAAAGAGCCCATTTGATGGACCCTTTGGGAAATTTGTCGAGAGGACTATTTTTGATCAAAGAAAGTAAACGGGTTTATCCCCACGGGGAGCTGGCCTCTCATGTTTTAGGGGATGTCAATGTTGACTCCGAAGGCTTAGAAGGAGTGGAGCTGCTTGAAAATGTGAGGCTCACAGGGAAAAACGCATCTGTGAGCTCAATCAAAGATGCTTTTGGGCGGCCTACTTTTTTTGATGTTTCGGAGGCAAATCATCTCAAAGAGGGGGAGCAAGTGGTTTTGACTCTCGATGCATCTTTGCAATTTTCAGTTGAACAAGAGCTTAAAAAAGCCACACAAAAAACAGGAGCGCAGAGTGGAAGTGTCATTGTCATGAATGCTTCGAATGGCGAAATATTGGCATTGGCAAATGAGCCCTCTTTTAATCCAAATGATAAAAATATTGCTTCTTCTAAAAGAAGAAATCGTGCCATCACAGACGGGTATGAGCCGGGATCTACTCTCAAAGCCGTTTTATTGGCTAGCGCCCTTTCTCAGGGCTGGAAACTCAGTGATAAAGTTTGGGGTGAGCGGGGGTCTTTTTTAATTCAAGGCAAACAAATTACGGAGGCCGAAAAGCACGAACAATTTGAGTGGCTCACACTGAAAGAAATCATTCAATTCTCCAGCAATATCGGAGCAGCAAAACTAGCTTTACGGTTGGGATCAGACAGTTATTTTAATACGCTTAAACTTTTTGGCTTTGGAAATAAAACGGGGGTAGATTTTCCGGGCGAAATTTCTGGCAAAGTGCCTGCTAAAAAACTTTGGCAACCTTTGTCTTTGGCGACCATTGGATTTGGCCAAGGAATTTTTGTCACTCCGATTCAGATGATTAGAGCCTATGCCTCTTTTGCAAATGGGGGCTTATTCGTCAAACCTACACTGATTAAAAATGCGATCAAAAAAGGGGATCTGCCAAAGCGAATTTTGTCTAAAAAAGTGAGTGAATCTGTGCTCGAAGCCCTACTCAGCACGACAGAAGGAAAAGGAACCGGTGTCAAAGCTGCGCTCGAAGGATACGAAGTCGCTGGAAAAACAGGAACCGCACAGGTTGTGGATTCGAGCACAGGAAAGTATTCGAGTTCAAAATACATTGCTTCTTTTATTGGATTTCCACTTGGGGTGGAACCCAAAGTCGTGATTTTTACTTCTTTGGACGGACCCAAAGGGATCTACTATGCGTCCGAAACGGCAGCTCCACTTTTTCGAGAAGTTTTGAATGCCGTTGCAAATCGATTCAGTTTGCCGGCCAAAGCCAGCCCTATCTTAGCAAAAGAAAACCCAGAAAAAGCTCCTTATCTTAAAGACGAGCTCAAGCGGTCTTTGGCCAAAGTGATGGAAGTGGGAGAGCCAGAGTCTCTGCCCAGCATAGAGTGGTATGGAGAAACTGCGGATGGGACGGCGCTTTTGAAAATGCCTTTATTACAGAAGTTAACTTTGAGAGAGACGTTGAGGAGCTTACAGGGACATTCTTTCGAAGTGGTGACTCACGGAAATGGAGTTGTAAAATCACAGTCTCCGGAGCCTGGAAAATCGATTGCAAACGACGGAGTGGTAAAACTTTATTTAGAGATGCCAGAGTAAAAGAGGACCACAGCCGTGAGAGTAAAATACTCTCACGGCTGTGGGTTCTCGATTTATTATGGGATGAGCTTGTTATTTACCAAAGGTAACTTCTACTCTCATGCCAGCTGAGAAATCATTGGGTCCATTATCATTTTGAGTAAATCGTATTTCGGGACCAAACATTACTCTATCCACAGCCTTACACTTATAGCCAACGGCTTCCTGAGTTTGGGTGCCTGCAATTCGTGTACACTCTAAAACGAGTTCTCCTGGGCCCAGTTCTCGACTCACGCCACCGGTAACACCGTAATTGGAATTACCTAGGCCACCGAAGTTGTTAAAATAAAGGCCTTCTACCCATGCTGTATATTCGTCTAAATGGGAAACAACACCTAAGCTCACACGATCTTCGTTGGCAGCACTGCCATTTCCAGCATGCAAGTACGAAGCTTCTAGAGTTGTTCCATCTTGGATTTCTTTGGTTATTCGTGCAGCGATACCATCGAGTTGGTCGGTGTCGATTTTTAAGTTGTTTTTTCCGGTTTCGAATGCGGAGACTTCGACGCTGTCTAGGGCAGATGTGATAGATTTTGTGTTCCATACACCTGTTACACCAATAACCTGAGTATATTCAGAAATATTATGGGTCGGATTATCGTGATAGATGGGCATTTTATTAAGGTCTTGTCCAAAGGCCACTTCCTGTTTCCCTACTTTTACCAGGACGTTTTCCGCAGCTTTAATTGAAACATAGACTTCTTTGACAAATGATCCAATGTTAAAATCAGAAAGAGTGGCATCTTTGCCGTCTACTCTTAAACGTTGATTGTATTCAAAGAGCAAATTGAGTTTTACGTCGTTTGTCCCGGCTTTGATTTTGAGGTCAGTGGCTTTCAGACGTAAATTGTCTTGATAGTTACTACTATCATTGAATGTGCCGTCCATTCTGACATGGCCAGAAACATCAATTTGAAGGGCTTCTTTTACTGCCGGGGCTGTTTGGGGCTGAGCAGCTACTTCTGGAGCTGGAGCCACAACTGGAGCTGGAACACTTTTTTGTATAAAGCCTTCTTGCTCATAAGCGGCACTATTGTCACCGTCGTCACTATAGGATTTCTGTGTCACTAAAACAAAGCTACACAGAAGTATGGTATTAAATACATGTTTCATAAGATCTCCTTTGTTAAGTTAAAAACAATCCGGGGTTTTGCATTGAGATCCTCTCAGGGCTGACGAACTGCGAATCTTAAAGCAAAATCTCGGATTGAAGGGTCAGCATATAACGCGCTGAGTTGTTTGAGTCAAGCTTTTAACACGGGGCGCTGTGGTTCAGACAGTAACAAGAGTTTGAACAAGTTAGAGTTCAATTTAGGATTTGAGAATGATTAGGGAAACTGTTTTTTGGTAGAATTTTAACTCAGGGGTATATTTTTCTACACCTGAGCAGTGCACAAACCCTGTGT
>CAZBEI010000067.1:0-30325 GCA_964490895.1 uncultured Bdellovibrio sp. | reverse complement strand
GGCCTCGGCCTTGTAGAAGTCAATAGCAAACCTTGAGCTTCACCCTGTTTCAGGAAACGCAACTCTCCTGGCCGAAGATTTTTTAGACTGACATTGCCGACAGATCTAAGCAACATCCGCTCCACCCAAAATCCTTTTCTTTCGAAAAGTGCTTTCAAATCATTAGACCCAGTACCCAAAAGTGCAATTTCAACTTTAGTTTTGCTCTTGAGCTTTTGGATGGATTGAATTTTATGCCTCTTAAAAACTCCAGAGAGAACCTCTAAAGAGGGGTGCCCTTTGATCTTAACTTCGTATACCTTTGGAATGTCAGATTTCTTCTGTACAGCATTAGACCACTGGCCATCGTTTGTGAGCAGTAAAATTCCTTCGCAGTTAAAGTCAAGCCGACCCACAGGGAAAACTCGTGTGTTTATTTTTTTAATGTAATCTGTGAGTACAGGTCTTTTCTCAGGATCCAATAAAGTCGACAAAACCCCCCTGGGCTTATAAAAGGCGAGGTAAACTGGAGCAGACTCCACCTTGCAAAGTAATTTCCCATTCACTTTGATGGAATCTTTCCCAAAGATCGCCTTATCACCAAGCTTGGCAATTTTGCCATTTATGGTGATTTGGCCCTCTATAATCATCTCTTCCGCTTTTCTACGAGAGGCGATTGCAGCTTGAGATAAAATCTTTTGAACTCTTTGCGCTTCTTCAGAACTCAAAGCGAAGCCCTCCAAAATAAGATCGCCCGCTGGTGGCAACCTCTCCGAGTGAGCCTTTCATTTGCTTCATTTCAAAAACGACATAAGTCCTGGCAATTCCATAGTCATAGAAAAAATCCTTTCCATTTTCGGAATCAAAAAAATTGAGCAAGACCCAAACTCCGAGGGTTGGGCCTTTGACCCACATATTGCCAGTCATATTATTTCTTAATTTAAACCTCCAAAGCTCCGCCGTATACGCAATCGAAGGAACAATAAATTGATGGCTAAAAAAAAGAGCTTGATACCTGACCACTCCTCCCACAGAATAATCATAAATCACGTCTGATTGTAAGCGACTCACTTTTTCTGTCGGTACATGGAGCGCAATTTGGGGTCCAAAGCCAAAAACTCCGTAGTTTTGACTATAGTTTAGAGAATCGCCGGGCTGAAATTCGAAACTCAAAGCATAATGCGTTAGCCAAACTTGTTTACCCGAAGGCAACGTAAGAGCATCTTCGCTCAGTTGATAAGGAGAGACGTTGAGCCCAAGAGCCCACTGGGGCTTATAGGAGTTGTATTTCAGAGCTCCTAAATCAAAGGTAGAGGTCTCCGTAGAGGCAAAAACCCACGCTGGAAACAATATAATGGTGAACCATTTACTCATGTGCACAAGTGAGGTCAGTAGCTGATTCCGGAGCAATAGTCAACTGCTCTGCTAAGGCTTTTTCTTGGCTTTTTTGTTCCTCAATAAAAGGAGTTGAGGTAGGAATGGCACTGATTTTAGAGCGAATTTCGCTCAAGATCCTCTCGTCTTCTCGGGGATTATAATCAAGCACAACACTTGATTCAGGATTATTCATTTTTTCTACAAATAAACGCATTTCTTTTACCTGAGGATCCTCCATGCTTTCGGCTGCATTTTCGAGGGCGGGAACCATTTGCTCAATTTCATGAAGAGAGGGAAGTGCATTTAAATCTTTTAGACCAAATAACTCTAAAAACTCTGGAGTCGAAGCGTAAAGCATAGGACGCCCTGGAAGTTCGGATCGACCGACAATTTGAATCATTTTCCTTTCCAAAAGTGTCCTCACGAAGTGGGTCGAGTCCACGCCTCGAATTTTATCAATTTCTTCTTTCATCACGGGTTGCTTGTAAGCTACTAGCGCTAAAGTTTCCATGGCACCACGGCTCAATTTCTGGGTCTGAATTTTGACAAGTTTTTTAATGAGCTCCGCACGAATCGGTTTTGTTCTAAATTGGAACCCACCGGCGACTTCTATGAGCTCAATTCCATGGTAGAAAGCCTCAAACCTTTGTTTCAAGGACAAAAGTGCGCTTTGAATCTGAGTTTCTTCGATTTCTGCTCCAAGCAACTGATGCAATCTTTCGCGACTGATGGGTTTGTCGTTCAAAAAAATAAGCGCTTCTAAGCAAGACTCTATCTCTGACAAAGAGATCTCACTTTCTTCTGTCAGGTTAATTTGACTTAAGGTAGAGTGTGGAGATTCTATAAAAGTTACAAAGTCTTCTTTTGTATTTTCTTCTGCTATATTTTCTTCTGTTATATTCTCTTCTGTCATATTCTCTCCTCAAATCCCGTGGCCAACCCCAACTCAAAGTTTTTTAAATGCTCAACAAGTTCCAAATAAATCGTCTCATAAGCTTTTTGCTGATAAAGTTTTAGTTTTCTCAATCGTGAAAGCTCCAGAGCGGCCAAAAAGGTCACTACCACTTCGGGCCACGAGGTGGGGTCTCCCATGAGCTGCCTCAGTTCTATTATTTGACCGAGATTTAATCGCTGTGAAAATTCTAAAATTTTTTGAGTCAAGGACACGGTTTCTTTTTTTAAAATTTTAACCCGTTTTTTTGAACGCAAAATAATGTCTTGATAGCTGAGTGTCAAATCTGTCAGATTGGTTTCTTTGAATGTATCAGCCCAAATTTTTTCGATCGGCGGTTTTGGGTTCTGACGTGTAAAAACATCCTCGCCTAGAAGCGGCAGTTGTGCGAGTTCATTTCCTGCTTTCTGAAATCGTTGGAGCTCCAAAAGCTGTCGGACCAGGTCTTCTTGTGAGAGGGGAGCTTCGAATTCATTTTCTTCGTTTTTATTTACCTCCTCGGGCAAAAGTGCTTTGCTTTTCCAGAGGATGAGGGTCGCTGCCATGACTAAAAACTCACTCGCTACATCAAAGTTGAGCGTTTGCATGAGCTGTACGTACTTGAGATATTGATCCGTAATTTTACTGATTGAGATTTTCGAAATATCCAGTTCGTTGCTTTGAATAAGATAAAGTAACAAGTCCAACGGACCCTGAAACGTATCTAATCTTACAGTCAAAGGAGTTCGGTGCATCATACAACAAACCCGATTCTATTCTGAATTTTTTTGAGCGTTTTGTTGGCCCTCTGTCTCGCTTGATCAGCTCCTTTTTTAAGCAATACGTTTAGGCTTGTTTTGTCTTTGAGCAGTTCCCTCGTTTTTTCTCGAATCGGTTTTATGGTATCTACTAAAATTTCTGCGGTCTCTAATTTGAGATGGCCATATTGTTTGCCTACATAAGAGTTCACAAGATCTGGAATCGATTTGTTTAAAATTGTGGATTGAATTTGGAGCAAATTTCGAACCCCTGGTTTTTCGGGATCCTCTGTAATTTCGGAGCCAGAATCTGTCATTGCGCGCTTTACTTTTTTTCGAATTTCCTCGTCTAAGTCATCGAGCGTGACCGTGCCGCTGGGGTCTTCGTCTGATTTAGACATTTTTACCAAAGGATTAGAGAGACTCATGATGCGCGCTCCCGTCGGAGGGATCATGGCCTCCGGAACGGTAAATAAATCTTCGCCATAGAGGTGGTTGACTCTGATGGCTAAATCGCGGGTCAGCTCGATGTGTTGTTTTTGATCCTCTCCGACAGGCACATAGTTTGTCTGATAGAGCAAAATATCAGCGGCCATCAAAACAGGGTATGTAAATAGACCCGCACCAATATTTTGTCCTTCTTTGCCACTCTTGTCTTTGAATTGGGTCATCCGGCTGAGCTCACCCATGTAGCTATGGCAGTTCAAGATCCAGGCTAACTCTGCGTGCTCTGGCACTTGCGATTGGACGAAAAGAAGCGCTTGGTTGGGGTCAATTCCGCAGGCAATGTAAGTGGCTAGTACGTGATAAGTGAGCTCTCTCAATTCTTTTGGGTCTTGCTTCACGGTGACGGCATGCAGATCCACTGCAAAGAAAATACAATCATACTGGGCTTGGATTTTGACCCAGTTTTTAATGGCACCCAGATAATTCCCAATCGTGGGTATATTTGAGGGCTTGACGGCTGATAAGATGACCTTTTTATTCACCCCTTTAATTTAACCCAGAAAGTCCAAAAAGCGAAGCCGTAGTGTAGAGTGTTAGCTCAGTGCAATAGTGAATGGGTGCATTCAAAACTCGAAATGCGCCAAACCAAAGCAACCCCAATAAAATCAAAAAACTATACCGAGAAAGGGCTTCGTATTTTCGGGTGGCCTCATAGGACAGAAAACTTTCTACAATTTTGCTCCCATCCAAAGGGGGGAGAGGAATGAGATTAAAAATTCCCAGTGCATAATTGAGTGAGATTGACACATAGGTCATCGCTACAAGGGGTTCGAAGAGATAAAAAGTGGTGGGCACCCACTTGTTGATGGCGCAAAAAATCAGCCCCGACAACATTCCTAATAAAAAATTCATCCCTGGACCTGCCAAAGAGACCCAAAAAAGTCCAGCACGATATTTTCTAAAACGAGCAGGATTGATGGGAACTGGTCTGGCCCATCCAAAAAGGAGATTGATTCCCAAAAGGATGTTCATCGCAGGAAACAAAAGAGTTCCAATTGGGTCAATGTGTGGCACAGGATTAAGTGTCAAACGCCCCGCATCTTTTGCAGTAGGGTCTCCCCATCTATTGGCCACAAATCCATGGGCATATTCGTGAAACACAATGGCCATGATAAAAGGCACAGCCTGAACGGCCATCATCTGAATTCTTTCAATAAAAGAGGAGTCCATCGCCCTATTTAACTTAAGAATGGGTTCAAAGTCTACCTTCCTCTAACCTCTATCCTCGGGGATGGTATTTTTGATGGGCTACCTTGAGGTGCTCAGGGGTCATGTGAGTATATATTTGAGTCGTGGATAGATCCGAGTGACCGAGCAACATTTGCAAAGACCTCAGACCCATTCCGGAATGCAAAAGGTGGGTTGCAAAGGAGTGTCTCAACGTGTGGGGAGAGAGTGGCGTTTGAATTCCAGCCTGGACAGCCAAAGTTTTTAAAATTTTCCAAATCGCTTGTCGCGTAAGGGATAAACCTCTGTAATTTAAAAAAAGAGAGTCAGTAGTTGGTTTCGTGACGGCTTTCAATGACGGGCGATTTTCTTTAATATAAGAAGAGAGCAGTTTTCCAACAATTGGGGCAAAGGGGACAATGCGCTCTTTGTTTCCTTTTCCTTTAGCGCGGACATAACTTAGACTCAAATCGACATCGTGGGTCGTAAGATCGAGGAGCTCTGAGACCCTCAGTCCAGTGGCATAGAGAAGGTAAACTATGGCACGGTCCCGAGAGCGGAGGTGTGTGTTGGAGGAGAGACCTTCTCCGTGTGTGCAGTCCAATAAAGCTTGGATTTCTCTTTCGGAAATATTTCGTGGGAGTTTTTTTTCTTTTTGAGGCGAAAGGAGAAGATCTGTAGGATTGTGCACGGTCCATTTTTCAATGCAACAGAATTTAAAAAACTGTTTCAGTGTACTTATTTTTCGTGCCACTGAGGTTGCTTTTTGATTTTTTAATGAACTCAGAAACACTTGGATGTCGGTTTCTCGAATTTCGGAGGGCTTTTTTTGGGAAACTATTTTCTGAAATTGCCTCAGGTCTTGACCATAGGCAGAAATCGTGTGATCCGAAGCTCCCTGCTCCACTCTTTTAGCTTCTAAAAAATTTGTGATTCCTTGTTCCCAATCCATGGGTCTTTGCTCCTTGTGAAATGGTGAATATAGTATAACATCAAATGATCGAACGAGACACTTAGGAAGTAGGATTAACAAAAGGCAAAAAATGACAACCCGTCCGTTGGGCTTACATTATTTGATCGAATATTATGACTGCGATTCAGAAATAATCAGTAGTCCAATACAAATCCGAAAGATCCTCTTAGAAGCGACCCAGAAATCAAACGCAACCATTGTTGCAGATGTATTTCACTCCTTTAATCCTCACGGCGTCAGCGGAGTTGTAGTGATCGCAGAATCACACGTGGCCATTCACACCTGGCCCGAACACCGCTGTGCCTCTGTTGATATTTTTAGCTGTAGTAAAAAAATGGATCCCATAATGATCCAGACCTTTTTGCATTCTGCCTTTGCTGCCAAATCAGTGATGAGTACTGAAATTAAACGTGGACTGATTCCGATTAAATGAACAACCTAAAAAACCAAGCTGTGGGATTTACACTGGTAGAAATTTTAATTTCACTTGGACTCACTGGAATAGTTGCAGTGGGATTTTCTCAAGTCATAACCTCTTACTGGAAAGCACAACAAGGCGCACAGATCAAAATGGACACCCTTCAATTTCAGTATGAGATTTTAAGAATTCTGGAAAATGGCGTCTCTTTAGGCGCAGGATACTTCAATGTGTCAACTCAAGCGGTTGCAAATATTTTTGATCCTGATAGCATTTTGCCTCAAAATGTGATTTTACTTGATCCAAATACTGGAACTCGCCCTCTTTATACCGTTTTTAATGGAAATCCAGCCAGCGCCCCAGTCACTGCAAAATTTGCAAAAAATTTGATTATTCGTTCGTTAGTTTTACAAAAAAGATCGAGTCCACCTGGAGCAGGAGATGTGGGCGGAACAGTTCCGACGCCCTTTCGATATGCTACAACAAATGTATTGGTTGAAAGGCGATCCATTTTTGCAGATCTGATCATTCAGGCTGAAAACAGTTCTCCTCATGCGAGTGGATCTATGACTACGGCTCTTACAGAACGTAAGATTTCTTTGACCTTTCTCGTTGAACGCCCTCCGGGAGGACCTGCTCCTTGGAAAATTGCTAAAAGCTTATCTACAGAAGGAATGTCCTTTACTCTTGGCTGGCGACTTCCCTCTGATTGTGTGGATATGCCAGGGGCTGTCAATACTCTGGTAGAATGTCCACCGGGAACTTTTGCTGTGTCTCAACTTTTGAATTATTCTAGTGTTACCAGCACCAGTTCCTTTGCATGCGCGTGTGGAAAAGGGGGTTGTGCGACTTGTTATTCTACAAGCACTGCAAATAACGCTTTTGCTAATCTCAAGTGTTGTAGGATAAGAAAATGAAGAAATCTCATGACACCGGCATGACATTGGTCGAACTACTGATCGCATTGGGGCTGTCTGCGATAGCTGTTTTTGCTTCTTTATCATTATTTGTACAAGGACAGAAAGCACAGCTTGGGCTTCAGGGGGCGCTAGATTCTACTGATTTTTTTAACCGTATAATGTCCCTGCTTGACGAACCGGAACGCTGCAAAAAAGCACTAGGAGAAGGCTTTAGTACTTTGAGCACGCCCACAACTTCTAACAATCTTGATCCAAATCTTGTGACTGCTCAGAATATCACAGTGAGAGATCCAAATGATCCCACAAAAAAAATCCTTTTTTCGGCATTTGGTGGTCCTGCGAGTGCAGCACCTGCATCTGCAAAAATCTCTAACGATCTAATCATCAGAAAACTAGATTTTAAAAAAAGGAATTCCCCTGTGGGGGCAGGCGATATCCATGGAATATTACCCGAAGTATATAAAGAGCTCCCTTCAAACTTGGACGTAAACCGAAGGACAGTACTTGTGGACCTAAATTTGGAAATAGAAAATGTCTCAGTCCCTTCGAAAAGAGCACTCGGCGCAGGGAATTTTCTAAAAACAGGTGCATTTGTTATTCAAACCGAGCAACTTCTCACCGGAGGAGTGTGGAAAATATCAGCTTGTTCTACACAACTTCCACCCAATACGGGCTGGAACTCCACCCAAATACCATCGGAGTGCTCCACTCTCGTAGGAACTGTAAACAGTAACGTAGAGTGTCCCGAGGGAACTTACCTTATGATGGAATCTTTTAATTTTTTTGCCAGCACGGCCAGTGCACAACCCTATAGTTGTGGTTGCGGAAAAAATGGCTGTGCTACGTGTTCTTCTGCAACAACGACAGGAACAGTAAACACAACCCTTACTTGCTGCCCTTCGACAAAATGATCCCCCTTATTTTTCTAATCACCCTTTTGGTTTCATTCTCAAGCATTGCCTTTGAATTGATTTTAGCTCAAACACTTTCTGCGCTCATTGGAAACACATTGATTCGTTACAATGTCACTATTGGGGTTTATCTGGCATCGCTCGGAATCGGTGCTTTTCTTGTGAGAAAAAATCCCCCAGAGATTCTGGCTCGACAGCTCTTTAGTGCTGAAATAGCTCTTTTAATTTTGGGAGGCTCCTCGCCTGTCATTTGCCTCATCCTGGATCATGCACTGCGGGATTGGGTTGACTCAAGCACGACTCTATTTAATGTTTTGCTAAACCTTGGTGTTTATGTATTAACGGCCATCATTGGAATTTTTTCCGGAATGGAAATTCCTCTCTTGATCTATCTGGGCGAAAGTTTAAAACGGGGGATCAGTGGTCGCATTTTAGCTGCTGATTATACTGGCACTCTGGTGGGCGTTGTAGCTTTTCCGCTTGTACTGATTCCAAGCTTCAGCTTGTTTGGAATTGCAGGTATTGTCAGCCTTTGTAATGCTGTCGCCGCATTTTGCACAGGTCTTTTTTTTTGTAGACACAGCATTCGCCTATTCGAAAAAATATTTTTTGCATTTTGGATAACCCTTTTACTGTGGACGCTTATATTTCAGGAAAAATTCGCGCAAGAACTCATTGACACTTACTACCTACCTAAAACAGAGGTGATTTTTGAAAAATAGTCTCAAAATATATCCCCTTTTTAGCTTGGCAGCTCTGACTTCTTTTTGCGGCATGAGTTATGAACAACTTGTGGTCAAAGTGCTCTCCACCCTTTGTCCTCAAGTTGTTTTGCTTCAAACAATGACACTAGGTTTTTTCCTGGCGACTGTAGGATTAGGGTGTTTTTTTTGTGAAAAGATAAAAGATCAAAAACTTCCAACCTTATTGCTTCGGATTGAACTTTCTTTGTCTTTCGTCGGAGCCCTAAGTATCCCACTTATTTATGCTATTTACTTCGTTTTTAAATTTTTTATTCACGATATTGTTTCTGACCCTTTTGAGTCTGCCGAAAAAACCAGAATTGTGTTCACTCTTGCTTGTCAGATCATTACTTCTGCAGTTGGATTTCTATCCGGGCTTGAACTCATCGCATTTGTACGGTTAGCAGACCAAACAAACTCTCCTAAAAAGTCTAGCCTTGTCATTACTGCAAACTACTTGGGAACTTTAGCCGCTACGTTGCTATCGTCTTTTTTATTATTCCCAATGTTATCCCCTCTGCATATTGCTTCTTTAATTTCAATATTTAATCTCATGATTTATTTTTGGCTTTCTTCTATGTTAGAAAATTTTTCTGGCGCTGTTCGTGTCCTTGTGTCATTTTTTGTGATTGGAGTGATCACCGCCTCGATTGCCAATAAAGATCAGATTGAGCAGTGGCACCTCAAAGCTCGTTACAGTCGCGGAATTCACCTCACGAGCTGGAAAACAGTTTGGGACTTTACTTCAAAGATTCTTTTGCGATCACCTGATATTTTGCGTATTTCCACCCCTTACCAGACAGCTGACTTTGTCCATTTAGAGGGGTCTACATTTAGCTTTTTTTTAGATGGCCACCCCCAAATCGAACCCTCCTGGATTGAGTCTTATCATGAAAGCCTTGTCCATATTCCGGTACAATTTTTCAGGCAAACCCCAAGTCATGTCCTTATTCTCGGAGGTGGCGATGGAATCGCCACATCAGAAATTCTAAAATATGATAAAACAATAGAAAAAATAGACCTTGTTGAAATTGATCCTACCATTTTAAATTTAGCAAGAAACAGTCAGTATTTTCTCAAACTCAACCATGCTGCACTCAATCATCCCAAGGTCCATCTTTTTGTAACCGATGCCATACGATTTTTGAGAACTTCCAAAGAAATCTATGACGTTATTTATATCGATTTCCCGCTCCCTTTTGACAATGATCTCTTAAAGCTTTTCAGCATTGAGTTTTATCGCATGGTCAAGGCACATTTGGCAAAAGAGGGTTTTATTGCACTTGATTCTGGATTGCGCTGTTTAAGAGAGGATGACCCTCAATATGCCAAACGGAAGCCCTGGAACGAAATACTGGTCAGCACTCTTTATTATGCTGGCTTTCATCAAATCGAACCTTACATCAGTTCTGAAATTTTTCTGACTGCTCGTAGAGAAAAAAAGCAAGTAAATCGGACTTTTCTTGATTATGGAATTGCGCTTAAAAAACTCAATCCAGCACTGCTCACTCACTCATCGGATGTCACTTTAGGCGTAAAGCCCAATAGAAAATCGATCAATAGTCTATTTAAACCAAAGCTTTATTCACTTAAGGATCCAGATTTTTAAAATCAATCTTGTATTTAGCTTTAGCAGAAGGATAGAATTAAATAAAACATGAATGATTTAAACCTCATTACAGATGGGATCCAAAACAGAATCTTAGGGTGGGATTTTTTGAGAGTCTTCTGCTTATGGATTATCTCCCTCCATCACTTGAGTTGGGCTTTTGCCTATGACAGCTCCAATCTTAATTTATTATCGGGCTTAAGATGGTTCGTTCCCCTGGAGTGGTTTATGCGGGTTTTCGCATTCAGCGGGTATGTTCTATTTTTTATGAGTCTCTTTTTAATTGCAAATAAGGGGCTGAAAATATTCCAGCTTTTGAAACTGTCCGGCTTTCTAATTTTGGCTTGGGTCATCTTTAGTGCTTCTTTTCGATCCGATGAGCCTTATTTTCTAGCTTGGGATGTTTATCCCTTGATTGTTTTAAGTCTTTGGACAGCTTGGTGTGCACAAAAGATACGACCCTCCATTTTATATGCACTGGGTTTTATTGGGGTAGGATTTTTGTTTATCCCATTTTGGAAAATGGAAATTTTTCAAAGGACCCCTCTTTTTTTTCAGCAAGTCCTGATTGGAAATTGTAGTGAAGATTTAGCAGATTGGCCGATTTTTCCTTGGATTGGTCTAGCTTGGATGGCTTTTGCCCTAGGGGCCTGTTATAAAAACAAAAAGATTGAAGCTTCTCATTCTTACTTTAAAATAAAACCACGAGAACTCTTTGTTTGGATGCCGGTATTATCCGCTAGTGTTCCGGGATTGGGAAGTTTCCTTTTTCTTCCTCAGGAAGGCGAAACCTTGGATTGCGCATTGTTTCGACAACCTCCCCTTAGTTTTATCTGTCACTTGGTATGGATTGTGTTTATTCTGCGCCTTCTTTTAGATGAACGCATTCAGACTTACCTCAGTCGCACTTGGTTTCCACGGTGGTTGAGTTCATTGCGACTTTCTAGAGAATTTGGTTTGGCATATTTAGTACACTACCCTCTTTGCATCCAACTCGGGTTGTCTCTTAGAAAGATTGCGCCTTCGTATCCTTTATTCACTTTTTTTGCTTTTTTTATTCCACTTCCATTGACTGAATTGATGATTCGATTTTTTAATTCTGCCTCTCTAAAGTTGAAAAACCTGTGTCTTGTCATTCTATTTAGCACATTATTGTTTCCAAGCTGCGAGTCAAAAAAACATCAAAGCCTTGACGAAAGTCAATCTATACCTGACACCCCTCTAGCTGTACAAAACCAAGCCCGACTTGAATTTATAGAATATCCCTCCAACGTTGAGGCTGATAAACCATTTACAGTAAGTGTGAGGGTTTTGATAGAAAATGGAACCCCTGATCGAAACTTTAAAAAACCTATTATCATCTCCATCGCAAGCCACCCTCCTGATGCGAGTTATTTTTTTTCGACGGGACCCAACATGATGACTCCTGAGAACGGGACAGTAAACTTTACAAATTTGAGAATCTCAAAGCCTGGAAATCAATATACTTTATCTGCTCAATCAGGAGAGACACGAATTTTTGGACGGACTTTTACTGTCCTGCCTGAATCAGCTAAAGCTGTTTCGATGCAGATTGATCAAAAAAAAATAGTGGTCCGGTATGTACCCCCTGACACCTATATTGTAGATGACGAGGAAAGGTATGAACATGTACCCAAAGGACAAAGCGAGGTCATTATTAATAGCATCAAATATCAGGTCTTTCGACTTGGAAACGACAATCTGATTGTCAAAACACTGGGACCCATCCCTCCTCCTAAAAACCCCTGAAAAATCATGATAAAAAAACAAACAGGTAGTTCATTAGCTATTGTGATGGTTTATGTGGCCATCAGTTCTCTTTATATTTTGGGTGTTGCTTACCAAATAAAAAACATTCAAAAACATACCTCAAATTATCAAGCCACTGTGGAAACAACTTTGTTTGAAAAAACACTTTCCACCTTGCTTGATAATTTTGATGTTTGTGGAAATATGCTAGGCAGTGGGTTCTCAACCACCACAAGCTCAGTCAATGCCAATGTCTTTGATCCTAACTTTACAACTCCCCAACCCGTCATCTTTAGGGAGCCCTCAAGTGGAGTCCAGATTTTATTTAATAGTTGGCCGGTCGATAACGCACTTCATTTGGCTCCCCAGGAAGCTCACGCATCCCAAACCCTGATTATCAGATCTCTGGCTATTCAGAAAAGAGATCCAGGTGGAGATTTAGGTGGAAAAATCCTTATAGAAGACCCATCGGGCATAGAAGTTGAAGCCAGGGGAATTCTTGCAGATTTAATTTTTAATCTTGAAAGCGTGAGAGTAGAGCAAAAAGATGCAATTTTAGGAGGGGGCACTTTTCAGAGAAAAATCCCCATGACAGTCATTACAGAAAGATCTACTTCTGGATTGGATTGGAGAATTGCAGGATGCACCTCGAACCAAGGTGGGGTTGACCTACCCGGTTGGGTCACTAAAAAAAATTGTCTCTTTATTACCTCAGCTGGCCCAAACCAGCCGGTTCAATGCCCTTCTGGAATGTTTTTAATCGGTGCAAACCCAGTCGCAAGCACATGGGGTGTAACAATGACACTCGAGTGTTGCTCGGTACAGCGCTAAGTAGGTGAGTACAAATATTAAAGGGGAATCTTTTTTCAAAGATTCCCCTAAAAAACGGGTTATTCCACTCTTGTTGACCCCGGCCGAGGGTCTTTACACCACTTCTACTTGGCCCAACTTTTTCTTTCGCATCAACATATTAACCCGCCCAGAAAACCATCCAGAAAACCATAAAGACAAACTAAAACTCTAACACCATCCCATGTGGAGAGTTGTTAGTATAAAGATACACATTTCCTAAATAAAGCTGCGTTCCGTTACGAATATTTAAAGCAAACCCCACGCCACTCACACAAATCTGAGCCTGTTGTTGAGGCTGCTGCCCAGGCACCGGAAAGGGTCCTGGTTGAAACTGAAAGGGATTGACCGTTGTAAACACAGTTCCTGTAATATTTGCAGTGCTAGACGAAGAAGGGGTCGGATAATAATAGGGATAGGGATTGCCTGGAGGCTGCGCCACTTGAGGTTGCGAAATACTGAGTTGGATCATGTCTCCTTTCATGTTGCGTCCCATATAACTGGCTCCCGGATAAGGATTTTGATAAGGGTTTTGATAAGAATTCTGCGCGGGTTGCGTAGAAACTTGCCCGAAAGACTGCCCTGCAAACTGCTGGGGAACAGATAAATAACTTGGATTATTAGGCGGGATTTGCCCTGCAGCAACCGCTCCAGCGTACTGACCCGGTTGGTAAAAATAAGCATTGCTCGCAATAAATCCAATGGGTTGTCCTACCGGCACGCATATAGAAGGAGGTGGCGGAGGAGGCCCCACTGAGGGCCCTGAGGGCTGATTATTAGCAGGAGGGGGTTCGCTTTTACCACAACCCACTAAAAGGGAAATACTGATTAGGGTTATTAAAGCAGCAATTCTTTTCAGTTTTGCTGGCTTAAAAATTGTTCGACTCATACAACCTCCACACATCTTCTACTTGAGTGACCTCCACACAACAGGGGATAGGGTCACAGCTCTCTCAAGATGAGATAGAGCAAAATCAGTGCCAGGTGTGTCATTTTTTATTTTAAATATATGTTATTGAAATTATTGGATTTATAAAATGGGGTAAAACTTATGAGGGGCACTGAGGTGTTAATAAACTTTACACCTGTTTAGACTCAGATCTATTTTTGAGTGATTTTTTTTAGCACTAAAACGCTCCATCGCACCGGCAATGGCCACTCCAACAGAGCGTTTTCCCTCCGAAGAGAGGAGGTAATTTCGGTCTTTGCGACTTGTGAGAAATCCAGCCTCAAATAAAACACTGGGCATATCTGCTCCCAATAAGACATGAAACAAAGCTTGTTTAATTCCCCGATTTTTGCAGGGCTTGCCAGGTTTAGAGATACTTTCTTGAATCGCACAGGCCAATTTTTTACTCTCTGAGAGATTTGCGTCCAACCTGAGATCTTTTAAAATCAAGGCTACATCTAAATTGGTCTCTGTGCGGTCTTTTGAGTTGATCATTTGATTTTCTAACCTGGCTAACTTTTTTGAGGTTTCGTCCGTTGTGCTGTTCAAAATATAAGTTTCAAAACCCTCGGCTTGGGTATCCGGTCTATCTGTCGAGTTGAGATGAACAGATAGAAAAACATCCGCATGGAGTTTATTGGCCAGCGCTGTTCTCACGGACAAAGGGACTTCGACGTCAGTCGTTCTGGTGAGAATGACATCATACCCACGAATTCTCAGTTGCTGTGCAATTTCTTGTGACAACAGTAGCGTGATTTCTTTTTCCGTGTATTGAGTAAAACCCGATGTATACACGGCGCCCCAGTCTCCTCCTCCATGACCTGGATCAATGACCACCCGAAAGGTATTTAATGCTGCATGCGAAAGGGTGATCAAAAACAGAGGTAAAAATAAAATCGGCTTGCCCATTACTTTAAGGTTATGGGAAGGATATAAAGTGAGCAAGTATTTGAGGGCGATTTATAACATAGCACACTGGTATGAGTGTCAAAAACGTGTCTTGCCTTGGCGCGAAAACCCAAGTGTTTATCGGGTATGGGTCTCAGAAATCATGCTGCAGCAAACTCAAGTGGCTACCGTACTCCCCTATTTTAATCGCTTCATTAAAAAATTTCCAACTCTCAAGTCATTAGCTTTGGCCACCTCAGATGAGGTTTTACTTTATTGGTCGGGTCTGGGTTATTACTCGCGTGCTAGAAATCTCCACAAAGGGGCCAAGCTCATTGCTGCACTGGGACAAATCCCAAAAACTCGGGAAAAGTGGTTAGAAATTCCAGGTGTGGGTCCCTATACTGCAGGGGCGATTGCTTCGATCGCGCTCAATCAGCCTGAGCCTATTTTAGATGGAAATGTAGAGAGAGTTTTATCGCGTGTGAGAAAAATAGGGAAAAATCAAGGAGATATCTATTATAAAAAAAGACTTTGGCGGCTGTCTCAAAGCATTGTCGAGCAAGCCCATCAGATGTCGATTTTGCCCTCGGTAATCAATCAAGCGTTGATGGAACTCGGAGCGACTTTGTGTTTGCCCAAAAGTCCCCACTGCCCTGAATGCCCCGTATCAAAAATTTGCAAAGCTTATCATGAACAGGCCGTGGCGGATTTTCCGTCCCCCCGCGTTCGTACTGCGATGGTCACAGTGCAAGAAAATCTGCATTGTATTTTAGATCCTCAACGGAGAGTTTTATTGCGAAAAAGGGAAAAAGGAGAGTGGCGAGCAGGACTTTGGGATCTGCTTGAGCAAAAGCCGGTGCGAGCGGATTTGCTTGGAGTGGTCAAAACAAAACATGTCGTCACCCATCATAAAATATTTAGAACCACCGAGGTATGGAAAGTCAAAAGACTCAATGCAGAAAAAAATCTCAAGTGGTTTGACTTAAGTTCAAATCACTACCCGGCTGGAAGTGCACTTCGAAAAACGCTCACAGAAGTGAGGAAAAAAATTTCTTCAAAATAGCGAAAGCTGATCAGAATTATCGAACTCCAGAGTTTGTTTTTTCTTGATTCGCAAACCCATTCCAGAAGTCTTATCTTTTTCTAACGCCTCTAAAACCTTCCACGCTCGATCGATAACAGGGCCGGGGAGACCTGCCATTTTTGCCACATGGATTCCAAAACTTTCGTTCGTGGGTCCATTTTTCAGTAAATAAAGAAATCGAATGCTGTCGCCTTGAGAAGTGTGTGTCCCTTCGACAGCCATATGGGCATTCGCTAAAAGGGGAAGTTCTTTTTCTAGTTCAGTGAGTTCATGATAATGAGTCGCAAAAAGTGTTCTGGCTTTGATCTCTCGAGAGATCCACTCCAGAGAGGCCCAAGCCACGCTCACACCATCGTAGGTACTCGTGCCTCTCCCAATTTCATCCAAAATAATAAGAGAGCGCTCGTTGGCATGATGTAAAATATGGGCAAGCTCACTGACCTCTACCATAAAAGTGCTTTGCCCTCGCGAGATGGCATCTTGTGCTCCAATGCGAGTATAGATCGAATGGACGACTCCCCATTTTGCACTTTGAGCTGGAACAGGAGCTCCCATTTGCCCCAGTATAATGATCAAGGCCACTTGCCTCATGAGCGTGGATTTTCCACCCATATTAGGACCTGTGATGATTAAACCGAGCTTAGTCGTTGGCGAAAGAGAAATAGAATTAGGCACAAACGCACCTTGCATGAGCGCATCGACCATAGGATGCCGGCCTCTCGTGATTTCTAAATCCAAAGACTGATCTACCGTAGGAAAAATCCATCCGGGCTCTTGAGAAAGCATGGCAAGAGAGACCAGAGCTTCGTGACAAGCCAAATTTTGAGCAGCCTCCATCAACGCGGGGATATAAGTCTCTGTTTTTTTAAGAAGCTCACGAAAGAGAGCTTCCTCGAGCGCGTTTTGGCGAGCAGAAGCCGTCAAAATTTCTTCTTCAAATTTTTTCAACTCTTCTGTAAAAAACCGTTCTGCTCCCACCATCGTTTGCTTACGCTGGTAATGCGGGGGCACGTTTTTGAGATGGGCCACTGTGATTTCGATATAATATCCAAAAACACGGTTGTATTTGACTTTGAGTGAACCAATCCCTGTGTTTTCTCGTTCGCTGCGCTCGAGCTCAATAAGCCAATTTTGCCCATTTTCTGTGAGTGAAAGCAAATGGTCGAGTTCGTCTAAAGTCCCTCTCCTAAAAATCCCACCTTCTTTTATAGAAAAAGGAGGTTCTTCTTTTTGAGTATTCAAAATCTCACGGCAGAGAGGTTCTAAAGTTTGGCTCGCTTGATTGAGCTCGGCTGCGAGCGAGACGGTAAGTGGAGATTTGAGCGCAGAGAACTCTCGGCTTATTTTAGGGATCAACGCCAAGGATTTTCCTAAAGCATAAGTATCTCTAGGATTTGCAAGTCCTGTGTTGACTCGTGCCGAGATTCTTTCGAAGTCATACATTTGCGAGAAAAGTTGTGAGACTTTTGCGATCAAAACGGGATTCTTGGACAGTTCTTGAACTGCGTCTTGTCTTTTTCGAATTTCCTCTGACGACAAAAGAGGATTTAAGAGCCACTCTTTTAGTTTTCTTGCCCCCGCAGAAGATCTTGTTTTATTGATGAACTGAAAAAGATTAGGCGTATTTTGAGATGTCGGTAAAAGATCCAAATGAAAACAACTTTTAGGCCCGAGAATCATGAAGCCAGACTCCTGAAAAGCTTTGGGAAGACGCAGGTGGGTTAGGCGCTCTTTTTGCTGTGTTTTTAAAACATAGTAGACCAAAATGCCAACGGCATGTATGGCCGCTTCGTCGGAAAAAAAACCACTTAGGTTTTCGATTTGGTAATTTTTTTTTAGAACAGCTTCCGCTTGCAAAGGAGTCAGATAATTGGAGGGGATATTCTCTATCAGCGCCCCCACTGGCAAGGGAAGCTCACCATCAGAAAATTTTAAAAAATGCCGAATCGGCAATGAACTGAGTTCAGAGTAAAAAGCCTCCTCGGTGAGCGGCGGGCTGACTCGTGTCTCCCCCGTCGAAGGATCTAAACAGGCTAAAACCCAGTTTTTTTCTACTAAAACTGCTGTAGCCAAATAAGCCGTTTCACTGCCTTCTGATTCGAACTGAACGGCGGGGGTGAGAATCCGTACGATTTCTCTTCTCACTAACGTTTTAGTGCTCCCGGGATCTTCCATCTGTTCCCCAATAGCGACTTTTTTTCCCGCTCGGAGCAATTTTTGGATATAGCCTTGAACACTGTGGTGAGGAACTCCTGCCATAGGTGTAGGGTTTTCTTTGTTTCTATCTCGAGAGGTCAGAGTGATTTCTAAGATCTGAGATGCCTCAACGGCGTCTTCGCCAAAGAGCTCATAAAAATCTCCCATCCTAAAAAGCAGCAGTGCCCCACCAGCTTCTTTTTTAAGCTCCCAGTATTGCTGCATGAGTGGTGTGAGTGTCATCGAGTAGCTTTAGCAATTCGCAAAAAAAGGGGCAAGATGAATTCGTATTGATAGACCACGAGAAAAATGGAATGACCCCCGCTGTCATTAAGGAAGGGGTAATCTAAGAAGATGTGCAGTCTGCTTCAGGTGGGCAGGGGGATATTAAAGCCTCGTCTTCAGAATAGCCTCAATCATCTTTCTGGCAGCCACACTCTTTTGCCTCTCCTTTCGATAGCAAAGGCAGAGTTTATCCAAAACCCAGTCTGTGTCATCACACGGCTTTAGAGCAAAACGAAGCGCCACACGAGAAGGAAGGATCCCGATCCCCACACCCGAGGCCACGAGATCTGCCGCCACTTCTAAACTCGAAGTCGCAATCTGCCGTCGAAACGGTCTTGCAGCCATTTTCCGGATAAGCAATTGGCTTTGAACCAAAGCAGGATCACAGATCAGGATCTCTGTATTAGAATTTTTTCCTTTCCAAAAACCCACTCGATCTTCGCAGAGTTCTTTGATCACAAGATCGAGATGCCTGCGTGGATTGATCACAAGACCAAAATCAATTTTGGATGAGACCACTCCCTCCAAAATCTCTCTTGAGAGTCCGTGCACTATCGAAATCTCAATCATTTCATATTCGGTCAGCAGCCCTGAAAAAATTTTTCCTAAAGAATAAAGCGCTACTGAGGGATGTGCGCCTATAATAAAATGCCCCTGTGGGAGAGTCTCTGCCTCTTTTACTTCTTTCATGAGATATTGCCACATATTGACGAGCTTTGCCGACTGCTGTTTGAGCGTCTCTCCCGCTCGTGTCAGCTGTACTCCTGTCTTGCGCCGAATGAGGAGAGGCACCCCCGCACCCTCCTCCAATCGCTTGATGGCTTGAGACAAAGTCGGCTGAGCAACGCCTAAGATCTCACTCGCGCGCGAGAGATTTAGCGTTTCAGAAATCACCATAAAGTACTTGAGATCAAAATATTGAGGTATCATTTTGGGTGATAATATCCATTGCTTCTATTTAATTCAATTTTTTTCTCAGGAAGCGGCCAAGAAATCGAGGACATAACTGACTCTTAGGGAGTCTAAAACAAGTAGCGATGCCAGAGATCCCGTGGATAAGACGGCGCTTTACAATCTGTTACAGCCTTGCCTTCGAGCTCAAGCGGCGTGAGATCCATCATACCTTTTGAATGGTCGGCCTCAGGCACCGGCTGCGGCTCTGATCCCAGTAACACCTGTGTCCCCATCCGCAGCTTAAACGGAAACCGCGCACGCGACTCATCACTCACACAACTCAACCAGTTTTCGTGCGAGAGAATCACCCAACGAGGAGGCGTAGAAGCCGCAGCCTGCGACTTAAGCCCCACACAATCCATCACCCGTACATTGCGTCCTGTATAAAAGCCCAAATATACGCGATAATCGAGATCTGACCCCACGGGCTCCCCACCTTGAAGGATCACAATTGTATCGTCGCACTTGCCGGCCGTCTCAATAAACGGTACAAAGCGCTTCATTGCCACAAACGGCTCAGGCCCGAGCGAGATCGGTGTACTCAGCAACACAGCCATCAACACCGCAGCCACTGAGCTCAAAACTGAATAAAATACCGCCTCATGCCGCTCGCACCACCCTGCGACCGACTCCGCTGCCAAGACTGCCAAGAACGGAAACACCGGCGTCACAAAATGTCCCAGCTTGTACCGAATCGCAGTCACCACCGCGTAGAGCACTAACACCGCAATGCCCGCCGACAGATATTCGGGCCTCCTCCACAGCTTGCGCCATGTGATCAGCACCACCGCCGCAATGAGAAATGGCAGCCCCGGTAAGAATCCCGTGCGCACGTAATACCAAAAAAAACCCCACTGGGTACCCTGCCCTTGCCCACGGCCTCCAACGATTGTACCCAAGAGCTGGCGCTCCCAATAATCGGTCACCAGATCCCAACCGCCGGCCAAACCAACGTAAATCCAAAACGCTAAGCCCAATAAGAGCGCGAACAACAGCGACATGGCCCACTTGGTAATATGGGGTTTGAGCTTACCAAGAATCGCTTCAGCGATAACACCCACCGGAAACACCAGCAGCACGATCGGAGTCTTCATCCAAAGCCCCGCACCGGCCGCCAGGCCAAGCCCCAACCACCACCCACGTTGCCATAAATAGAATGTGAGCAGGATAAAAAAGACTAACACCGTATCGAGACTCATTGTCGCGCTGGTCAGAATAAAATCGCGGCTAAACGTCAAAAAGAGCGCAGCCACTAAACCAAAAGCACGTGACCGATAATGCCATCCCATCAAAAAGACGAGCAGCACACAGCCCACCGAAAACAACGCAGTCAAAATACGCGCTGACCATGCGCTCGGACCAAAGGTGCGCATCACTAAGCCATTGAGCCAAAAACCTAGAAACTGATGATCATTAAAAAACCGATCCGGATTAAGCCTGGTCAAAGGTCCCGATGCAGGCGAAGTAGCCGAGAAATTTTTGATCGGAATCGGTAGAAGTGGCCAAAGACTCCCTGGCTTTGAGGTCACACTCATCGCAACCGACGCATGAATGTTTGAATCGATCCCTCGAAGCGTGCTTTCGTATGACTTACCCAAGAAGGTGACCAGTGCCAGTGCCATCAACGAAACCAACGCCGCGACAAACCCCGCACGACCGGCCGCCTGTGATTCCATTGTTAGCGTGTCCCATACACAACCGCCACCAGTCAACCGGATTGTCAGTTGACAAAGACATCCCTCTGGGTTTTATTCAGCGGAATTAATGGAATCTCCGCTCATTTCAGTAGTATTGCCGATCTATAATGGGGAACGATACATCGAGGAGTCCATTCGAAGTATCGTCGAACAAAGCTATAAAAACTGGGAACTGATTGTTTACGATGCTGCGTCAACTGATTCAACACCAGAAGTGTTGGATAGAATATGGAATAAATACCCCCTTCTGGAGTCCCGCGGAATAAAAATACGGGATTCTATTAATGTCAATCTTCCCAAGAGTTTAAACCTAGGCTTTAAACGATCAAAGGGAGATTTTTTAACTTGGACCTCTGACGACAACCGATACCTTCCAACTGCATTTGAAAAAATGCTAAAAACCCTTGAGGAAAATCCTCTTTCTGGAATCGTTTATGGGCATTCCTATAAAATTAATACGGCAGGAAATAGGACCGGTATATTGTATTCACTTCCAATTGAACATTTAGTTTATGGAAACAATGTTGGACTGTGTTTTATGTTCCATAAAAAAGTTTTTGAAACCATCAATGGATACGACGAGAATACATTCTTAGTCGAAGATTATGACTTCTGGATGCGAGCTACACAGAGTTTTAAATTTATTCACCTCAATGATATTTTATATGAGATTCGATATCATGAAGGGTCACTCACTGAAAACAATAAAAACAAAATGTATTATCTGTCTGAGGACATATTTGATCGAGATTTTACCGAAATGCAAAAATGGCTGCCTCAGGAATGGAAGATTCGTGGCCACCTACGTCTCATCAAAACTGGAATAGAGCAAAAAAAATGGCCTCGTGTTTACCATCATATACTGAAAGCCTTGACAGAAGCTCCTATTTTGACATTAAAGGAATCCGCTCTCAAATTTGGCCGCGGAATTTCCAAAAATAAACCTGCACATTAAAGTTGGAATATGCATGCTTAAATCAATAAAACACTCGATCAAACAATATATCTATAAAATTGTTCCTCCACCCTACAATAATTATTCTTATTCACAGGCTGGCGAGGATGTCGTGATCGATTTTCTATTGCGTGAAATTAATTTGATTCGGCCCCATTATTTAGAAATTGGCGTCTATGAACCAAAGATGGGTAATAATACTTATAAATTTTATGAACGTGGAGCTCGGGGAGTATTGGTTGAAGCCGACGAATCATTAATTTCATTTATTCAACACGTCCGAAAAGAAGACACTATACTCAACATTGGAGTGGGAGACGGGTCGCAAAAAGAGGCCGATTTCTATATATTTGAAGCAAAGGGAATTAATACCTTTTCGAGTGATGAGGCCCTCCTGCGCCAAAAATCTGGAAAATTTAAACTTGCAAAAAAAACAAGGGTTCCTCTTGAGACAATTAATGAAATTATTTATAAGAACTTTAAAACTTATCCAGACTTTTTGTCGATTGATATCGAAGGGTTGGATTTGACTGTATTAAAAACTTTGGATTTTGAAAAATACCCCATTCCAATTATCTGCGCAGAAACTTGTGAGTATTCTGAAAATCATATTAGACCCAAAAATCCCATGATTTCAACCTTCCTCGAATCAAAAGGATATTTTATTTACGCGGATACATATATTAATTCGCTTTTTGTAAATAAAAAATGGTTTAATAAAAACCAGCACTAGACCAGACCCCCTAAATGCATAACAATGAGAGAATATGCGGAACAAGAATCATATCTGGAGTCTTTACATAATCGAGTGTAATGATGGCACTTACTATACTGGCATATCACCGGATCCCTCTAAACGTTTTGTGAGTCATTGCGCGGGAAAAGGTGCCGCTTATACCCGTAGCCACCAACCCAAGGCTCTGCTCATGACCGAGATCATTGGGACTTATAGCCAAGCTTTGCAACGAGAGCGGCAGATCAAACAACTATCCAAAGATGCAAAGCAGAAATTTGTGATGGATCCTACAAGTCTACCAACCCCCTCCAATAAGATAAAGTAACTCTTGGAAGATTACTATCGATGAGAACGGCAAGTTACAATCCCATAATTTCAAACACTCCTTGTTGCCACGGGACACAATCCACTTTCCCTATTTTTTGGGACAAGGGATCGAGCGATAGGTAGTACATGCGGACTTTAGTGCCCAGATCCCCTGCTAATCTTTGCATATGACCCACTTCCACTTCATCCACTCGTTTCGATGATTTTATCTCCACTGCAATGATGGGTTCCCCTGGACGTTCGAGAATCAAGTCTATCTCAGCATCATCCTTAGTTCTAAGATAGCTCAGTCGATAATCTTTTTTGAGGATTTCATTATATCTCAAGAATTCAAGAACGACCCAGTGTTCGAATAAATTTCCATAATAAGAAGATCCTTGAACGACAGAAGTAGCAAGAGCTCGCGTCAAAGAACGCAGAACCCCTGTATCAAAAAAATAAAACTTTGGGTTCTTTCGTTGTCTTTTTCTGATGGATCGGTCAAAGGGTGGCAGCATGGTGCCAGTATAGGTGTCTTCAAGTATCTCAAAATAGGATTGTACGGTGGGAACCTCTACTCCAATGTCTTTAGCTATTTTTGAATAATTAATAATTTGGCAATTCATTTGAGCTGCTACTTCTAAAAAGTTTCGAAATGCCTGGATATTTCGTGCCAGTTGTTCTTGCATGATTTCTTCGCGCAAGTAGGTCATCGAGTAAGTCCTAAGATAATCCATTCGTAGGGCCTCATCACTTGTGTCGGACAGTGATGGTAATGTACCCCAACTTAAAGCAGATTGAAGATCAAATGCTGCGCCCAGTTCAAAGGAGGTAAAGGGAAACA
This sequence comes from uncultured Bdellovibrio sp., assembly GCA_964490895.1. Taxonomy (GTDB): domain Bacteria; phylum Bdellovibrionota; class UBA1018; order UBA1018; family UBA1018; genus JACRAO01. The sequence goes on along the minus strand of CAZBEI010000067.1, from coordinate 6,516 downwards.
TCTGGTTCCAGCCAGCGCGTCCGGCCAGGAGATTGGCTCCAGTGCGTTTTAACTTTCTGGCACTTGAACCGGTAAGTGCAAAATTAAAACGTTTATTTTCAATTTCCTTATGAACATTATCAAGAAGAGCAGGAATTTTTTGAACTTCATCAATAATGATCCATTTGATTTTGTCGTTGTTTCTATGGGCTTCAAACAATCCCTTGATGCCTCCTGGGTTAGAGAGATACCGATCAAGTGTGTCTCGATCCAGCAGGTCCACCCAGACTGCCGCGCTAGTGAAATGCTGGGCTAACCAAGTAGATTTTCCAGTTCCCCGTGCTCCGAACAGAAAAAAACTCTTTTTAATAAGGGGGTTAACAAGTCTGCTTACCATACTTTAAAATAGTACGCTTTTTTTATAGTGTGGTCAACAACAACCCACTGGATTTTTTCCCTACTCTCAAATCTCTGCCTGAGATAAGTCATTGTGAGGGCTTTAATTATCCTACTATCCCGATTAGAAGTTTAAGTCTCAAGAAAACCTGTACAGGATTCGTATTTACGTTTGACAAGTTGGATCGAAGAAACCGTTTTAGCTCAATCACGAACTGGGGGAGACGGTATAAGGGGAGCTCGAGACCCCTGAGATTATCCTCAAACCCCACCCCCTTGTGCCGGTTGTTTTAAAATAAAACAAATAATATTAGCTGGTTATTAGATTTAATTTTGATTGATTTTAGTAATACAATATATATAATGTATTACAGGAGTAATGATGCTATGTCAAAAACCTTAACAGCACGTTTAGATGAGAACTCCCAAAGAGAACTCACTAAACTTTCAAAATCCCTTAGCAAGACCGAATCTGAGATTGTCCGCGAGAGCATCCATCTTATGGCAATAACTCATCTGGCAACTTTAAAGCACAAGTCTCGATGGATAGGATTGGGACAGTTTTCTTCCGATTGTAATGATCTAGGTTCAAACAAGACACATCTGGAAGACTTTGGAAAGTGAAGCCCATTTTGCTTGATACTGGTGGAATTGTGGCTCTCCTTGATCGTTCTGAAAAGTACCATCAAGATTGCGCTCATGCACTCAAGGAGTTGTCGAGACCACTGATCACATGTGAAGCTGTTATTGCAGAAGCCTGTTATTTGCTCCGACGTATCCCTGGTGCAACCGATGCAGTGCTTAAGAATATTCAAAGTGGAATTGTTCGCATTCCATGGAATCTCGCGGGGCAGGAATCCAGAGTTATGGACTTCATCAACCAATACGACAAGGTTCCAATGGCTTTTGCAGATGCCTGCCTTGTTTGTATGGCCGAAGATTTTGAGATAGGAGATATTTTGACGCTTGATTCAGATTTTGGAATTTACCGTTGGTCGAGACGAAAAATTTTTAAACTCCTTATTGATTTGGATGAGCGGACGAAAAACTAATGGTTTTTAAAATTTATGAGTTACTCAATAGGCATCATTTTTAATGTATTGCGCCGTTGACTGATCAGAAATGGCTTGGATAGTGAGTGGGCTTGATGAGGGTGATGAGTTTTTCCAAAATGGTATTTTTGAATTCAACATTACTAAACTACTGGCATTTGTTGGTAGCAACCCGGAGAAATTCCATGTCGAGCAAGTGGAGGTAGACCTTAGCTGTCTTGAGGTGCAGGAAACCCCGCCCCCTGAGCATGGTACAATCGCTTGGTCAATCACCCCATAGTAGAGCAGGTTGTGATAAAGTGCCGTGGCAAATCCAAGAACGATAAATGTGAATGCGTACTTTCGGTGAGCCTGATCTTCGGACCACAGCGCAATCGCATAAATCAGAGCCAGAGGATACAAAGCAATTCGCTGATACCAACACAAAACGCAAGGTGGGTATTTAAGAACTTCACTGAAATAAAGGCTTCCAAATACTCCACAGACAGAAACAAGAAAATTGATTTTGCGCGAATCAAATTTGCGAATTAAATTTTTAGAGATCACCTCCAATCCACACTAGCTCCTCTTTATCATTTTGCGTTCAAAAGGGTTTGCTACCGGCGAGGTATGCCGCAGCTCCACCCAGTAGAAGTGTTACAAGCCATATTGGTTTAGCCAAAGATTTCTTTCTGATTACAATACCAACCATGACCGCAAAGACTAACCATATCCCAAGCTTCGCAATAACCCATCCAGGTAGTTGTTTTGCTGCTACACATCATAAGTACCAAAGAGGCGCCTCCTTGGTACTTATGATGTGTAGCAGCAAAACAATTACAGTCTCTTTTATTAAATCTGATTTATCTAGATTCTTAAAAACTACCGTGACCATGAGAGAACACCTCCGTGGCGATTGCTCGACACCCAGCAAGACTCGCTACTGACCTGCCCGCTACGGCTTTGATCAGACTGGACTCCCACCAGTTGGGACGAAATATAAAGTTTCATGATGTATCCAATCAATCCTCCTTATCCAAGCTTTGTCTGGCGCGATATTTTTCCTATGCTCTTATGCTGCTAACTCCGAACTCGCTCTAGCTATTAAATTAGGATCTAAAAACTCAGAAGATCTTTCATGGTGGTCATACTAACGGGACTCGGTGCCCCATTCAATCATTCTTTCATAGCCTCTTGAGTTAGAATCACGTTTCTGAATCCTAGTAAAAAGTCGAACTTTATTATTACAATCAAAAAGAAGATTAATGAGTCGATCAAAATCGATTTTTTTTGGATTCAAGGTTTGCTCATATTGAGTCGTATCTCTACGGTAGGATGGCTCAATGAAGAAAAGTTCAGTCAGATCAACAATGAGGTCTTTTTCCCCATCTGATGAGCGAATGCGAATGATTGGCAAAAAGGGTTTATGACCTCCAATCAGTGCTCCATTCTCATCCAAAGTAAATGAAAAAACTTCTCCAAATAGCGATTGCGGGTCAACAATATTGATTTTAATTTTACCTTCTTCATACGAAAGACGGTTGCCTTCTTTGTCAATCAAGCTAAAATTTGTCCGATAAAACCCCAGTCGTTCTGCGGTGATATTTGTAATTTGATTGGCTGTTTCAATGGGATTAATATTTAAAGAAATACCCCATTCTTTTAGAAGTTTATAAGATGAAAGGCTTCCATTAAGATAAGCGACCTGATTTCTATATTTAATTCGATAAGCGAGTACATTGTGGCCATTGTGAGTCACTCCAGGAGAGATTCTAAACCTTTCGAAGACATCTGGAGACTCTGCTTCAGGGGAATTTTTAATTAAACCTCCACCTCCGTCATGTGAAGAACCGTTTCCGATCTGACTGCTTGTAGCAATCTCTTGAAATCCATTCATGGATCGATAGGTTAATCCACACCGAAGACTCCAATGGGTTTCATCTAAAATATTTTTTTGGATATTTTTTTTATTTAATTTTAGTTTAAGGTATTGGTCCAATAAATGAGCGATGACACTGGGGCTTGTAAAGTGGGAGAATTCTGAAAATCTTTGGGTGTGCGAGGCAAGTCCCGATAATGCAATTGTGAAATCTTTTCCAGATCCTCCATTTTTAAAGCTCTCTGGGTAGAACATTTTTAGAGCTGGGGAGCCACTGGTACCTGATTTGAGGTAAACTGAAGTAGTTCTTTCTTGTCCACTGAGTGTCCAGTGCATTGAATTTCTATTTTCTAAATTTAGGAGGGGGTTATTCAGGAAGAAGCGATCATAAAAGGGTTTTGATGTTTGTGGAAGCTCAGAGTCTTTCCAAAGGTCATGACGAATTAATAGTGTTTCGTTTTGATCCAGTTGAATGGCTTTGAGCGAAAGTTCAGAAAACCCTCCTCTTCGAGTATTTTCAATGAACCTCCACCAAAACCAGAGTTTTGAGTCTGGGACTTCAAACAAGCGATCCCGCTCATTCCATTCAGCTAATGGCTCTATGGGTGGATTTAGCCGCACCTCAATGAGTTCAGTATCGTCAAGGTTTCGGCTTACACGGCCTATAATAGGAAGAAGTTTGTTGTTAGAAAATATCTGAAGACTTTCACCTTGAGAAACATGAGACGCTGTAAGCACAAAAAACCGGTCCTCTACTATGACAAGAACGCCCGTTCCATGATAAGTGACTTCTGAATTAGTATCTTGATCCACATAAGTAGATTGAACTTTGAGAAGCCAAGGCGTTGAAGCCAAGACTTTGGTTGAGAAAACACAAAAGAAAAACAGGAGGAGCAGATTTTTCACGTGAGGAATACCTCATCCGCTAAAAAATACTTTCCTTCTGATCGAATGAGAAGTCCTGGACATTTTTTTCGAAAACGGCTCATAAGAACTTTTAATCGGTTTTCTTTGGATGTAAAACTTTTTTCTGATGAATAAAGAGCATCCATGAGATCAAACTTTGAGTAAGACGCATGAGAAATGAGATCAACTAGTTTTTGCTCTAATTGAGTTAAAGATTTGGTATTTTTATCAGACTTTAGTTCTTGAATCCGTTCTTTCCAAGTGGGAGTGGCTTGCGTCATTACGGATTGATTTATTACTTGTTTCTTTAGTAGAACATCAATGATTTGAAGTGCGCACCTCACCTCACTTAATTGAGAGATCGAAGCTCTTTGGTAGTCTAGCAGTGCTTCTGGAAAGCGTCCCATTTCAAGATAGAGGTGGCAACGGTGTACAATTGAAAGATAATAATGAAGCGAGCCGTGGTCTGAGTTTAATTCTTTAATTGCCAATTTACAATGCTTGAGAGCGAGCTCAAGGGCCAATATTTTTTGATATTCTCTAGAAATATTGAGATAAGCTACCCCAGAAACAGAAAGAGCACCTACATTTTTAGCTTTTTTAGCAATAAAAAGATAATCAGAAATTAATTTTTTTTCTGGGTACAAACGACTTTCCATGACGACATAATTTAACAGTGCTCTTACAGATTTTTTCTCACATTTCACTTTAGATAAGGCCTGGGTCGCTCGAAGATAAAGATCTTTAGATGCTTTGTTGTTTTCCTTTGTTTCATAATACATAGCAGCTACAAATAAACCTTCTGCTCTCCAGGTTTTAGATGGAGCTTCGTATTCAAGAAGTTGTTCTACATCATTTTTATGAAAAAACCGTTTTCGAATCTGAGTTCTAACAGCAAGAATCAGACTGAGGTATTGGTATTCTTTGAGACTGAGATTCTCTGGAATAGTTTTACTGAGTTCATTAAGACGAGGTAGATCAGACTGAAGATAGGCAATGAGGACTTCAATGTAATAAGAAATAATGACTGCCCCCCCCACGGCCTGTATGCGAAAATCAAGAAGTTCTGCCAGGTTTGCTTCAATGATTTTTTCCAACTGAATCTCGGTTTTCATTGCGATGGGTTGTATCATCTTTAAGTGTCGATGTAAATCGATCAGATATTCCAGGGTAATTGCATTTGTTACTCAATGTAACTTGGTCTTAATTTTCAGATGAGATAATATATTTAGGTTAGATAAATTTATAGGAGAATTATATGAATAAATTTTTATTGGTTCTATTTTGGATAGTTTTCAGTAGCTCTGCGTTTGCTGGAGTGCACTCAAAAAGGTGCTCAAATGCTACCGGTTCTTTAATTGTGTTTGAACAAGGTATTGGTAATAGCTCCACCATAACTTATACTGTAAATGGTTCAGATTTGGAGCTAAATACAGTGATTGAAAGAGAAGAAGGAGAGAAAAAAATATTAGAGAGCATTGCAGCTCCAAGTATAGGAGGTCCTACAAGGACAATTTATGCTGTTAAGTTAGTGCTTACAAAACAAGAGAATGGGGAAATTTTAACTTCTGATTATGTAATTTGCTTACAAAATACAAGTGGAATTGCTCCAGTGGTGCCATCGTTACCGGAGGGACCCGTATTGGGTGAGTTTACCGAGGCTCAAAAGAACTTAGCTGCGCTTGAGATATTGCTAGAATGGAAACCAAGGAACTTGTTAATGGTATATCAGACAGCAGCAAATAAAATTGATAAGAGGTTTCTCGCCATTTTTAATGAGAAGTGGAAAACGCTAAAGCAGAATAATGTGTTAGATCCAGCTAGAGCGTTTAGTATGGCAAGAGAAGTTTGGGAGTTCGAAAAAATTAACAATAATGTGGATGTGGAAACCGAGAAGATGTACAAATCCTTGCGTGAAATAGTTAGAGAGCTCTACGAAAAAAGAGATGAATGAATCCTTCAAAAATCAGATCTCAGATCGTTCCAAAACCGCTGGAGCCAAAACCCACTCCCTTACAGCCCTTAGATAGAAAACGCCTCTCTTGGTCCCAGCTCTTGGCCTCGTGGCCATCAAAAGCCAGGGCTCAAGGTCATAACGCCAACCCCCTCTTTGGAGTGGCGTCGTTCTGAAAAACTGTGACAATCACATTTTTTTAAAATCCAACCCATAGCCAGAATCTGGAATTTTGAGTCCTTGTTGGACACGGTGGCTAAGATTATAAACTTTTTAAATCAGCTATGGAAACTCAAGCCTCAATGGCCAGTGTAATTGTGAGAATGGGGAGCATTATGGAGATTAGTCAAATGCCTGTCAGATTTCTTACA
>CAZBEI010000066.1:0-35227 GCA_964490895.1 uncultured Bdellovibrio sp. | reverse complement strand
GATTCCTCTCTTTCCACTTGTTTTCCCGAAAAGTTCCCAGTATATATGCCCCTGAAGCAGGTAGCATGAACAGACGTATGGAGAAAGATTGCCCACCCTCAAAGACACATCTCTGGGGTGGGGGAACTTCTCTTGTCACTTTAGGGAGAGATGTAAGATATGGCCATAGAACATAAAATCAGGATCAAGCTCAAGGCTTTTGATCATGGAGTGCTCGATCAATCGGTTTGGGAAATCGTCAATACTGCGAAAAGAACAGGGGCTTCGGTGAGAGGACCGATCCCGCTTCCGACCGTCATTAATAAGTATTGCGTTCTCAGATCGCCTCATGTAGATAAAAAATCACGCGAACAGTTCGAAATTAGAACTCATAAGCGGCTTTTGGACATTCTAGAGCCCACCCAGCAGACGGTGGATTCTTTGATGAAGTTGGATTTATCTGCTGGAGTGGATGTAGAGATTAAGTCATAGTCCTGCTTAAGTAGGCTGGACATAGTCGATACTTCTCTTTGCAAGGGCAAAGGTATACTGAAGCGTAAGCTTCATAAAGTATAGTGGAGCGTAAGCTTCACAGTATAAGCCCTTCCCAATGAGAAAGTCGGCAACTTGATAGTACTCTTAAAAGGTGCATCACCAAGATAGCATCCAAGAGGGTGCATTTAATGAGATGTAGAAATTTTTTGGAGTTTATTTTATGGAGCAAAACATAGCTCAAGCTGGAGTGCAAACTTCACAAGGTTCACAGGCTAATTCACAGGCTGGTTCACAGGCTAATGAAGCGCAAGCTTCCCAGCATGATAGTGCTTCTGTGGTCTTAACTCAGGGTTTAGGTGGAATTTTGGGGATCAAGGCTGGCATGACCCAAGTCTATAATGACGAGGGGCTGGTTCAGTCTGTAACTGTGATTGACTTAAAACCTGTTGTGATCACACAGATCAAGACCCTTCAAAAAGAAGGTTATCAAGCCATTCAGGTTGGTTTTATCGAAAAAAATCCAAAACGTGCTAAAAAGTCTGAACTGGGACACACCAAAAAGTTAGGCAACAAGGCATTCTATCACTACCAGGAAATTAGATTTCCCAAAGACGCAAAATTAGAAGGGCTGAGTATCGGCCAGGTGCTTTCTCCTGATTTCATTAAAAGCGGAGATCTTGTGGATTTGTCTGCCAGGAGCAAGGGCAAAGGTTTTCAGGGCGGAATGAAGCGTTTTCACATGTCAGGAGGCATGAAAACTCACGGGGCTTCACTGTCTCACAGATCCTTGGGATCTATTGGAAATCGTGCAGATCCTGGAAAATGTTTTAAAAATAAAAAAATGCCAGGCCATATGGGGCACGAAAAAGTCACGATTCAAAATATAAAGGTGGTTAAGGTTGATGCGGAAAATAAACTGCTTTTAGTCAATGGGAGTGTGCCAGGCCCCAAGAGCGGAATTGTCATGATTAAAAAAGCGATTAAGCACGTTCAAAAAGGAAATTGAGACATGCCAACACTAGATTTATTAAATCAAGAAAAAGCAAAAATTGGGACGTTAGACTTAAACGACGCTGTTTTTGGAGTCAAAGTGAATTTTCCATTGGTTCATCAGGTGCTCAAAGCACAGTTGGCCAACAAACGCCAAGGCACAGCTAAAACAAAGACAAAAGCTGAGGTGCGCGGAGGCGGCAGAAAACCCTTTCGGCAAAAAGGTACTGGAAATGCAAGACAAGGCTCTACTCGGTCGCCTCTTCATCCTGGTGGAGGCCAAACCTTTGGCCCTATTCCTCGCTCTTATGCTCAACGGACTCCTAAGGAAATGGTCCGTGGAGCTTTGAGGTGTGCACTTTCTGATCGAGTGGCCTCTCAGCGAGTCTTGATACTGGACGAGTTAAAGCTCTCCTCCCATAAGACAAAACCTTTGAGTGAGCTTATCCGAAAGAAATTTCAGTTGAATCAAGTTCTGATCATCGACGAAGAAAATAAAAACCTAGAGCTCTCGAGTCAGAATATCCCGAGAATAAAGTTTTTAAGAACAGAGAATATCAATTTGTACGATTTGATCAAATTTCCTTGGTTAGTTTTTACAAAAAAGGCTGTGACGACGATCGAAAAAAACCTAATGCCTAACCCTAAATCTGACTCTAAATTTAACCCTAAATCTAAAAATATGCCCTCTGAAGGAATAAAAAAGGAATAACTTATGCGTTCTGTTTATGATGTGATTTTGAGGCCTCTGATAAGTGAGAAGAGCACAGCCATGGCAGAGTTAGCCCAAAAATATGTTTTCGAAGTGGCTCCCCAAGCTCGTAAAAATGAAATTCGAGATGCTGTTCAAAAATTGTTTAATGTCAAAGTAAAAAAAATCCACACTCTCATTGTCCATGGAAAAATGAAGCGTTATGGAGGCTTAGAGAAAAAAAAACCCAATTGGAAAAAAGCCATTGTCTCCTTGTTGCCTGGTCAGAAGATAGAATTTTTTCAAAACAAATAATAGAGAGAGGATTTAGAGGATAAAAATGCCCATTAAAACTTTTAAGCCGAATACTCCTGGAACGCGATTTAAAAACGTGGCTGACTTTTCTGTTTTAACGCCTAAGAAAGAACAACCCAAAAAACCAAGGCGTCTTATTGTCGAGCTGAGAAAGACAGGAGGGCGAAATGCGCTTGGCAAAATGACGGTCCGCCATATCGGAGGAGGCCACAGACAGAGGTACAGAGTTGTGGATTTTTTGCGCGATAAAAAAGAAATCCCGGCTAAAGTGGCATCTCTTGAGTATGATCCAAATCGTTCTACGTACATTGCACTCGTTAACTATGCGGATGGAGAAAAAAGATATATTTTGGCACCTTTAAATTTGAAGGTAGGAGACCCTGTTTTGGCGAGCGAAACGGCCGATATAAAACCAGGAAATAATTTGTCCCTTTCTTCTATCCCGGTCGGAACGCTCATTCATAATATAGAAATGCTGCCAGGCAAGGGTGGCATCATTGCCCGTTCTGCGGGCAATTATGGGCAGCTCATGGCCAAAGAGGGAGATTATTGTCAAGTCAAACTCCCCAGTGGGGAAATGAGACTCATCCATGCTCGCTGTAGTGCCTCTATTGGACAGCTTTCGAACACGGATCACGAAAATATTGCCATTGGGAAAGCGGGCCGTTCGCGTTGGCTTGGGATCAGGCCCACCAATCGAGGAGTTTCGATGAATCCCGTGGATCATCCTCATGGTGGTGGTGAGGGGAAAAGTTCTGGAGGAGGACATCCCAGGACCCCTTGGGGAGTTCCAACTAAGGGTTATAAAACCAGAAATAACAAGCGCACCGATGCCTTTATTGTCACGAGACGAAAGTAAGAGGAGATTAAAAAGTGTCACGTTCAGTTAAAAAAGGTCCTTTTTGTGATGATCATCTTCTAAAAAAAGCACAGACAGCGAGGCAAGCTCAAGACCGCAAAGTCATCAAGACTTGGTCTAGGCGTTCCACTGTTTTACCAGATTTCGTGGGCCTGACATTTGCTGTGCACAATGGGAAAAAATTTATTCCAGTATATGTTACGGAAAATATGGTGGGTCATAAATTTGGAGAATTTTCTCCGACACGCATGTTCCACGGCCATACTCCAGCCGATAAAAAAGCAGCAGCAGAGGCGGGGACAGCTCCAGCCACCGGAGGAGCCCCAGGTGCATCTGCAGGCAAACCAGCACCAGGAGCTGCGCCAGCGCCGGCAGCAGCGGCAGCACCCAAAGCAAAACCAGCCGCAGGTGCGAAAGCATAAAAGGACATCAAACTTATGGAATCGAAAGCAAAACTTAGTTTTATCAGAATTACACCTAGAAAAGTGGGGCTGCTAGCCGACGAGGTGAGAGGAAAAAATATCAACGAAGCTTTGAATACCCTTCGTTTTTCTCCAAGAAAAAGGACGGCCGGATTGCTTTATGGGTTGCTCAAAAGTGCAGTCGCCAATGCCGATCAGAAAGGAAAGGGCACTGTGGATATTGACAACCTGTATGTAAAAACAATTTTGGTGGGCGGAGGCCCTATTTTAAAAAGGTTTCGGCCACGAGCCAAGGGATCGGCATTTCGCATCAACAAAAAATCAAGTCACATTTCAGTGACATTAGCTGAGCGCTGAGAGGAAAAATATGGGTCAAAAAGTCCATCCAATAGGATTTCGTTTGGGAATTACCCGCACTTGGGATAGTCGCTGGTTTGCAAAAAAAGGCTATAGCGTATTGTTGCACGAAGATATTAAATTGAGAGAGTATCTTAAAGAAAAACTCTACAGTGCTGGAATTTCAAAAATAGAAATTGAAAGAGCAGCCAATAAAATAAAGATCAACGTCCACACTGCTCGGCCTGGAATTGTCATTGGGAAAAAAGGAGCCGGGGTAGAGTCTCTCAAAGCCGAGGTGCAGGGGCTTTCGAAAAATGAAATTTTTCTAAATATTATCGAAGTTAAAAAACCTGAGTCCAATGCCCAGTTCATTGCAGAAAATGTGGCCGCTCAATTAGAAAAACGAGTTGCTTTTAGAAGGGCTATGAAAAAATGCATGACGGCGGCTTTTAAACAAGGCATCAAAGGTATCAAAATTAGAGTTTCAGGGAGACTCGGTGGAGCAGAAATTGCGCGCACAGAATGGTATAGCGAAGACAGTGTGCCACTTCATACTTTGAGAGCCAATATAGACTATGGCTTTGCTGAAGCAAAAACAACCTATGGAATCATTGGAGTAAAATCTTGGGTTTATCATGGAGAAATGTTGACCCTCAAAAAACAAGCCATCATAGAGGCCAAAGCCATGCAAGGAACAGTCTAAAGGAGTGAAAAATGTTGTCCCCAAAGAAAGTCAAATGGAGAAAGCAGCAAAAAGGGAAAATGAGAGGAAAAGCCAATCGAGGCTGTTTTCTTTTTTTTGGTGATTATGGACTTCGGGCAACGGAGTGCGGAAGGATTACTTCGAAACAACTCGAAGCAGCTCGTGTGGCCATGACTCGTTATGTAAAAAGGGGTGGAAAAATTTGGATTCGAATTTTTCCAGATAAGCCTTTGATTAAAAAACCGGCTGAAACTCGAATGGGATCTGGAAAAGGAAATGTTGAGGAGTGGTGTGCAGTGGTGAAGCCTGGGCGGATTGTTTTTGAAATGTCTGGAATTTCGAGGGTGGAAGCTTTCGAAGCTTTGAGACTTGCAGATCATAAGCTGCCTTTGCAGTGTTTGCCGATTGATAAAACACATCCTTCGCAAGTGGGGGCTCCACTTGTGATTGCACCAACGGCCCTAAGCCCACCTGCAGTGGTAAAGGAGTAAAAACGTGTCTACTAAAAGATTTAAGGAATTAAAAAATTTGACTCAAAACGAACTCGACACAAAGATTCGGGAAACCCAAACACAGCTTTTTCAGGCACGGATGAAGTGTGCAACTGGACAACTTGAAAACTGGTCTTCGATATGGAAATCGCGAAAAGATTTAGCACGAATGAAGATGTTAAAAACGAAGAGTGTTCAAAGCTCTAAACCCAGTTAATTTGAAAGAGGAATAGACAATGGTGGCAAAACAAGAAAAAAAGCCGGTGGTGGTTGTTCTAGATACAAGGAATCCACTCCAAAAAAGACGGGTTTTGAGAGGTATTGTCGTCAGTGATAAGATGCAAAAGACAATTGTCGTAAAAGTAGATCGAAGTGTTCGAGATAAGTTTTATAAAAAATACCTGCATCTTTCTCGTAAGTACAAAGCTCACGACGAAAAAAATGAGGCTAAAATCGGAGATTTGGTTTCTATTGTTTCATCCAGGCCACTGAGCCGAGAGAAACATTGGGTTCTTCGGTCCATATTGAGAAAAGGCCATGATGAGATTTCACAAGAGGTGAGCGTATGATTCAGATGACAACTCGTTTAGATGTGGCTGATAACTCAGGGGCAAAATCAGTGATGTGTATTAAGGTTTTAGGTGGCAGCAGACGTAGGTATGCCACGCTGGGGGATGTGATTGTGGTGACCGTGAAAGACGCCATTCCCACTGCGAAAGTTAAAAAAGGAGAAATTTTGAAAGCTGTGATTGTCCGAACAAGAAAAGAAGTCAATCGAAACGATGGGACTTACATTCGGTTTGATACTAATTCTGCTGTTTTAATCAATGCTCAAAATGAGCCTGTGGGAACTCGTATCTTTGGACCGGTTGCAAGAGAGCTTCGGGCCAAAGCGTTCACTAAAATTATTTCTCTCGCCCCAGAAGTGTTATGAGGCCAGAAATTTTATGAGGAAAAATTAAGATGTTACCCTCTCATTTATTCAAAGTATCGATTCGAAAAAATGACCAAGTTCAAGTCATTTCCGGCTCACACAAGGGCAAAACAGGAAAAGTCCTAAAGGTGCTCGCTAAGACGGGTCGCATACTTGTAGAAAAGGTAGGTTTAGTAAAGAAACACGTTCGCCCTGATCAAAAAAACCCACAAGGAGGGTTTTTAGAAAAAGAATCAGGGCTGCATTACTCCAATGTCCTTTTACTCTGTCCGAAATGCAATCGTGGAGTGAGGCATGGGATCAAACAGAGCGAGGGGAGTTCGAAGAAAATCCGGTTTTGTAAGCGTTGCGATGGGGATTTGGATTTAGTTAAGTAAGAAAGTCATTTAGGAGATTTTAAAAATGGGTTCTAAAAAAGGTAAAGATAAAGATAAAGATGATGCGGAGAGTGGGGGGCCAGAAGAAGCAAAAGCTCAGGCCGCGGCCTCAAAAGCTGCAAAGGAAGCCAAAGAAGCCAAAAAGGCTCTATCTTTAGCTGCTAAAACAAAAAAATCAAAAGAGACAGAAGCTGCCCAGATTAAAATTGCCGCTCCCGGAGAAACCCACATTTCTCCAAGTAAAACCCCAAGGCTTCTGGCCTTCTATCGCGAAAAAGTCGTGCCCTCGGTGATGAAAGAGTTTGAGTTTAAGAATACCATGCAGGTTCCTCGTCTCTCAAAGATAGTGATTAACTGTGCGGTCAAAGAAGCGGTGGCCAATCCAAAGGTATTAGACAATGCACTCGAAGAGCTCATGTCCATTACGGGGCAAAAAGCGGTTTTGACAAGAGCTAAAAAATCTATTGCGACCTTCAAAATTCGAAAAGGCTTACCCTTGGGCGTTGTCGTGACTTTACGACGTGCTCGAATGTTTGAATTTTTAGACCGAGTTTTGAATGTGGCATTGCCCAGAGTTCGAGATTTCAAAGGACTCGATCCGAAATCTTTTGATGGGAGAGGGAATTATTCAATGGGGATTAAAGAACAAATTATTTTTCCAGAAGTCAACTACGACAAAATAGATAAAGTTCGTGGAATGACTGTGACTATTGCGACCACAGCAAATAATAATGAACACTCGAGAGCCGTATTGACGGGTCTGGGTGTTCCATTTAGAAAGTAAAAGGAGGCCTTTTTTGTCGACACTCGCGAAGATTGAAAAAATTGGAAAAAAACTAAAGTTTAAAGTTCGTGTACACAATCGTTGTCCCATCTGTGGAAGGGCTCGCGCCTATATGCGAAAATTTAATATGTGTCGTCTGTGCTTTAGGGGTCTTGCCTTGAAAGGGCAACTCCCTGGAGTAGTGAAGTCGAGTTGGTAAGAAGAGAAAGGTTTGATTAATTATGGGCATGACAGATCCAGTTGCTGATTTATTAACAAGAATTCGGAACTCCAATAAAGAGAAGCACGAAAAGTTAGAAGTTCCTGCTTCTCGACTCAAAGCCAATATTGTTCGAGTGCTCAAGGAAGAAGGCTACATTAAAAATTTTAGACTTCACCGTGAGGAAGGGCATCCCCTGATTAAAATTTATTTAAAATATACAGAGCGTGGAGAACCTGTTATTCGTGGAATCAAAAGAGTGAGTCGTCCAGGGTTGAGACAATACGCAGGGTATCTAAAAATTCCACGTCCACTCGGTGGTGCAGGAATTGCAATTGTTTCCACCTCAAAAGGGGTGATGACAGGGCATCGTGCAAAGGCATCGATGATGGGCGGCGAAGTTCTTTGTGAGGTATGGTGATTTATGTCTCGCGTAGGTAAGGTTCCTGTAAAAATTTTGCAGGGAGTAAAAGTAGAAGTCAAAGATCGTTTAGTGAAAGTGGAAGGTCCCAAGGGAAAGCTTTCGCATTCTCTGCCCGTAGGTGTTTCTGCAAAGGTGGAGGGAGGAATTATTTTGTTCACTCTCGAAGATCAGCTTACTCCCCATGCTTCTGCTTTGCATGGGCTCACCCGTACTCTCGTTCACAACATGGTGCATGGGGTTCACACTGGGTTTTCAAAAGAACTTGATATTATAGGTGTGGGGTACCGAGCTGCTACAAAAGGCAATGTTTTGACTCTAAATGTGGGTTATTCGCATCCCATTGATTATACGATGCCTGTAGGGATTACCGCTAAAGTCGAAAATAACACCCGTGTGATTGTAACGGGTGCAGATAAAATAGGAGTGGGAATGGCGGCAGCGAAAATTAGATCTTTTAGGAAACCTGAGCCTTACCAGGGCAAAGGAATTAAATATGTAGACGAGCACATTATCCGTAAGCAGGGTAAAGCTGCTGGTGCAAAGTAATGAGGTTTTAAATGGCTACTCAACCCAGAAAAAGAACAAGTCAGAAAAGAATTGTCAGATTTAAGCGGAAAAAGAGAATTCGCTCACGAGTTGAGGGTTCTTTAGAACGCCCCAGAATGAGTGTCTATCGTTCCAATCAGCACCTGTATGTTCAGCTCATAGACGATCTCAAAGGGCACACACTGGTGGCTGCTTCTACACTCGAAGAAGAACTTCGTGAAAAAGTTCATGGAACCATCGATGGGGCAAAACAGTTGGGAAACTTGGTGGCCAAGCGCGCACTTGCAAAGAAAATCAATCAAGTTGTTTTTGATCGAGGTGGGTATTTGTACCATGGGCAAGTGAAGGCTTTGGCAGATGCTGCAAGAGAAGGCGGATTAAAATTTTAAAGGGGCTTGTGAATTAATTTATTACAAGCTCTAGGGAGATAAAAAAATGGCAAGTCATTCACAGGCTAGGAAACAAGAAGATTCAGAGTACGAAGACAGAGTGATTCACATCAATCGTTGCGCTAAAGTGGTCAAAGGAGGAAGGCGATTTAGCTTTGCGGCCATTGTTGTTGTAGGAGATAAAAAAGGCCAAGTCGGAGTTGGACTCGGAAAGGCCGGCGAAGTCCCAGAAGCAATAAAAAAAGCTGGAAAATTGGCCAAGAAAAACATGATAAAAGTCTCCTTGAGTGGAAATACTATTCCTCACCAAATCTTGGGGCATTTTGGAGCCAGTCAGGTTCTCATGAAGCCGGCGGCTGAGGGAACGGGAGTGATTGCCAGTTCCGTTGTGAGAGCGATTTTAGAAGTGGCTGGAATCAAGGACATTTTGACAAAGTCATTGAGGCGAGACAATCCTCACAATGTGGTTCGAGCGACGCTAGAGGGTTTAAAAAATTTAAGAAATTTTGAGGAGATTGCCAAAGGAAGAGGAAAAACAGTAGCAGAAATCATGTAGAGGAAATTTTATGACAGTGACCAAAAGAACCATTACCATTCGATTAAGAAAGAGCCTGATTGGCTGTCCCCCAGACCAAAGAGCAACTGTAAGTGGACTGGGATTGAAGCATCGAGAGCAACTTCGAACGTTAGAGAATACTCCTTCGGTGCGAGGGATGATTAAGAAAGTGATTCATTTGTTAGACGTCGTTTCAGAGGTGAGATAAATATGTTACAACTCAATACGTTGCGTGCGCATCCCGGTGCTACCCAAAAGCGAAAAAGATTAGGGCGTGGGCCTGGTTCTGGACTGGGTCAAACTTCGGGTAAGGGAGACAAGGGACAGCTTGCCCGCACAGGTGGGCATGTGAGGCCTGGTTTCGAAGGCGGCCAAATGCCACTTTATCGTCGGCTCCCGAAGAGAGGGTTCAAAAATTTTACAAGGCGATCGAATGCCATTGTGAATGTGGGGAGGTTAGAGCTTCTTAATATTTCAGAATTTCCGGAGATCTCCCTTAAAACTTTGTCCGAGGCAAAGGTGATCAAAGGGACCCACGAAAAGCTCACTGTTTTAGGAACAGGCGAGTTGACAAAGACCTTTCATATCAAAGCACATCGAGTAAGCGCTCAAGCAGTCGAGAAAATTCAGAAGGCAGGCGGCAAAGTAGAGATCGTCACTTTCCCTCGGTTAAAAAAGGTAAAAAAATAACATGTCAGGCATCGCAGGAATAGTAAAAATCACAGAATTACGGAAACGTATTTTATTTTCCTTGTTTATTTTAGCTGTTTATCGTGTTGGAGTTCATATCCCAACTCCTGGGGTGGACTCGGTGGCCTTACAACAGGTTTTTGCCAATATGAAAGGCACAATCTTTGGCTGGTTTAACCTTTTCAGCGGTGGAGCTTTAGAGCGATTTAGTATTTTTGCACTAGGGGTGATGCCCTATATTAGCAGTTCGATTATTTTCCAACTCCTGACGGTGGTTTGGCCCTACCTACACGAACTTCAAAAAGAAGGAGAGCAGGGGCGAAAAAAAATTACGCAATACACTCGCTATGGAACAGTCCTTCTGTGTTTTGTGCAAGGGTTTGGCATTGCCTCAGGACTCGAGCACACAAGTCCCTCAGTGGTGATTGAGCCCGGGCTGGCTTTTCGTTTGCTGACGACTTGTACCTTGACTGCTGGAACTGTTTTTTTGATGTGGCTTGGGGAGCAAATTTCTGAGCGAGGAATTGGAAATGGGATTTCGCTCATTATTTTTGCGGGAATAGCAGCTCGAATTCCGTCTGGGATTGGCAGCACACTCGGTCTCTACCGCTCAGGAGAGCTGAGTTTTTTTAAAATTTTAATAATTTTAGTGATTATTCTTGCGACCTTCTTTTTTATTATTTTTATGGAAAGAGGAGCTAGGCGGATCCCTGTTCAGTACGCTAAACGTATTGTGGGTCGAAAAGTTTATGGGGGTCAAAACACCCATTTGCCTTTGAAAGTGAATACTTCTGGAGTGATCCCTCCTATTTTTGCGTCCTCGCTCATTATGTTTCCTGCCACGGTCGCCACATTTTTTCCAAACAAGTATTTTCAGCAGATTGCGCATCAAATTCAGCCTGGGGCACTTTTGTACGAAATTTTGTTTGTCAGCCTCATTGTGTTCTTTTGTTATTTTTATACTGCTGTGACTTTCAAAACAGATGATGTGGCCGAAAATTTAAAAAAACATGGGGGTTTTATCCCTGGAATCAGACCTGGCGCTCCCACGGCTCAATACATTGATTACGTGCTTTCACGGATTACGCTCGGTGGGGCGGTTTATATTTCGACGATTTGTGTTTTGCCAACACTTTTAACTCAGAACATGAAAGTTCCTTTTTACTTTGGTGGAACAAGCGTCCTTATTTTAGTGGGAGTGGCTATGGATACGGTTGCTCAAATTGAAACGTTCTTGCTTTCACGAAACTACGAAGGATTTATGAAGCACACTCGCATCAAGGGGCGCGCCGCTTATTCATGATTACTGTATTATTTGGTCCACCTGGATCTGGCAAGGGAACTCAAGCAAAACGTTTAGTAGAGAAGACATTTCTCCCGCAGCTTTCTACAGGAGATATGTTGAGGGCCGCCATCAGTCAGGGGACAGAGCTTGGGAAAAAAGCAAAAACTTTTATGGACCAGGGGTCGTTAGTGCCTGACTTGGTTGTGATCGAACTTATTCGGGAAAGAATTCAAGCGCAAGATTGCAAAAAAGGTTTTTATTTGGATGGGTTTCCACGAACTTTACCTCAGGCACAAGTTCTAGATGAAATGCTTAAAACGTTAGGCCGTCAAGTGGATCATGCCCTGTTGTTTCAGATTGAGGATCAAGAGCTCATCGTCCGATTGTCTGGGCGTAGAACGTGTATCAAGTGTGGGAGCATGTACCACATTATAAATCCAAAACCTAAAAAAGAAGGATTTTGTGACAGTTGCCACTCTGCACTCATTCAAAGAGAAGATGACAAGCCACAAGTCATTCAAAAAAGACTCCAGGTGTATCATAGTCAAACTTCCCCATTGGTGGATTATTATCAGAAACAGGGGAAATTAAATGAAATCAGTGCAAAAGATCAAAGTGATGACGTATTTTTAGCACTTCAAAAAGTATTGAGGTTTTAATTGATTTGCAGTGCTTTTCCCAGAGGGAAAAAAATTAAATGTCCCAGAGGGAAAAAGATTAAATGATTAGTTTAAAATCGGAAAAAGAAATAGATCTCATGAGAAAATCAGGCCAAGTCGTTGCTCAGATTTTATCCGAAGTCGCTCTCATGTCCAAACCTGGAATTTCGACGGCCGAAATTGATCGCTACGCCGAATCCCGATGCAAAGATTTTAATGTGCTTCCTGCCTTTAAGGGTTATAAAGGATTCCCCTGCAGTATTTGTATTTCGATCAATGATGAAGTAGTGCATGGGATTCCCTCCCCAAAAAGGATTTTAAAAAATGGGGATATTGTAGGACTTGATTTTGGTGTGAGTTTTGAGGGTTGGTATGGAGATTCTGCCTGCACTGTGGCTGTGGGAGAGGTGAGTAGCGAAGCTCAAAAGTTGGTAGAAGTCACAAAAAAAAGTCTTGAACTTGGAATTGCGGAGTGTATTGAAGGAAATAGGGTTTTTGACATCGGTTATGCAATCCAAAATTATGTTGAAGGTTTCGGTTACGGCGTGGTAAGGGAATTCGTTGGTCATGGAATAGGAAGGTCCCTTCACGAAGAGCCGCAGGTTCCCAATTACGGAACTAAAGGGAAGGGTGTTGCCTTAAAAGTAGGAATGGTGATTGCCATTGAACCTATGATTAACGCTGGCCGTCAAGAGGTGAGGATTTTGGAGGATGGATGGACAGCCGTCACTCAGGATCACTCGCTTTCAGCTCATTTTGAGCATACGGTTGCCATTACGCTCCGAGGGCCAGAGGTACTCACTGTCCTAAGATGAGGATTTATGAAAGTTCGTGCTTCGGTAAGAAAAATTTGCGATAAGTGTAAAATCCTGCGTCGAAAAGGAGTGGTGCGTGTGATTTGCTCAAATCCACGTCACAAACAAAGGCAAGGGTAATTTTTTTGAAAGGAAGGTAAAAAGTGGCTCGAATTGCGGGTGTTGATCTCCCTCGAAATAAGAGAATGGAAGTTGCATTAACTTATATTTATGGAATTGGTCGTTCTAATGCTAAAAAGATTTTGAAAGAAGCAGGCATTGATCTGAGTAAAAAATCTGACGCTTTAATTGAGACTGAAGTTGCTAGAATTAGAGAGATCATCGATCGCGCTCACAAAGTAGAAGGAGATTTAAGGCGTGAGGTGAGCATGAACATCAAACGATTGGTAGATTTGAGCTGCTATCGTGGCACGCGCCATCGCAAGAGCCTTCCAGTTCGAGGTCAGAGGACCCATTCGAATGCGAGGACAAGAAAAGGCCCAGCCATTGCCATTGCAGGGAAGAAGTCTGTCAAGGCAATGAAATAAAAACATGGCATAAGGCCGTGGAATACATGGCAGAGGGTCATGAAATATATGGCAGAAGGCCATGAGCTATAAGGACAATTATGAGTGAAGAAAAAATAGAAAAGACAGAGACAGAGACAAAAGACAAGGGTGCGCCCCTAGTGGCACCCACTCCTGATGGTGTTGTGAAGAAAGTAAAAAAAGTGAGAAAAGCAGTGTCCACAGGAAATGTGTACATTCTCGCAACGTTTAACAACACCATTGTGACGATCACAGACCCCATGGGCAATGCCATCTGTTGGTCCAGCTCAGGTGGGAAGGGTTTTAGAGGCTCACGCAAGAACACTCCTTTTGCTGCTCAGGTAGCTGCCGAAGATGCGGCCAGGAAAGCAGTAGAGAGTGGCATGCGTTCGGTTCAAGTGTATGTCAGTGGTCCAGGAGCAGGTCGAGAGAGCGCTCTTCGTGCGCTTGCTTCGGCGGGATTGCGTATTACGTTTATTGAGGATATTACACCCATTCCACACAATGGATGTCGTCCGCCAAAAAGGAGAAGGGTTTAAATCATGGGTCGTTATTGTGGTTCAGTTTGTCGAATTTGTAGGCGTGAAAATCAAAAGCTCTTTTTAAAAGGAGATCGATGTTTCACGGATAAATGTGGTTTTGAGCGGAGAGCTTACCCGCCTGGACAACATGGACAAGGGCGCATAAAATTTTCTGAATACGGAATTCAGTTGAGAGAAAAACAGAAAATTAAAAAAATGTATGGTTTGTTAGAAAAACAATTTCGAAGTCTCTTTGAAAAAGCAGAGCGTGCCAAAGGGATTACCGGTTCAAATTTACTGGTCATGCTTGAGCGAAGACTTGACAACGTTGTTTACCGTTCTGGGTTTGCAAACTCGCGCTGTGAGGCCAGGCAGCTCGTGCGGCATGGGCATTTGAGTGTCAATGGGCGCAAAGTCAACATTCCCTCCTTTTTAGTGGATAAGGGAGATTTGGTTGAGGTTCGAGAAAAAAGTAAAAAAAGTGTTAGGATTTTAGGAGCTTTAGAGGCAGTCAAGAGAAGAGAAATTCCTCAGTGGTTAGAGCTTGAACCTAGTTTTTTTAGATCCAAGGTGAGGGATTTACCAGCACGAGATGACTTGACCTTGCCTATGGAAGAAAGATTAGTAGTAGAGTTATATTCGAAGTAGTCAAACAATTCCCGCATTGGCTGTGAGAAGACGCGTAGCCGAGGGAGACAGGAGATAGAGTATGTTAGAAAGAAATTGGCGTGATTTGATTAAACCCAAAGCCTTAGACGTAGATAAAGAATCATTATCCCACTATTATGGAAAATTTGTTGCAAAACCTTTAGAGAGAGGCTTCGGCTTAACTTTAGGCAATTCCTTGAGGCGAGTTCTGCTCTCTTCTTTACAGGGATCCGCTGTAACTGCTGTCAAAATCGATGGAATTTTACATGAGTTTACTCCTATTCCAGAAGTGACAGAGGATGTTGCAGAAATTATTTTAAATTTGAAAGAAGTGAGATTTAAACTTTATTCGGAGACAGCCACTGTTCTCATAGACAAAGTTGGCTCTGGAAACATCAAAGCTTCGGATATCGTTGTCACTGAACATGTTCAAGTTTTAAATCCTGAACAACACATTGCCACCTTGGGTAAAAATGGAAAATTACGAGTAGAGATAAAAATCACTCGTGGGCGTGGCTATGTGGCTGCAGAAAACAATAAGTCCGAAGATATGCCTATTGGATGGATTCCACTCGATAGCTTTTTTTCGCCCGTGAGACGTGTCAACTATACTGTGACTCAGAGTAGAGTGGGTCAAAGAACAGATTATGACAAGCTGACTTTCGAAGTGTGGACGGATGGATCTGTGGTTCCCGAAGATGCTGTTTCTTTAGGTTCAAAAATTTTAAAAGACCAGCTCTCTGTTTTTCTCAATTTTGAAGAAGAGCCAGAGCCAGTTGTTGCACTAAAAGAAGATAAAAGCCCTCAATTTAATCCCAATCTATATCGGTCTGTCGAGGAGTTAGAACTCTCCGTTCGCTCCGCCAATTGTTTGCAAAATGCGAGCATTAAATACATCTATGAGCTGGTCCAAAAAACAGAAGCTGAGATGCTCAAGACAAAGAATTTTGGGAGAAAGTCCTTGAATGAAATTAAAGACATTTTATCTCAAATGGGATTGGGTTTAGGAATGAAACTGGACGGTTTTGTAGCTCCTACTCAGCCTCCTAAGCCAGCTGATTCTGATGTAGACGAAAATCGCATCATGAGTGATCGCCAAAAGGCATCAGAAACCACAGAACAGTTAGATGATATAGAGGATTAAGTTTATGCGACACAATGTGGATGGTCGAAAATTTGGACGAAATACTTCTCACCGAATTGCTTTATTTGCAAATTTAGCAAATGCTGTTTTAGATAAAGAGCAGATTGTGACTACCGTTGAGAAAGCAAAAGAAGCAAGGCGAGTGGTGGATCGGCTTATCACTTTAGGCAAAGAAGGCTCACTGCATTCCAAGCGGCTTGCTTTTGATCGAACCAGAGATCGTCAAATTGTGAAGAAACTTTTCAGTACACTCGCCGAGCGCTATCGGGCTCGTGCGGGAGGGTACACTCGAGTACTAAAAATCACTGAACGCAGGTGGGGAGATGCGGCTGAGATGGCCGTATTGGAGCTTGTGGATCATCCAGAGATTGATCGAAGGCGAAAACGTAAACCTAAGCCAATGTCCAAAAAAGAAGAGGCGGCTCAGAGTTCGGGTGGTGCTGCGACAAGCAAAGAGGCCACAGCGAAACTTGCCGAAAAACCAGGTTCGTTTAAAAGCCGATTCGGCAAATTTTTTGGCTCCAAATCTAAAGTAAGCGACACAGGTGGAAAAGGCGGCAGAGGATTCTTTGGTGGATCAGCCCGCAAGACCCCAGCCGCAGGTGGCGGTGGGAGCAAGACCGGTGGGAGCAGCGGGTAAGCGCGGATCTGTCTATATATTTCGGCTGCCAGGAACTTTGGATATTCTCCCATTTGATTAATCTGAAATTGCTGTAGCGCGCCTCTATTTTGTTTTTTATTTGAGTCTAAACTTAATTACCCAAGTTACTTCGCCTGACGAAGTGACTTAAGTGATTAAGTTAAATTCAAAAAGCTGATATCCAAAGTGAGATGCAAATTGTCGCACAAGAGTTGATTTTCCAACTTGACGCGCCCCCCTCATAGTCAAGGGTGATACGGGATCGGCTTGGAAATCTGCCAGTTGACTATACCCAAAAAATGGCGGACAATTATTGGGTATGTTTGACAGGATACTTAACCCATCGTTATCACGCAGTTTTTTTTTATTTGGACCATGTTCAACGGGTAAATCAACCCTTGTTCCTGAGAAAATTTTCTAGGGTAACGCCCTGGATGGCTCCTTCTTGAAATTCCTCCGTATTAATCAGGGTCAGTTCGTCCTTTGGAAAGCTTTTTGCAAACCATTGGAACTCAGAAAATTTGACTCTGCCCAGTTTGACTTCGATCCAATGGTTTTTGGTTTTAAAAAAATCGAGTTCATGCTCATGGTTTTTCCAGAAAAATAGGGTTTCTGGCATTTCTTCGCCAGCCGTAACTTTTCTTCTCCAGAGTTCTTGTGCCACTGCCCACTCCCACCAGACGCTCATTTCTTCTCTAGATTGTGCTTTAAAGCTTTCTAAATCTCTCATTTGATTTGGCAAAAAAGAGAGGGCTGCTAGCAAGTGGATCCAATGGTATTTGTGTTCTTTTCGAGGAATGGGGTGATGAGTATGTGGATCAATTTGATAAGTAGTGCTCATGCAAAGGAGATCGCATAATAACTCAATGTATCCTTGTAAAGTGGTGTTGTTTGCCGCAGAGGCCTCGCGTGCTAGTTTAGTCAGAGAAACAGGGGTGCAACCTTTTGTCAGGAGTGCTTGTGTGAGCCAATGCAGTAGATTTCGAGATCGGCCTTGTGCAGCACATTCTCCAAAGATCCAATCTTTAGTTAAGGTGATCACATATTCTGGCAGTTTCCCTTGATTGCAAAGCGCATTGGCAGCAAGCGGGGAGCCTCCTGTGAAGAGATAAGCATAAAGTGTGTTTTCTTTAAAAATTTTCCGTGCCACTCTTTCAAATTCAATATAAGGAATGTGAGTAAAATGATAGGTCGTACGGTCCAGTTTCCCCTTTCTGCCCGGAAGGCGTTCTGCCCCTCTTCTTAAATCAATGGCTTTGGAACCTGTTGTTATTATCAGGATATCGCGTGTAATCCCCATGTCGTAGAGTCGTTTGATCGCATTTTCCCAATCTGAGATAGCGGTAATTTCGTCGATAAAAATTCTTTTGATTGGATTATTTTTAGGAAATAATCGGACGAGATCAGAAACTTCATTGGCCAGGTGGTCTACAGAAGAGAGAAAATCTCCATTCAGGTAAAATGCAGAGGCTTTTCCAAAGTCAGAAAGTGTTTTATAGAGTTTTTCTTCTAACCAGGTGCTTTTTCCCATTTGCCTTGCGCCACGAATGAGGAGGAGTCCAGGCTCTTGGGGGAGCTCTTTTAGTCCAAAGTCGAAGTTAAATTTTAAAGTTTGTTTTTTTAATTCGTCAAGCTGAGGAAATAGACCCTCTGTGTCTGTTTTCCCTTGTAAAAACAACTGGTTTCTTGCCTCAACGTTCATAACGTCTAGACTATCATATTATAAACGTTGAGACAAGTGTAATGACCAAGCTCACGAAGTCCCCCTGAAGGTGGGGGTGACGATTCGATATATTCTGAAATTTTCGTTTGTATAAATAACCTTAAATCGAGTGGGGTTTTTTTCTAGGATAGGTTTAAAATAGGCGATTGTCTGCGGAAAAAAAGATCCTATGACAAGATAGTTTGCATTTATTTTAGCAAAATATTGAAAAAGCTCCTCTGGAGTTTGAGTGAGGGAGACAAACGACGTATGCCTGAGTGTATAGAGCCCCATCACAGGAGGTTTGTCGAAAATAAGCACGTCTTCACTTTTGGTATGTTTTTTAATGTATTGAATCAAATCCTGTGTTTGAGGATGGTCTATTTGGTTCCAGGGTTTGTGATCGACTCTAGAATAAAATGAGAGATAAGTGCCTGCTAATGGGAGTAGGCACAGAAAGGGCAGTGAAGGATGGGATAAAAAGATCTTTGTTTTTTCAAACCCTAAAAATAGATAGTAAAAATAAAAAGGAAAAAGAGGCAAGAGGAGTCTGACGTCCGTAGATTGAGACCAAAAAAGGATAGGAATAAAATAGAGCAGAACAAAAATTTCTATAAAACTGATTTTCTTTTTACACTGAAAAAAATACAGGAGGGCAGCAATGAGAGATCCTAAGAGAAAGAGAATTTGTTTGAGTGTTCGGCTATGGTTATTTTCTAAAATAATCGAAAATTTTCGGATGTAGGAGGTAAAATTTGAAATCATCAAATGGAAATCAAAGACAAAGAAAGGGGTTTGGCTTTGTGCGCTTTCATTTTGAATGAGAAAATTTTGCAGGCAGACTAGTCCACTAAAAACGAGGATTGTGCTGAGGGCATAGAGCGAAGGTCTTTTGTTTTTAAATAAATCATAAAAGATAAAGAAAAATAATAAAAGTAGTCCAATGTTTCTTGTCCCATAACAAAGGTAAAGCAAGATGGGGATGGAGAGTTTAATCCACAGTGACGGGTTGGGTGTGAGGTATTTTTTAAAAATTAAATAAATCAGTGAATAAGAAAAAAATAAAAATGGAATATCAGATAAAATATGGTCTTTTCTTTCGAATACAAAAGGATTGAGCCCAACAACAAAGAGAAGCAAAACCGACTTCGAAAACGAAAGCTCCAGTCTAAATATCAAAAAAAGAACAAAAAGTGTGAGAATGAGAAAAAAAACAATCTCGATTTTCATTGCATGAAGATCAATTCCAAAAGTCTTATAGACGGGGGTTAGTAAGAGAGGAAATACTGGAGGATAGTTTTTAGGCTCAAGGGGCATTTCGGGATTATAAATATAGTGAGTATGAGCAAAGGGCGTTCCTTCTACAATATTTTTAGCATGTTCAATGTATAAAGCAAAATCTCCTCCCCAGTCATTACCGGGTTTCAGAGTCAAAGCATGAAAAGCTCCTATCGAGAGCAGTGTTAAGATGAGAATTATAGTTTCGTTTTTTTTCATAGATTTCAGTGAACATTTTTGATCTTAATTTTAGTATGAG
This sequence comes from uncultured Bdellovibrio sp., assembly GCA_964490895.1. Classification (GTDB taxonomy): domain Bacteria; phylum Bdellovibrionota; class UBA1018; order UBA1018; family UBA1018; genus JACRAO01. The sequence goes on along the minus strand of CAZBEI010000066.1, from coordinate 15,566 downwards.
CGCTCAAAGTAAAAAACTGAATATCTTTTTTACAACTGATCAATCCTTCTCCAGTTTTTCTTAATTAGAGAAGTTTAGTCTGCTTTTTAATTGAGAATAATCATTTATTATCAATAAGTTGAGAGTTGGGTCTAAAGTTCTAAATAAGCCCAGATATTGCATCCAAAATAGGGATAGGGATTCGCTATGATGAGTTTTTTGAATAAAAATGTTGTTTTAGGTTTGAGTGTGATGGCTTTGGCTGAGAGTTCTCTTTTGGCTGAGATAAAGCTTCCACTCCTCAAACAACCGGTGGGGCCTTTTATCGAAAAACCTGAATTTGGGGATGGTTTTATGGAGTGTGGCCAATCTTGCCTCTACCACAAAGCCATCGAAGACATCACCTACATGGTTGTATTGGCAAGAGAAAAGTTAGAGGATCTTGGGCGTTTGTCTAAGCCTGACATTATTGAGACTTTAGGCGAATTTTGTATGGAAGGAGCTCAAGGAGTTCGGGAGAGTGCAAGTAATTGTCGTGACAGGTATACCGACATTATAAAAATGTGGCTTTTTAATGCAAGGGCTGCACTTGCGTTAAATTCTGACCACATTGTAGCGCTCAAGGATGTGTCTACCGGAGAGTATGGTGAATTAAAATTTGATATTTTGCGAGCTCTAAAAAATCCTCCGTTGCAACCTCAAAAACCTTATTTTTATACTTGGGAAGATTTAAAAGAAATTGCTAAAACAATTCAGCCTTTAGTCATGAATGACTATGTGAGTTGGGTGGCGTCGCTTCCTACTGAGCCCCATTATGACGAATTTATTTTGACAAAAGAAATTCCAAGAGATCCAAAAAATAAAGACTTAGGATCTCTTACGGTGATTGATCGACATCCTAATGGCGAGCCAAAACATGACGAACCGGCATATCGTGCAGCCTTAAAAGTATATAAAGGTAGTTTTAGTGATCGGATGATAGCAGCACAGAAAAATATGTTAACCAACAGTGAACGGCAAAGAGTTCAGAAAGTTTTCGATAAACGTAATTTAGCAAATCATTCTGATTCTGATCAGTATTTTGATAGCAGAAAAACTAATCCACAGGGGGCTGCAATAGGCCCAGACAAAAATCACCAATATGTAAATGATAGCCGAGGACTTATTGTCAAGGCCATCAATGATCAAATGGCTCAGAAGCAAGCAACTAAAAAGGGGTCCAAAGAAATTGTAGATATGCTCGCTAAAAAACAGACTCATTTTACTGGAACAGAACAAGTCAATCCAGTCTACTCTACGGGCCAAACCACGGATGATTCCACGAGTGTTTATCTTAGAGGGCCAACAGATTTTGATTGGTACAAGGGTATTTTAGGGTTAGATCTGTGACAGCCAGATCACCACTCGTATTTTTCCAGATAATGTTTGTTTTTTTGCTTTGTTTTTGTACCAAGTAAAAGAGTCTTTGTCTTGGACCTTATTAGGAATCAGTTTTTCGAGTTCTTCTTTCAGGGTCTTGATGAGATTTTCCGGAATTTGTATGTCAAATTGGATTCCACCTGGGGCTTCAATTCCACCGAGGCCCAGAGTCTGTTCTGAGAGGCCTAACCCTGAAAAGAGTTTGATGATTTTAAAACGAAATTCGTGAGGATTGTCTGTTTTGATATTAAATCTCCAGATTTCCAAGCTCGCTTGAGGAATGTTGGGTGCTATGTCTTGTTCTTCGTTTTCGCCCGAAAAGACGTCGGATTCTGAGTGACTAGAAGGAGGTGAAATCAGATTACCTCTCATGAGTGGGGTTTCCTTGTCGGTGTCATCTTCGTCTAATTTGAATTGGATCGAAGGCAGAGAATCAAATTTGAATGTTGTTTTTTCATAAAGTTTTTTAATCTTTGGAATGAGTGCAAGAACAATAAGTGCCGTTACAAAAACACCAAAGGTTTGGAGGCTGGTGCGTATGTACCAAGGAGTTTTTTGCCAGTAGATTTTTCTTTTCGAAAATAAAAAACCATGCGGAATGTTGTGAGTAAAAGGAGAGAGAGGATGTTTTCTTAGAGAAATCGGAAGGGGTATTCGTTTTTGATTGGAGAAAGTGGAAACAATTTTTAAGTAGTGTTCATGGCGGTTGTTACAGGTCGTACAGTTTTTTAGGTGAATGTCGGAATTTTGTTTTATTTCGCCCTTCAATGTTCCATCGAGGAGGTCAGAAAGTTGATTGTGCCACTCAAAACAGTTCATGATGCGATCCAAATCCACTCTTCAAGAGCACGGTACGCCAATTGCCTTTGAGTTTTTAGCGTGTCTACTGGCAGTCCCATTGCAGAAGAGATTTCTGGATAAGGGAGTCCATATTTGTCCCGAAGGAGGAGCAAAAATTTATCTCGAAGGGGCAGGCGATGAAAATAAGAGTCAAATTGTTTAAATTTTTCTTCAATATTTAAATAGGTATCCAACATGATTTGCTCTGCGGGTGTCATGCTAGGAATAGTTTTTTGCTCGAGAGAGCTGAGCTTTTCGAATACAGTTTTTAATACCCATGCACGTTTATAGTCATAGTAGTTTGAGCTCTTGAGTTCAAACTTTAGCTCTCTCATAACATTTTTAAATACGCTTTGTCCGGCATGTGTGCTCCACAGTACGGAAATGCAGAGGTCATAGACGAGGTCTCCATAAAGTTCAATGATGTGGTCTATTTTTTTAGAGAGTGTTTGTGCCTGCGCCATAGGAGCTTAAATCAAGAATGTTCTTCGGGTTTGAGCTTAAGGTAAATTCTCCAACGATCTGGAGAAATACTTAAATTGAGTTGTAAGACAGTGTTGGGGAGCCAATTGGGTTTGTGGGGCCTTTTGATGAGATGGAGTCCCGCCTCCGAAGGTGTTCTCCCCCCCTTTTTTTGGTTGCAAGGTTTACAGGCTGTGACAATATTTTCCCAGCACTTTTTCCCCCCTTGCACAATGGGTGAGATGTGATCCAGGGTCAGGTTGGATTTAGGTTGTCTTAACCCACAGTATTGACAAGTGTGAGTGTCTCTTAAAAAAATATTAGTCCTAGAAAATCGGATCATTTCTTTTTTGTTTTTGAGAGGGATATATTTTAATAGTCTTAAAACAGCAGGAATTTTAATGGTAAACTTTACCGTTTTGACTTCGCGGTCGGATTCCTCAATGACTTCGACTTTCCCTTGAAACAAGAGCTGAATGGCCCTTTGCCAGCTCACAATGTGCAAGGGCTCATAGCTGGCGTTCAAAACCAGAGCATGACTCATCCGTCCATTATACCGGAAAACAAAAAGAACTTGCAACTTTGATCTCATTCAAAGTATTTAAGTTCTTGGTGAGAAAAATAGAGTGGATTTTAGGAAGTTTGCTCCTTCTTTTGGTGTCGGGTTGTTGGCCATTTCAGGAAGAGCCTCGTGGGCGCTTGGCAATGCCCTTCGGGTTAAAAGACCCTTACGAGAAAACGCTTTATTTTCAAGATCTTAAGGGGAAGTTCGTCATTCTCCATTTTTGGGCCAGTTGGTGTCCTCCCTGTCTCGGAGAGCTGCCCGAATGGATAGAACTGGCGCGTAAATTTCAGAAAACTTCACTGGTGTGGGTTGCAGTCAGTCTTGATAAAAACTGGAATGATGTTCGGAAGATTTTTCCTAAACAAGAGTTGCCTCCCCACGTTATTTTTTTGTTGGACTCCTCTCATTCCGTATCGGATCTCTATGGAGCTTATCAGTTTCCTGAGACCTTCTTGATTGATTCTGATCGCAAGATAAAAATGAAATGGGTAGGTTCTCAGCCATGGAATGGAAAAGAATCGATCGAATTTTTTAAGAAGTTGGTGGAGAAGGAATCTTAATCAGTTGTGCGAGGCCTTCATTTTTAAGAAGCTCTACATCGATTTTACTTTCTTCTCTCTCCAAGTTCTCTTGTTCAGAATGGGTGAGGGGATGACGATCGGCAAACAAAGTGCAACAATCTAAAACGGGTTGGATTGAGGTTTCGTATGTTTTCCATTTCTGAGCCAAATGTTCAATTTCATCTTTATCAAACCCAATGAGAGGCCTAAAAACAGGGAGTGTGCTCACCTGATTGATATTGATTAAATTGTCTAAAGTTTGACTCGCTACTTGGCCCAAACTTTCTCCCGTGATGAGAGCTTTTGCTTTGATCTTATTTGCAATCTCGCAGGAGAGTCTTAGCATCATTCGTCGGTAGAGGAGGGTTCTCATTTTTGAGTTTGAATGCAGTGCCATTTGTTCCTGAATTTTTCCGAATGGGATGACATAAAGTGGCATTGGGTCGGGTTGGTATTGATTCACGATGTCCACTAATCTTTCGATTTTTTCTAAAACCTCTGGGCCTACAAACGGGGTGCCATAAAAATGAATAAAAGAAACTTTGGCTCCACGCTTCAGCATCTGGAGTGCTGCAACTGGGGAGTCCAGTCCCCCAGAGAGGAGGCAGAGGAGGTGTCCGCCTGTTCCGGCGGGAACTCCGCCGAGTCCCTTTCGTTTTTGTGACCAAACAAATGTGTTTTCTTTTCTAATTTCAATTCCAATATTGAGCTCTGGATTTTTGAGTTTCACTTTCAGCTGAGGAAAAGCTTTTAGGATTTCGGCTCCCATGAGAGTGTCCATTTCCATAGAGGAGGAGGTCAAGATTTTATCCACTCTCGTCGTGCTGACCCGAAAATTGTGAGGGGATAAGGTATTTTTGAGCGAGAGGGATACTTCTTCCAGGACTTTTTTTGTGATGTGTTCAAAATCAGTTCTCACGCTCGTGGCGGGACTGAAACTTGAAATACCAAACACCGTATTTAGGGCATGCTCGATTTTAGGGTCCTCCTCAGATTCAAGGAGGATTCTCCCTCTTAATTTTCTGACTACGAGAGGAGTATCGCATATTCTCTTTGCGCTTTTTTTAATGTTCTGGATAAGGTGGTTTTCGAACCAGCTCCGATTGCCCCCTTTGAGAGCAATTTCGTGGTAGCGAACTAAAAGAATCTGGGGGTTCATAAAAGTCGAGCCATTTGATCTAAACTTGCCGCGATTGCATTGCTTAAAATATCAATGTCGTGTGTTTTGTTGAGGGTCGAAAAACTGATTCGGATGGCCGAAGTCTGAATAGCATCCGAATATCCCAAGGCGCAAAGGACGTCTTCGGGGTCTGCTTTCTTTGAACTACAAGCAGATCCTGTAGAGACAAGGCAATGCCTGTCTTCTAAAAGTTTTGCCCAAGCGCCACCGGGAAATCCAGGTGCAGAGAGGCTGATGATGTGAGGTAAGGTGAGATTCAAATCCAGTGGAGAGTTCCAGTGAAGGGGGCTACCTTTGGATCTGTTTTTGTTTGAATCAAAGGCTAAAAGTTTTTTTTCAATTAAGGAGTCCATGAGTTTCAGTCTCAAAGCAGTGGTCCACTCGAGCCACTCCTTTTGTTTTCTGAGTAAAATTTCTGAAGCCAAATAAAAACCAGAAATGAGGCCTGCATTTTGTGTTCCAGAGCGGAAGCCACCTTCTTGCCCACCGCCCCAAATGAGGGGTCTGAGGCCAGATCTGAGCAAGCTTGGGTTGAGCACAATCAAAGCTCCAATACCTTTGGGGCCTTGGATTTTATGAGCTGAAATAGAGAGCAGATCTATTTTTGATGGAAAACTGGGGATCTTGACTTTTCCAAAGGCTTGTACGGCATCGGTGTGGAAAATGAGTCCGGGGACTTTGGATTTAGCAAACTGTGCGAGTTCTTCGATGGGCAAGAGAGAGCCCAAAATATTATTGACTTGATGGATGCTGACCAACAGCGTTTCGGGTGTCAATAGCTCAGAAAATTTTTCTAAAACAATTTGTCCATTTGCATCGACTGGAATCAGCTGGACATCGATTCCAAAAGAGCTTAAAGATTGGATTGTTTTTTTTACAGCCGCATGTTCGATGGAGGAACAAAGTACTCTTGAGCGGTGTTGGTTTTTATTTTTTGAAAGAGTGTCTAAGGCCACTCCATAGATGGCCAGATTGTCGGCCTCACTGCCACTGCCTGTAAATAAAACTTGCTCCGGAGAGGTATTAAAGACCTGGGCAAAAAAACTTCTGGCTTCCCGAATCGCATGATGAGCTTCTTGCCCATAGAGGTGGCTAGAAGATGGGTTCCCAAATTTTTCTGTAGAAAACTTTGCAAGGGCTTCCACTGCCGAAGGAATACATGGCGTTGTAGAGGCATAGTCAAAAAAAAGGGTTGAGCTCATTCCTTCTTTTAGCCAATAAATGAGAAAATTTCCAGCCCTATTGTGGATTTCTTGCCAAAAGGAGGAGTTGGCATGGAGGGAGAATGGGTCTAGGCTGTGGTTTTCTGAGAGTCCTGGTTGCAAAATGTGAAACTGTAAAATGAGAAAAATAATCTGTAAAATCGAGTCTTTCAATCATATTTTTGATGAAGAAAAAAATATCCTCCGATATTTTAGGTTGAATTGAACGCAGGATAGATTTTCTTATTTCTATGTAGATTTCACTCAGAGGTTCGTCTGGTGAGTTTTTTAGTTCCAGCAACTCTGGGTGCTGGAGGATATCATTGATGATTTCTAACTGCCGTTTCAGTGTTTTACTCGTGTCTGCTTCCTCAAGTTCTCTTAATACTTCTGTAGGCTCTCCTATAAAATGAGAGGCTAGAAGGTGTGTAATTTTTAATGACACTTCGGGCTGAAAGTAGCCGGACTCTCCACCTGTGTTCATTTCGATCAGTTTAAAGCCACCGTCTTGCGTGACAACAATGTCTAGGCCATAAGATAGTATTCTATAGGCTTCTGGGAGCAAGTCGATAAGCGTTTGGGCAAAGGTTTCGACTCGTGCGATTGTTTTTTCAGAGTGTGAGTTAGCATCTTCCCATCGGTGCACTGTAGCGCCTTTGAGCACTTTGCCTTGGACAATATGGACCCGGTACTCTTCGTCAAATATTTTTTCTCCATTTTGAGTTAAAACAGGTTCTTCTTTTTTAATTTTAATTTTTTCTTGAATAATAATTTTTCTGGGCGATTTTAAGAGAGCTTCTAATACTCGCCCAGAGTAATTCTCTACAGTCTTAAATTTTAGGTGAGTTTCTACGGGATCTCCAGATTGTTTTAGGAATTTTTCTATCTCAGGTTTGACCTCTCTCAAATATTTTTCATAAACTTGAGGGAAGTCTGTTTCGCTAGTTGGAAAGGTACCCACAGAGTTAAAACCATCAATAGGCTTCATAAAAAAGCCGCCAGGGTATCGGGTGTCCAGAAAGTCTTTTAGCCTTTTTAAAATCTCTACAGGACTCAATGGGTCTTTTTCGATAGAAGCATAAAACTCAGTTAGAACATCTTTCATATTTTCTGTCTTTGGAAAAAAGGTGGGAGCATATTCCATTAAAAGTTTAGCTTCTTCCCATTTGTCGTTAGACAAGGCTTTCATAAGTTCTAGTCCTTCTAAGGTTGGGTTTTTTCTTCCAATAAAATAGAGAGCTTGTTCTAAAGTGTCATGCCAAACAATCCCATCTACTAAGTTAGATTTTCCGGGGATAGCATCACCCGTATAGAGGACTCTTGCGCCATAGAGAAACTCGTCAATGGCTTGTTTTTCAGGGCCTGGATTTTGGTCCTCAATGATTCGATAAAAGGTAGCTCCACCAAATGCAGTTGCAAAAGCAGTAAAAGAAAAAAGAACTATTAAAAATGCAGAAACATTTTTATAGTACTGGTGTGTTAAAAAAGACATCCCCCGCCCCCCCATATTAAACCCCAGTCCAAAAAGAGTTCCTCAACTCAAAATGAACTGTCAGCTTTTAAACACAACAAAGCTTATTTGTATAGGGCTTGTTTGTTTTAGACAGTTCTAATGCCTTGATTTTAATGAACAACCGACTTTATTTGTAAATTATATGGACTATCTAAAAATACCTGTCTAAAATACTAAGATATAGACACTTTGCTTTGAAAGGAATTTTATATGATTAATTGGGAAGAGTTAAAACACATTCATGTCATTCGAAAATTAGAAGAAATCTTAGGGCAATGGTTTAATGCCGAAGTTTTCTTTATCGACGAAAAAGGGCAGGTCAGAAATTATGACCCGACCGACAAGTTGAGAGAATTTAGAAATCCATTGGCAGCTTATCTCTTGCCAAAAGAGGTAGGGCGCAATCTTATGTTTAAATCCATAGGGGCCGCTTACGAGAAATCACTTAAGTCGGACAAGCCCCATTTTTTTATGGAGGGCCCTTTGGGGATCGAGAACATTTTGGTTTCTAAAATTATGGTAGACAATGATCATTTGGGAAGCGTATTTGCCTATAGCTTCATTGATAAAGAAATTCCACACGATGTCCGCTCGAAAGCGAGAAATCAAGTCGAAGGCTTGGGGCTCGAAGGGGATTTGTTTAATCAGGCTGTTTCGCGATTAAAGGTTCTTACCCAAGCGGAAAAAAAGTACCTAGGAGAGCTTGTAGATTTAGTCGCCCAAGAAATAGTAACTTTTCATACAGAAATATCAAAGCGCGAAGAAAGAATTAGCATACTCAATAGTCAATTGGGAAATCGCTACAGCTACCATTCGATGATTGGAAAATCGAAACCCATGCAGGATCTCTATAGCTTATTGGAAAAAATAAAAAATTCTGAGTCCACTGTTCTCATTCAAGGAGAAAATGGAACAGGAAAGGAATTGATCGCAAGAGCCATCCATTATAACTCTTCTCGAAAAGATGCCCAATTTGTAACAGTCAACTGTTCGGCTTTTAACGAAAACTTGCTCGATAGCGAACTCTTTGGACATGTCAAAGGTTCCTTTACCGGAGCTATCCGAGATAAAAAAGGACTCTTTGAAATTGCAGATAATGGAACTTTGTTTTTAGACGAAATTGGAGATATGTCTCCCACCATGCAAGTCAAGCTCTTACGAGTTATCCAAGAGGGAACTTTGACTCCAGTGGGTGGGACAGAGCAAAGAAAAGTTGATGCAAGAGTGCTTGCTGCCACAAATCGAGATCTAAAAGAAATGGTAGAGCAAGGGGCCTTTAGAGAGGATCTTTATTACAGAATCAATGTGATAAATCTGGTGGTTCCACCGCTCAGGGAGAGGAAGGAAGACATTCCCCTTTTAGTGGAACACTTTTTATCCAAAGGTTGTAAAGAAAAAGGCATTGCCACAAAATCTTTGGCAAAACGTTCATTCGAAAAAGTTTATGACTATCCATGGCCTGGAAATATTCGAGAGTTAGAAAATGAAATCGAAAGGCTCATTGTGCTGACGGGTCCAGAAGACAGAATTCCAGCCGAAATCCTCTCTCAAAGAATCAGAGATTTTGGGGATCACGGGAAACTTCAGGGTGTCAGAGTTGCCGGGAAGTTAAAAGACGCGCTCGAGGAACTCGAAAAGACAATGATTAAAGAAGGTTTGAGACGAACCAATTACAACAAGAGTCGTCTGGCCAAAGAGCTCGGGATTTCGCGTGCTGGGCTTATTATGAAAGTCGAAAAATATGGCCTAGACAAGCGACGGCTCATGAGACTCGCCAAAGAAGCGGCTTAGTGCCTCTGGTCAAATCCATACGGGTACCTCCATCCGTCGTATTCGCCAGGACCTCCAGCTCCGTAATATTTTCTTTCTTTTTCGAAGAGCGTTCTCCCTCCCATGTAAACTCTCAAACAGCCTAGTAATTCGAGAGTGGGTTTGGGGCTAATGCTTCCACCTTTTAATACGATTTCAGAACCTGTGATAAATTCAAAGTTCACAATGGGGGTGATGGGAAAGCTAAATCCCAGCTCTCCTAAGAGGCCAATGGCTCCACTGACTTTTTTGAAGGCATCAATGCCAGCAGTAGATCCAATACGTTGCCAAACTAAGGGAGCAGCTCCAACAGTTAAAAACAATTTTTTTCCATCCAACCGTACATATGCGTAGGGGGCATGCATAGAATAAAAAACAGAATCTTTTGAGCCAGTGGTGTATCTTTCTGAAACTCCAAAATGGAAATTCATCACAGATTCGTTAGAGCCAAAGTCAAGTCCAAATCCAAAGACAATGGCAGTTCCAAAAGATAAGTTTGTGGGAGCGCTATCACCAAAAAATGGGGTTGCTTGTCTAACCTGCGAAACTCCAGCCCCCAGTTCGTAGTAAAATCGAGTACCGCCAAAGGTTTGAGCGGAAAGAAAGAGAATAGAAAAGAATAAAAGGCGTTTGGCCATCCCTATAAATTTTATCTTGAATCCTCCAGACTGTCTTATCGAATTCTTGCAATTTGAGACGCGACGCATTAAGTGTTGTAAATGGCTGTGGTCATGATCCTTATTTCGTTGTAATTATTGAGTATGAGTTACTTAGAGAAATTAAATATTTTGGCAGTGAAGGAACGTCAAGCGGAGCAGGGTGGAGGAGAGGCGCGTATTGCAAAGCAGCATGCGTCTCAGAAGCTCACCGCTCGAGAGAGAATTGATCTCTTATTAGATCCAGGGAGTTTTGTGGAGTTAGACAAATTTGTGACCCATCGGTGTACTGATTTTGGAATGGCTGAACAAAAATATTTAGGTGATGGCGTAGTGACCGGTTATGGGAACATCGCGGGCAGAACCGTTTATGTTTTTTCTCAAGACTTTACAGTTTTTGGGGGCTCGCTTGCCACCGGACATGCCTCTAAAATATGTAAAATTATGGATTTAGCTTTGAAAACAGGCGCTCCAGTGATTGGTCTCAACGATTCTGGGGGAGCCAGGATTCAAGAAGGAGTCGAAAGCTTGGGCGGTTATGCGGAAATTTTTTGGAGAAATGTTCAAGCCAGTGGAGTGATCCCTCAAATCAGTGTCGTTTTAGGTCCCTGTGCAGGAGGAGCCGTATATAGTCCTGCGATCACGGATTTTATTTTTATGGTAGAAGGCATTTCGTACATGTTTGTCACCGGTCCCGATGTCATTAAGACGGTGACTCACGAAGAAGTGACCAAAGAACAATTGGGTGGAGCAGATACTCACTCTGAAAAAAGCGGTGTTTCTCATTTTGTCCTAGAAAACGAGGCAGAATGTTTACAAAGGGTCAGGAAACTCATTGAGTTTTTGCCTTCGAATAATTTAGATGGGGCCCCCACGAATAAGCCCAAAGATCCCATCGATCGAAAGTGCTTAGAGATAGCAAAAATTTTACCAGACTCTGCCAGGGAGCCCTACGATATGCGCAAAGTGATCAAAGACGTAGTGGATGATGGGGACTTCTTGGAAGTGCACGCACATTATGCGCAAAACATGGTCGTTGGATTTTCGCGGATGGGAGGGCAAACAGTCGGAGTTGTAGGAAATCAGCCTTCGCATTTGGCGGGATGTTTAGACATTGCAGCCTCTCTCAAGGGTGCAAGGTTTGTGAGGTTTTGTGATTCTTTTAATATTCCACTGGTGACGTTTGTAGACGTTCCCGGATTTTTGCCCGGCACTGCGCAAGAGCATGGTGGGATCATTAAGCATGGGGCTAAGCTTTTGTACGCCTACGCAGAGGCCACGGTTCCAAAACTTGCGGTGATTACAAGAAAAGCTTATGGGGGAGCCTATGATGTCATGAGCTCAAAGCACATTCGATCTGACTTTAACTTCGCATATCCTACAGCAGAAATTGCAGTGATGGGTCCAGAAGGGGCCATTAATATTTTATACCGAGAGCAAATTGCAAAATCAGAAAAGCAGGGAAAATCGCAAGAAGTGCGCCTTGAGTTGACGGAAGAATACAAACTCACTTTTGCAAATCCCTACAAGGCTGCTGAGCTAGGTTATATCGACGAAGTGATTGTGCCTGAGGAAACAAGAAGGCTTCTCATTCAGGGTTTGAATATTCTGAAAGGAAAAAGAGAAAAAGGACCCTCCCGAAAACATGGCAACATTCCACTATAAAATAAAATGAAAAAAAAACAACCCGTTCTCATTGCAAACCGCGGAGAAATCGCCATTCGAGTGGCAAGAACATGTAAGATTTTAGGATTTCCGACCGTGGCAGTCTATACTGAAGCAGATCGCTTGAGTGAACATGCTCAATTTTGTGATCAAAGTTGTCTGATAGATAGTTATTTAAACTCCCAAGCCATTCTTCGGGCTGCTAAAAGTTCTGGGGCTTGTTTTATACATCCAGGCTATGGGTTTTTAAGTGAGAGAGCGGAGTTTGCAGAAGATTGTCAAAAAGCAGGTCTGGTTTTTGTGGGCCCAAAACCTGAAAATATTAAAAAAACCGGCAATAAAATTCAGGCGAGAAAAACAATCGACCAGCTAAAACTCCCACGAGTTCCTGGAAGCGACGGGGTGGTCTCGGACGCAAAGGAAGCCGCCTCCACTGCGCAAAAAATAGGGTATCCCATTCTGCTCAAAGCGGCGGCAGGCGGGGGTGGAAAAGGGATGCGGCGGGTGGACTCTGAAAAAGAGTTGGCTGGATGTTTCGAGGGTGCCTCCCGAGAAGCGTTGGGTGCGTTTGGAGATGGGGCTTTGTATGTCGAAAAATTTATTTTAAATCCGCATCATATAGAAGTTCAAGTTTTTGGAGATGGAAAAGGCGGTGCGATCCATCTTGGCGAACGAGAGTGTTCAATTCAAAGAAGGCATCAAAAAGTTTTAGAGGAGACTCCCTCTCCTTTTCTTAATCTATTTCCAAAAGTGAGAAATATGATGTTTGAAGCAGCAGTACAGATTGCTCAGTCCATCCAATACCAAGGAGTAGGAACTATAGAATTTATTGTAGATTCGAATGGCCACTTTTATTTTTTAGAAATGAATACACGTTTACAGGTAGAGCATCCTGTCACCGAGTGGGTTACTGGTGTGGATTTAGTCGAATGGCAACTTTTGCTCGCTGCTGAGGAATTTTCTTTGCCTGAGACCCCATCTCGGAAAGGCAGCTCCATAGAAGTCAGAATTTATGCCGAAGAGCCATATGGTTTTTTGCCTGCTCCGGGTCCCATCGGTCAAATAGAATTGCCCACAGGTCCTTTTGTCAGAGTGGATTCTGCTTTCACACGGCCTGGTGAGGTGAGCCGTTTTTACGATCCAATGATTACCAAAATTTCTGTTTGGGCACTCACCCGCGAAAAAGCTTTGGCACGTATGAGAGTAGCGCTTGACGAAATAAAAGTCGAACCTCCAAAAACAGAGCAAGGTTTGAGGGTAGGGTCTTTGCAAACGAACTTGCCTTTTTTACAAAAATTAGTTCGTAACGCAAAGGTTATTGCGGGGGATACAACGACCGATTTGATTGAAAATGAAAAAATACTCACTGCGGTCAAGGCAGCCCCGCCTTCGATAGAGGCTGTAATTGCACTTTCTCTTTTTCAGATTTTAGGTGAATCAGAATCCCATTCTGACGATCAAAAATCGCAAGAAAGTTCTCCATGGGCAAGGCTTTCGCGGCAAGAAGGTTTGAGAACATGATCAAAGGAAAAGTAGAAAATCAGGAGATCGAATGGCTAAGTTATCCGAGAGGATTGCAGGGAGTCGCCCAGGTTAAAGTCAACGGGGGGGCAATTTTAGAAGTAAAATGGACAAAAGATGCCTATGGAATTTTCTTAGAGTTGCCTCATGGAGTGTTTGCATTCGATCTTTTGAGTGAAGTGGAGAGTGAAGTGGAGAGTGAAATGGACTCAAGCGAAAGGACCACTTATGAGGTCAAAAAAAGAGCGTCTGCTGAGAGCTATGGTGGACTTTGTTTTTTAAAAATGGGCGAGGCTGCTTTGCCGTCTTCTTTAAATAAAAGAAAAAGGGGAAAAAAAATAAAAGCTCAAATGCCTGGAAAAATAGTCCGAATATTGGTCAAAAGCGGCGACGAAGTTATCACAGATCAGCCCCTTATTGTGATGGAAGCTATGAAAATGGAAAACCAAATTCGCTCCTTACATCATGGAAAAATCAATCAAGTCTTAGTGGCCGAAGGACAGGCTGTAGAGACAGGAGCAGAACTTTTAATTTTAGAATAATTTAAAAAATAACCTGATATGCTGGTAAAATATACCTGCATATACAGGTAAAATATACCTGCATATGCAGGTAAAATATTATGGACAAGAAAATTTTAAAAACAAGATCAGGTATTGAAGTCAAAGAAATTTATGGCGAAGAGAGTGCAGGAAGCTACCCTTATACACGTGGAATCCAAAAAGACATGTATCGAGGCCGACTCTGGACGATGAGGCAATATGCTGGATTTGGAAGCGCAGAAGAATCTAACAAGCGCTATCGCTATCTTTTGTCGCAAGGGACTATGGGGCTTTCCGTCGCGTTTGATTTGCCCACTCAATTGGGACTGGATCCGGACCACGAGCGTTCGCAAGGCGAAGTTGGAAAAGTGGGAGTGTCGATTGCCAATTTGGAAGACATGGAGGCTTTGTTCCATCAGATTGATTTGTCCAAAGTGTCCACTTCTGTGACGATCAATGCGACTGCTAATATTTTATTTGCGCTCTATGTTGCAGTGGCTGAACGGCATGGAGTTCCCATCAAAGATCTCCGTGGCACTGTGCAAAATGATGTTTTGAAAGAATATGTCGCCCGAGGGAATTATATTTACCCTCCGGAGGGAACGTTGCGTTTAGCTACGGATTTATTTGAGTGGTCGTCTCAGAATACGCCCAAATGGAATCCGATTAGCATTTCTGGGTATCACATCCGAGAGGCAGGTTCGAACGCAATTCAAGAGCTTGCTTTTACTTTTGCCAATGCGATGGCCTATATCGACGCTGCACTTAAAAAAGGCCTTAAAATCGACACGTTTGCAGGGCAGCTTTCTTTTTTCTTTAATGTCCACAATGATTTTTTCGAAGAAATTGCAAAATTTAGAGCCGCCCGGAAAATCTGGGCTAAAATTACAAAAGAACTCTATGGCGCAAAAGACCCAAGAAGTTGGATGTTGCGGTTTCACTCTCAGACGGCAGGATCTACTCTGACTGCGCAGCAGCCTATGAACAATATTGTGAGGGTGAGCTTGCAGGCCCTGGCCTCTGTTTTGGGTGGTACACAATCTTTGCATACTAACTCTATGGACGAGGCTTTGAGTCTGCCGACTGAGGCAGCAGCGACGGTTGCTTTGCGAACACAGCAAGTGATTGCCCATGAGTCCAATGTCACTCAAACTGTGGATCCTTTGGGCGGGAGCGTATTTATTGAGTCTCTCACCTCCGAAATCGAAAAAAAGACATGGGAGTATTTGGAGGAGATCAAAACAAGAGGGGGGACTATTGCGTGTATTGAGTCTGGGTATATTCAAAATGAAATTTTGAATTCAGCCTACGAAGACCAGAAAAAAATTGAGAGAGAGGAACTCAAAGTGGTAGGTGTCAATTGTTTTCAGACAGACAAGTCTCCCAAAGAAAAAATAGAAATTTTAAAAGTTTCTCAGGAAATCGAAAAACAGGCGATCCAGAAAATAAAAGCATTTCGTGCCAACCGCACCGAAGGGAAAACAAAGGCAGCTTTAGAGGCATTAAAGCAAGGTGCAAAAGGCACTGCCAACCTCCAAGCCCTTATCTTAAATGCGGTAGAAGCGCAGGCAACTTTGGGCGAAATCTCTGATGTCTTGCGCGAAGTTTTTGGAGTGCACCGGGATTTTAGTGGATTTTAATAATTCTTTATCA
>CAZBEI010000065.1:0-66762 GCA_964490895.1 uncultured Bdellovibrio sp. | reverse complement strand
TGCATACTCATCTGCCTCTCGACGGACTTTACTTTCAGTCCTTGTTTTTTCTAAAAATTCCTCGCTCTGAACTATTTCAAAAACTCCTCGCATGGCAGTTGCCAGATAGGCCATCGGAGAATGACAGGGGTCACCCCCTGGCAGACCCTTGCGCTTGAGATAATCAAAACACTTTGTGATTTCTGCGATCGAAAAATCTTGTCTGATTTCTTCGAATGCTTGCGATTCTCGCTCTCTCTTGCGCTCTGGTTTTAGTCCGCCAAAGTACTTTCGAAGTGATTCTGAAAGCTGAGAGAGAGAGCTGTTTTTAGATTTGTTTGTTTCTTTGTTTAAGTAGGGGTCAAATTTTGACCCTGTCAGGGGGTCATTTTCTGACCCTGTCTGAGTCAAATTCTGACTGGGTTCTTTTTTGACCGGGTCATTTATTGACCCTGTGTTTTTTGCTGGAACAAAGGTCGGATCGGGGGTGAAGCCCTTTTCCCACGGAGATAATATTCTCCACTTGCGTGCAATTCGACCAGCCTCAAAATCTCCGATTTTTTGAATCCATCCCTGCTGTTCAAGACGATCGATTGATTTTTTGACTGAGTTTTTACAAAGCCGCGTGAATGTTCCCAGCTCTGATAAACCCATATCGCAGGTATTGCGACCAAAACCAAAAGACACACCAAAGAGCCGCATGTAAATCATAAAATCATTTGGGGCTTCAAACGGTGATTGATCCCGCAGCAGACAATTAGGTATTGCGGTAAAGTGATCCTTTGGCTTTAGCCCACCTGGTTGAAGGTATTGCTGATGACTGGGGAGTTTTGGCTTTGAATTGTTGACTAGAGTGACAGGGTCATATTTTGACCCTGTCACATTTTGACTGGGTTGAAATCTGACCCCGTCATTTTTTGATACAGTCAAATTCTGACCGGGTTCTTTTTTGACCGGGTCAATATTTGATACTGTCTCCTCCAGGTTCAACGATTGTGACCCTGATAATACTGAAGTGGGATTGGGAACAATTAATTCGCTTATGGGTTCTTCTGGAGCTTTAAAACGGAAATTGCTCTGAAAGAGTCGCATCGGTTTTTTCAGTTCAAGCTCATCCAATACTTTTTTAAGTTCGAGCTTAAGCATGGTACACCTCCCGAACGAGCGTCAGAGAGGCACGTGCAGCATGATCTGCTGCCGATTTTTTAAATGCTACTCCTATCCCAAGTCGGTCCAACACCTCTGCCGCCAAACTCCAATAATCTTGGACTCCAGCACTTTCGGGCGCGTGGTGAAAAATAGTTCTCCCAAACGCCGGGGCTTCGCGCAATTTTACTGATCGCCGGATGCGCGTTTCAAACACCTGAGAACCAAAATTAGCGAGCAAACTATTTCTTGTTTCGTTCGAAATATTGGTCGGGTCGACCATCGTCATAAGATAACCCAGGATCTTAAGCCCTGGGTTTGTGCCTTGTTTGATTTCTTCCATTTCTGCTAATAATTCCTTAATCCCAATGAGCGAGAAAAAACTATCCACTGGTACAATCAAATGCTGTGCTGTATTGAGCGCGGCATTCATAAGGGGTCCAAATGTTGGGGGAGTATCCAAAATAATTGCTGAATATTTTTCACGTACTTGAGCGAGTTTTCGCATAAGCCTAAGCTCACTATTGGTCATGCCAACCATCTCTCGCTCCACTCGCGCGAGATAGGGAGTGGCTGGGATTATATCTAGCCCATCTCCTTTGTAGATGGCTTTCTCAGCCAGTAAATCCCGGTCGCGAATTAAATCCGCAACAGAAGTCTGAATTGATTCGAGCTTGATACCCACTCCACAAGTGGCATTTCCCTGGGGATCTAGATCAACGAGCAAAATTTTCAAATCGTGAAGAGCAAGAGCTTGAGCAAGATTGATAGCGGTAGTAGTTTTTCCCACCCCGCCCTTTTGCGTGCAGACTGCAATGATCGGGCTTGTCCGTAATTCCATATATTTTCTCCAAATGTTGACGGATCAACGACATCCCCGTAACAATGGAGATGTCCGTTCGTATCCATATTCAGGAACCGCTCGTAAAAGCAGTTCCGATTAAAAAGTGATAGCCGTCAGCATCGGTGGCAACCAAACACTGACGACAACTAAGTTTCGAAAAGCCCGTCGGAGAACCCGCCGGGCTTTTTTATTTATGGCGGGTCCATAGAATTTTTTCCCCGCTTTCTTTTTTGATTTATTGGATTTGAAATTTTGTTTTTAGAATCTAATGCCTGCTTCGCTTCTACTGGGTCAGATGGCTCTGTAAAAGTTTGTGTAGCACCGGTGTAGCAAGGACTTGTGGCAGCCCGCAGAATGATTAGGATTTTTTCGGCGAGTTTCGCCATGATTTGAGCTACAAAAGAGTGGTTTTGAAGGTATTTTTTTGAATCTTTTTGAACACTTACGTCTAAGTCTATCGCATGCTTTCGTAAAGCGTAGGTCGCCGGTTCGATTCCGGCCGTCGGCTCCAATGATTTCAAGGGCTTAGCAAGTCATGCTTGTCTAACCATGCTCAGAACTCTGCCCTCACTCAAAAACTAACTGACAAGACGAAGCTTTGGACATGCTGCAGCAGGCACTATTGCGAATACTTTTGCAACATTTTTAATACAATCTGCTACTAAGTGCACATACTTCATTGTTGTAGAGATATCTTTGTGACCGCAGATTTCTTTGACTGTTTTTAAGTCTAGTCCTTCTGCAACCATCAAAGTCACTCCCGTATGTCGCAAGTCATGAAACCGAATTTTTTTTAACCCCGCATCTTTGAGGTCTTTTTCAAAATATCGGCCCACAAAATTATCATGATCAATCGGAGTCCCCTTTTCAGAGCTGAATAAGGTTTGCTCTGGCAAAAGCCTTTTAGCTTGAATCAGCTGGCTTAGTTCAGCATACAAAAAGGGGTTACAAGGGACATACCTTGACCTTTTCCCCTTTGGGTGGTGGTCACAGGAATCATATTTGTAAAGATTGCAATCGGATGCCTATTGAGATACGTGACACTATCGAGCAGAAAGATGAGATCTTTGGGTTTTTAAAGCAGTCCCACATCTCCTTGAAAAATATCAAGTGGCTTGAACTGCTCAAGACTTCTCCAGATCCAAAAGTTACAGAACTGGCGTTAGTCGTTTTTGATATTGCCAAGATCCATCCATACAAAAGGCAACGTCTAAAAAATCTTGCTCAACAAAGAAGGGACCTCCTTTTGAAGCTGGAGGAGACAGGACTAATTTATGCTCATCATTTTTAGGTCGAGGAGGTTCATGTGAAAAAAAAGAAACAGGGGAGGTATTGTTAATGAGATTTATTCTTAAAACTGTCATTTCAGCTTTAATTATTTCGGCAGTTTCTGAAATTGGAAAAAGGTCATCCGCTTTTGCTGCGATTTTAGCAGCTTTACCAATGACTTCGCTCATGACCATGTTATGGCTTTACTCAGATACCAAAGACACTGGAAAAGTAGCCGATCTTTCCATAAATATTTTTTGGGCAATTCTCCCGTCATTTTTATTTTTATTAAGTCTTCCTATTTTGCTGAGAAATGGTGTTCGATTTGAATGGGCAATGACCCTTTCTTGTGTTCTCATGTTAATTGGATACATGTGTTATATTTCATTGCTCAAAAAATTTGGAATTAGTTTTTGATAGATAATAATCTTCCTTAGCAGGAAATCCAGAGTTTCAAGGCCCACCCCTGGCAGGGGCCCTGGATGCGTTGATTGAGCTGATAGCAAATATTGTTTCTGTTTTTGAGGAATGCCCATTTTTTATCCCCAAATAATGCGTAAAGTATTGAACTTTACAAACTTCTATAACCCAGATAAAAAACCATGTGAGATTTCAAAATCTAGTGATGAGCCTTACTTGTGGTTTAATTGTTTTTTCAGCTTTAGAACTAAAGGCATCTGTGCAAGACAGCCCAATTAAAATCAATGAGCAACCAGAAATCAGAACCCAACTCCACAAGATCAAAGAAGATTTTGTGTTGCTTCAATTCTGGAGCCCATTTTGTGCCCCATGTGGCCAAGAGGTTCAAGAGTTAAACGCACTCCTAAAAAGTATCAACCATGAAGAAAAGCGGCTTTTTATTTTAGGGATTCCTATTCAATCTAGAAAAAAAGAAATAGAAGCGTTTGTCTCACATTTTCAGCCTCAATATGAACAATGGATTCCAAGTAAAGACGCATCAAAGACGCTTTCTGGTGAAATAAAATCAGTTCCACAAATTTTTCTGTTTAATCGCGAAAGAAATCTTGTTGGCAGTTGGAGTGGAAAAGTTGCCATAGGCAATATTTTAACTGCTATAAATAGATCAAAGTTTCTAAAAAAAGAGGGGGCTCTTAATTGAACATTTATTGATTGTAGTCCACTCCTAACTATTTTAGATCAGACCCTATTTTTCTCCCTATTTAAATTTGATAGTAATAAAAAAACAATAGATCATATGAGCCATTGACGTACTGCTGTGTACAACTCCAATGCACAACAGGTGTGTTTAATTTTTCATAGTACCGTGACATGAGTTCTCCTTTTTGTTCGCAAGTCTTCTTGTCATAAAAATGCTCAGGCGAAACAAAGCTTAAACTTCTATCCGTAGTTTCTACAAAAGCCAAAACCCCCATAAACAAACCACCTTCTAAAGTGCAAGCCAAAAAAATATCTGTGAACTTATGCTGATTGAATTTTGCCTTCACAACCTCTAACTGGTGGACACATTCGGTTTTGTCCGTTGTGCTTAGCACGATTTCAGTTCTAATGGATTTGTAGATAGGCTTATAATAATCAACGATAGAGCGAAACGAAATCTCTCCGGTGGTACTATAGGTGACCCTTCTGCAATAGTTTCGAAGTGCGAAAATCACGCTACTAGAAATAGATTTGAATAGACGAGAGGACTCTGCTTCGCAGTCACTATGCTTAGAAAACTGCAATGGATATTCTATTTGAACTAAAACTAAATGTTCTGGATTAAAGTAATCGATTTGAATTCTTTCGTTTTCTCCATCAGGTTTGCAATACACATCTAGTAAATAAAGACTGTTTTTTGCCTCCGATAGCCTTTGTCTAACATCTAGAACATCTGTGGAGCATGAATTTTGAGATTTGGGTGTAAGAATATCAGAATAGAGTGGATCCGAGAGCTGATATCCATAATCAATCTCTATTTGATAGGAATTTTCATTTTCCCTACATTGACTATGAACCACTTTAATCCCTGATTCTTTAACATGATCGATTGTTGCAACTAATTTTGGCAAAAGGTCTTCGCACTGCTTTTTATTTTCGGCTGATTTTCCAAGAAAGCTTTTTCCAAGGTATGTTCTTATGCTGGGGTAAGTAAACCCTTCTTGAGACAATAATAGGATAAAAACGCAGCTTACTGTAAAGGCAATAGCATTTTCAAAAAATTTAAACCTCATATCGACTCTCCTATTCATTTATTTTTTTATAAAGATCTGGATAAAAATTCTGAGCCAATACAGCAAACTTATTGGCAACGTAAGAAAGGGAAAAATTTCCATCTTGAAATCGAGTTCCGGTTAGTAAATAATTATTGTCATAGAGTAATGCAAATTTTCCAGTGTAAAAATCATAACTTCCTCTTTGGATGTCATCTTTTCTAAAAAATCTATTATTAGGACCAACAAACCCTTCCAACTGCAAAGGGAAAAATGGATTATCTGTATTAATAGGTGTTCTTCCTAATCGAGCAGCAAGACTAATGAACCACGTGCTGTTTTTATACTCACCTGTAAGACCTGTCATGAGTTGTTTTGGGGTGGGTAGCTGCTCTAACTCTTTTTTCCGGAGTTCAAAAGCACCCACTCGGCCAAACATGAGAGAAAACCATTCGCCTTTAATCACTCCATCCTTAAAAGACGAAATCCGAATGATAGCATCCACATCAGCTGAGGAACGAGCAAATACAAGTTGAAAAGGTCGGGTTGGGTTTGGGTAGTCCACATTATCAAAGCGGTAACTCAAAATCTCCTCGGCTTCTTTATTGCCATTGCCAAAAATAAGCCGTGCGGCTGCCGATACTTTGAAGTGACTTTCTCCATTTTCTATTGTTTGAAAAGTTGAAAGATCAATTCGTGCTTTTTGATAGGTGTTCAAATACTCATGATACAAATATCCTTCGTATTCGCCACTGATAGACATCGGTTGTGATGGGTGAGGAGAACTATCAGAGCTTAATACAAAAAGTTCTGGTACTGATGTGGGTGGGTGTAGGTTTTTTAATTCGTTTTCATTCGAAACTCTTTGAAATTGACAAGAATCACAATTCAACTGTGATCCTATTTTTTTACATTTTAGTCGGCTCAGTCTTCCGATCAGCTTAAGCTCCTGCGAAAAATAATCATAAGAACCTGCATTATACTCTGCTAAAACACAAGGTCTTTCAGGGTCTGGCCCGCAAAGAGCAAAATCATATTGGGCAATGTGACCCACTATTTCATAGGCCCCAAATGGGTTTCCAGTTTTAGTAATATCTTCGGTAGCTCGATAGGTAAAGAGTCTTAACCAGGACTCTTTGTTATTGCATTTACCCTTGTATTCGCCCTGCACGGGTTCAATCAAAGGGAGTGAGCTTAGAACAGCACTCTGGCCCTCATCTCTTTGTAATTTTATTTTTCCTACGGTTCCAAAAATATTTGATTTTAACGTGCCCGAAAGCACTCCACCCTCGAATCGCTCTACAACAACTCTCACGTCTTGATCAGGCTGATCAAAGACAAGACTAGAAGTCAGCAGATTGAATTGAACCTGATTAAAATGAAATGCAGCGTATTCTTGGCTTGTATAATCTCCAAAATGCAATGTCAGAATTGCTTTCAAAGCAAGCGTTGAACCCTCATTTCGGTCCAGTATAAAATCAAGTTTAGCTAACTGCTGTTCTCCCGTTCTTTCGTGTTCAAGAACACCCAGATATCTTCCAAATACGGAGCCTTCGCTAGTCTGTGCATTTGTGGGTGCAATTATAGTGGACAGTAAAAGCTGCAAAAATAAAAAATAGAGAACTTTCATAAAACCTCCTTAGAACCAATACTCACTCTCAATATTTCTAATTTTTAACGTTTTCAATGTGTGAGAGCGTGTCTTCTACAGTGTCTTTGTGGATCGTCAGATCAAATTTCCATTGACCTCGCATCCCTAAAAAAACCTGTTTATTGTAACGACCCTCCCCCTTTTCCTCTACTGGCTTATTGGGAGGATTCATGGGCATTCCAACCATGTCGTAGATAACTTTTAGCTCTGCCCCAGTGACAGGATTGGAGTTAGAATCTACAATTTGAAGAGTTAAGACATTCCAGCCCCGCTTGAGTTCTAACCAATTGCCTGAAACTTGATAGTTCCCACCCGCACTTGGCTCTGCAGGATCAAACTTTATAGGATTTGAGTCAGTCCAGCCAGAGTTGGATCCCAGACTGAAAATTCCAAAAATTAGAGTAACTGCTAACCAGTTACTAAGCCCAAAGACATTCAGTGTTGATTGTTTCATTTAAAATCCTCCATAAGTTGCGGCCAAAGAAATTTGTTGGACATAGGGCTGATTCGCTAGGTAATGGTAAAATGGAAATGCTGTTTCATAAGTGAGACCCAAACCTAAAGAAGCGTTGTGAAAATAATTAAGTGTGATGAGACTCGAAAAAAGACGCCCCGCAGAGCCCAATACAGGCTCTGAATTGAGAGAGCTTTCGAAAATCCAAAGCTGCTTTACACCTAAAGTGCCACTCCAGTGTTCATTGACCAGATAACCAGCGCTCTCTAGAAGTTGCACTTTGTTTCCACTTTTAAGTGGGTAGGGGGATGAAACAGGGTCTCCCCGCATTTCGGTAACTTTCTTACTGAACGGATAAAAAAATGCACTATCAAAAGTGAGTTTTATTGGGCTATAGATTTTTGAGGCATTCAGCCCCATATGAAAAGTCGTTGTTCCATCACCCACAGCATCTGCATTGTAAGGGTCTGTCGAATTATAAATAGATTTTCCAACAGGCAAACGAACTCCTCCATAGAAAGTAAGTCCGGGTCGAAATGTGAGAAAGCTTAGGTCCTCCAAAAAAGTATACCTCGCTTCAAAGGCAGGGTCTCCCAGAGAGGTTGCCCCATGGTTTTTTCCAGAAAAACTTTGCTGATTACTTGTAATGGGGACACTCAGACCCAACTGCCAATCATGATTAAGGCGATAGGCAGCTCCAAGAACTGTGACAATGGAGCGAATGCGATCACCCTCTTTATTGGCAGTATATTGTCCATAAGGATCAAAGCGCCCTTCGATAGACCGGTAAGCACTGGATGCCCCCAATTGGTAGCTTTGTTCCGAAGGTAAAACACAAAGACTTTGCCCTCCACTTCCAGCACAACAGCTTGAAGCGTAGGAAGGTACAGAAAAACAAATGAAAACAAATGAAAACAAAAGAGTGCTTTTCGAAATATCAGAAATTTTCATCAAAGACATAATCATCCTGTATATTTCCATCTTGCATTTTGAGTGTGATTTCCCAATGGCCTGGCATCCCAAAGAAAAGTGTCGATGTATAAGATCCATCTGTTTGACGAACGGCCACTCCATCAGATTTGCCCATGTCTGGCATCTCTGGCATCCAATAAGTAATTTTGAGGGTCGCTTGATCAGATGGATTTTTTAGATCTTCGCAATGCGAAAACCGAAAGAGATAAGTATTTTCGCCTATCTCTAGACGCGTGGAGCTTGGTATATTAGACGCAGATGGATTTACAGGTGTTGCATAAACATAGAACTGGTTATTTTTTGAAACTCGAGTAGCTCCAGAGGCGGTAGGAGAAGATTTTTTTTTATTTTGATCATCTGAGTTTATTTTTTTGGGAGAATTCATAGGACCACAACCCAATAACAGACCCAAAAAAACCGCCGAAAAAAGTGTGCGGGTTCTCATTTTAAAGCACCCTCAAATCCTTGGACAATGACTCCGTCCCCATATTTTTTTTGAGCTGCCTCTGCTTCTGCTTTTGTACTAAAAGCACCAAAATAAGGGAGCATCGCCATTGGGCCAAGATCGGCCTGAATTTTTTCACTCTTCATGAGAAAAAAAGCTTTTTCACCAGAGAGAAATTCGTCAGGATGATTAAAATTAGAAACCTCTATTTGAGCGTATTTTGGGTCATATTTTCTGGCCTTAGTCGCACAAGATAGTGAGCAAGCATGAAGAGATGGTTTCTTGGGATCCAAGTTTTTTAGGACAAGATGGTTTTTTGAACTCTGTGGGATTTTCATGCTACAAATACTGCAATGGAGATCAGCTGCTAAGGCTGAAATACTTAAACTCAGTATTCCCACAATAAAGACCCCAGAGATCAAATCACTTAATTTTTTAAATTTCATTTAAAACCCCCCCTAGTTTTTCTCTTTTTACAGCATTTTTTCTTAGCCTTGACATATACCCCAAGATAGGTATACGTCAAGGGTGAATGCATGCGAAGGGGGGTTCTATGTTTCGTTTTATATTAGTGTCACGCTCAGCTTTGGCTCGTTTAATTTTTTCAGCGACTTTTTTGGTTGCCCTTGTCTTTTCTCAATATGCTATCTCGCAGGACGTGAGTTCAGTTGCGGGACTTTATAAGGTTATCTTTCAGCATGAAGGTACTAACTATTATCAGTTCGGACTGATCACCTTAAAAACAACAAATCCGAGCGGAGAATTCAAAATTTCTGCTAATATGAGGATTATCTTTGGCGCAGCCGATTCGAATGAGTTTCTAACTTACGAATTTGCGAACGTGCCCCTTAATCCCATCACTGGACAACTGGTATTTACCAACGACGGAAGCGATGTGAGTGCCGTAGCCATTCTTAAGGGGGGCCAAATTGAGGGGGACTGGTATTCTTCGATTGTCGGTCGGGTTGGAAAATTTATAGCAACAAAAGACAACTTTCCTGTTCCACCGCTTGCATCAACAAACGTCAAAGAGTTGTCTGGATATTATCGTGGTATACTTGCAAACACAAATCCCCAATCCAGTCTTCCGGAAAGATTGACAATGTCATTTGTTGCAACCCAAGATCTCTCTGGCCCTACACCGAAGTTAGCAATTAATGGAAATTTGAGATTGTATCTTGGAAGTTTCAATTCTCTAGAATACATAGAAATAAAATTTACGGACGTACAGTTTAATTCTTACAGTCGGTTTTTGACCGCTAAAACCGAAAACTACGGTCTTACTTTTAAGGGGTATATGTCCTACGATGCAACAGCGGAGGGAGACTTGTATACCGATGGACTCGGAAAAGTGGGACGAGTCACAATGCAGAAATGGCCATAAGTATGAAAGTAAAAGCAAGTATCATCCAATCTGTGCTTCACTGCGTCCTAATAAGCATTTCTATTGTCTTTTTTGTTTCATGTGGGACCAATAACAAAAGCGAAAGAGAAAGTTTAAGAGAGCGAAATCAGCTCAAAACGCAGACAAAAACTAAAGAGCTCCAGCAAGTCGCTGGGGAATACCACGGAAAGTTTATACGATCTGCCGGAACTCAAGAAAATATAACCTTGAATTTAGAAATTAAAAATGTTCCTGAAACTCAAGATGGACAGGTGGATCCCATTCTTGTTCCAACATTGTCGGGGTTCATTCGCTTTAATTTTTCAGAAGCGGCTCCAAATTCGCCGCCAAATTTGCCAAATGACTCTAGCTCTGAGTTTGTGAGTTTCTCTGTTGGTAAGGGTGATTTTGATCTGAATACTGCAAAGATGAACTTGGTTGTGAATAATAGCCAATATAAAGACATTTTCATCTATCTTGATGTTTCTACTAACAGAGCGGTCTTGCATGGAACTTGGTCTGCTCCTAGTGCTTCCGAGCAGGGGAGCCTGGAACTCGTTCGCTCGGTATCATCGGGTGGAACAGGCAAAATTTCTGATCACCCCCTCCATCATATTAAGGGCGAATACAGAGGCCTTGCCCTTTGGGATAAATCAAACCAACTCCAATTGGCGAAGTTGGCTCTGAGTACGTCAGTCAAACTTCCTGACGCTATCAACGTGAGAGCGACATTGAGATTGATTTTTGGGGATGATAACTCCACAGAGCAAACGACTTATTCCTACGATGATGTGTCCTTTAACCCGATCAGTGGGCAACTCACTCTGAGACAAGAGGGTCTCAATGTCTCACTCTTTGGACAGTTTGTGGGCGCAGACATGCGAGGACACTGGAGTAACCGTTTTATGGGAGAAACAGGAGAAGTTATTTTTTCAGTCGGATCATCTTATCCCTTATTTCCTCTTGGATACGAAAAAATTCAGTCTCTGGCTGGGATCTACCAGGGGAAACTTGAAAATACGAATACTCAATCCCATTTGCCCGAAAGGGTCACGGCGAATTTCATTAGCTCAGAGGATCTTTCTCAACCTGACGGGATTTCAATTACCGGAAACATGAGATTGTATTTTGGTGCTTTTGGCTCGACTGAGTACGTGGAACTCCCATTTTCTCGTGTTGAATTTAATATTTATACACGCCGATTGGTCGCTCAAACGGCCGGTGCCTATCCCCTAACATTAAAGGGGCTTCATGCCGGTAAAAATATCGAAGGCTTAATTTTTCACGAGGGCCTTGGCGAGATTGCTAATCTGAAGGTGGCAAAGTGAATCGGGTTCTCGTAATGAGTTTTGTTGCTCTATCGGCTGCTGGGTCATTGGCTGCTGGGAATGAAAAATTGCCCCTACTTCTAGATCCAGGAGCTTCGAAGTCCTCTCAAAACGTCGTTTACCTAGAGCAATTGTCCTCAGCTGACTCAAGTCATTTTTCTACCTTACAATTTCAAATCGGAACAAGATCGCTCAATGGAACAACCTTAACTGGAGACGCTTATAATTTTTATTATCCTAAAAATGATTCCGCGTTTGCTTTAGAAATCGGCTGGGAAACGACTCCGATTACATTTCTCGGAAGCTGGGGTGTACGGGTAGACTTGGGTTACAGTTCACACATAGGCAACGCAAGCTTCGCAGATGGCATACCCGCAGGCCCCAGTCGGCTCTCACTGTTACCGCTGACTTTTGGGTTAGTCTACTTGGGAGACTATGCTCCAATAATGAAATGGGCGATGCCAGTCGTTGAACTTGGGGTGGGATATTACACCTATTTACAGTCTTCAGACCTTGACGGAGCTCAGAGACGAGGAGGTTCGTTGGCTTATCATGCGACGCTCGGTATCCGCCATAACCTTGCTTGGATGGGTACGGATAAAACTCAATTGATGGTTGATTATCGTCACATATTTTCTCCAGTCACTGGCGAGAATTTCTCTGGTCATTCTTTTTTGCTAGGTATTGTGACTAGTTTGTAGTGTGACGCCAGGAATATTACAGGTTTTAGATATGACAAAATTTAAGTTTGAATGTCACAAAAATGTATAGTGGCGCGTATTAATTAACGGGGAAAGATGTAAAACATGGTATTTAACACCCGGTTTAATTTATTTTGGCTATCTTATTGTTTTCTTTTTGGTTGTTTTCTTTTTGGGGCTGCTTTACCATCGGTCAAAGGCCTGGCCCAAGACTCTATAAGACTCAAAGACGTTATTCAAGAAGCTTTAGATAATAATCTACTACTTAAGGCATCAAAATATGAAGCTCTTTCCAAGGAAGCGGAGATAGGGCCGAGAGGTGCTTATGAGGATCCAATGATTGGATTTGAGGCAATGAATTATCCAGCCGATACTTTGAGTTCAAGAGAGTTTGGAATGACTGGGAACCAGCTGAGTATTACTCAGAAAATACCATTTCCGGGAAAGCTCACAAAGTTGAGCAGAGCCACAACCCACGAATACAACTCCAAAAAAGAAAATTTTAATAATCAACAATTGCAACTCATTAAAGATGTGCGGCTTGCCTACTATGAGTTATTTTTAGCATATAAAAGGGAAGACATCACTCACGAACAATTGGGAGTGATGAAACAGATGGTTGCAGTGACTCGCAGTCGAAATTCTCTTGGCAAAATCACTCTAGCTGAGCTTCTCAGTGTACAGCTTGAGGAGGCCGCGTTTACAGATCATTTGTTTAGTGCTGAAAGACTGATTCAAACTAAAACCGGGGATTTAAATCATATCTTAGGAAGACCCAGTCATCATGAAATTGGTAAACCTGAAGAAATCAAAAAAACCTCCATTAATTTTTCAGCAATAAATGAGAAAATTTTAGCAGAAAAAATTATTTCTAAAAATCCTAGTATCAAATCAGCGAGAGCTCTGCTTGAGTCTGCTGAAACTAAACTCTCTTATGCAAAGTGGAACTATCTTCCTGATTTTGAATTCAAAGTTTCCTACACAAAGAGACAGCCAAGTCCTGGTGATCGAGGTGTAAGTCTTGTCTCAGGTGGAGTTTTTATGTCACTTCCTATTTGGACCTTTAGCAAGCAATCAGAGGAGGTTAAAGGCGCAAGAGCTCAAGAAGCAAAGTCTGACGCCCTGTTAAACGAAGAAAGAAACCATATTCTTCATAGCGTTCACACGATTTTTTCAGAACTACAAGAAGCTAACAAACGACTGAGTTTATTTGGTGGGGGACTGCTACCCCTTGCTGAGCAGTCTACACAGAGTGGCAAATTAGCTTATTCTACAGGTAAAATTGAGTATGCGTCTCTCCTTAATCTCATAAAAACTCGTTTTCAAACAGAGTTGTCCTATTACGAAGCACTGGTAAACTATGAATCTAAAATTGCTGAACTAGAAGCCTTGTTGGGCGAGCCACTAGGAGAGAGTCTAAAATGAAAAAAATTTTGGCTTTATGTACGTCCTTTGCCCTTGTTTTTGGTATGGGTGGTTATATCATTGCCAAAAAAAAATTCCAGGAGTCAGCTGGACACGGAAGAGCTCCAAAAACAGTTTACAGTTGCCCCATGCATCCTTCGGTAATTTCGGATCATCCAGATCAATGCCCAGTTTGTCACATGGATTTACAAAAAGTAGACGATGGGGCCACAGCTGACACACCTTCTGACAAACCTTCTGACAAACCTTCTGACAAAAACGAAAGAAAGGTTCTCTATTACAGAAATCCTATGGATCCAAAAGTTACTTCGCCCGCACCAACTAAGGACAATATGGGAATGGATTATGTAGCTGTCTATTCGGACGAGGTTGAGGAAAATGGATCAACTCAAGTGGAGGGCCGAGGGAGTTTTACATTATCATCCGAAAGACAGCAGCTCATTGGTGTAACAAAAGCAAAAGTGGAGTTTAAGCAATTAAATCGTGAGGTAAAGGCTAGCGGGCGAGTTGCTTTTGATCCTGATTTATACATAGCAATCGAAGAATATCAACAGGCTGTGACTGCAAGGTCTCAGATGGAGGGAAATTCTTATCCTGGACTGCAAAAGCAAGCCAATGAACTCATCACATCTGCTAAAACAAAGCTCCGGCTGCTGGGGTTAGGAGACACTCAAATCCGTGGTCTTTCGAAGGGAGGGAGTAATTCACTCAACCTGCTTTTACCCAGCGGTTCTGTGTGGGTATACGCAGAAGTTTTCGAATATGAAGTCGCGGGGCTAAGTGCTTCGGCAGAAGTAGAGGCCGAGTCCCCATCCATTCCCGGTAAAACATTTCACGGTAAAATCTCAAGCATAAGCCCGGTTGTAAATTCTCCAACAAGAACTGTTCGTCTCAGAGCCCTAGTTCCCGACACAGAAGGTCTGCTCAGGCCAGATACCTTCTTGAATGTCAGGATCAAAGTGGATTTAGGTAAACGACTTGTAGTGCCTGAAAACTCAGTGATGCATTCTGAACAACAATCTTTTGTTTTTCTTGTCAATGACAAGGGACGTTTCGAGCCCCAGCCCATAAAAGTTGGCGTTAGAACAGATGATTATTACGAAGTACTCTCAGGGCTTAAGGAGAGTGATGTGGTTGTCACATCGGCCAATTTTCTCATTGATTCTGAATCAAAATTACGTGGGGTACTGCAAAAACTAAAATGATTGAAAACCTCATTGAGTGGAGTGCAAAAAATAAATTGCTCGTTTTTATCCTCACTGGTGTAGCCATGGTAGGAGCGTGGTGGTGTGTGAGACATATCCCTCTGGATGCGATTCCAGATTTATCTGATACGCAGGTCATTATTTATTCAAGATGGGATAGGTCACCAGACATACTCGAAGATCAAGTCACTTATCCCATTGTTACAGCTCTTTTGGGCGCACCAAAAATAAAAACTGTTCGAGGGTTATCAGATTTTGGATACTCCTATGTCTATGTTATTTTTGAAGACAGAACTGATCTCTATTGGGCAAGGTCACGCGTTATAGAATATCTAAGTAAAATCCTGCCAAGACTTCCCGAAGGGGTCAAAACAGAAATTGGCCCTGATGCCACAAGTGTGGGTTGGGTCTACCAATACGCCCTTATTGATGAGTCAGATCATCTCAATCTTGCTCAAATGAAAAGTATCCAAGATTGGCAGCTAAAATTCCACCTGCAATCTGTTCCCGGAGTTGCGGAGGTGGCCTCTGTGGGAGGATTTGTAAAACAGTACCAAATTAACGTAGATCCCAACCGTCTTATTTCTTATGGGATGACTCTCACACAGCTTGTGGACTCCGTCCGAAAGGGCAATAGCGATACGGGTGGAAGGGTGCTCGAATTTGCTGGCACCGAATACATGGTTCGTGGCCGTGGATATATTAAGCAAAAAAGTGATATTGAAAAAGTCGTAGTGGGACATGATCCCAAAACAGGTGTTCCTATACTGGTTAAACACTTAGCCAACGTGGAACTAGGTCCTGATATCAGGAGAGGTGTCACTGATCTCAATGGGATGGGAGACGCTGTTGGTGGCATCGTTGTCATGCGCCAAGGAGAAAATGCTCTTAATGTTATCAATCGAGTAAAAGAAAAACTCGAAGAAATAAAACCAAGTCTTCCTCCGGGATTAAAAATCGTTCCTGTCTATGACCGTTCTGATCTGATCACAAGAGCCATCGACACTCTCAAGCATGAACTAAAGCTTGAGGTAATCATTGTGAGCTTTGTCATACTTCTTTTTTTGTGGCATATCCCTTCGGCAACAGTCCCTATTGTTACCATTCCGATTTCAGTTTTCCTAGCCTTTATCCCCATGTACTTCTTGGGGCTTACGACTAACATCATGTCTTTGGCTGGAATTGCTATTTCTATTGGTGTTTTGGTGGATGGGGCCATAGTGGAAGTCGAAAATGCTTATAAGAAACTTGAGGAGTGGAATTCTACAGGAAGAAAGGGCGATTTTCACGAAGTTCGCTTAAATGCTCTTAAACAAGTAGGGCCCTCTGTATTTTTTTCTCTCCTTGTTATCGCTGTTTCGTTTTTGCCTGTTTTTACTTTGGTAGATCAAGAGGGAAGACTCTTTACTCCGCTTGCTTTTTCAAAAACTTTGGCAATGGCTTTAGCAGCTCTTCTTGCCGTAACGGTTGACCCTGCCCTTCGCATGATGTTCACAAGAATGGATTATTTTGTCTACTCACCATTGACTAGAGTTCTCCCAAAGTTTTATCACCAGGTCGAATTTTTAAGAAAAAAAATCATTTGGCTGGGTAATCAGATCCTCGTTGGCAAATACTACCCCGAAGAAAAGCATCCTATTAGCCGGGTTCTTTTCAAATATTATGAACCGGCAGTTCACTTTGTTCTCAAGTATCCCAAACAAGTAATTACCGCAGCAGTGATTCTAGTTTTGTCCACGATACCAATTTACATGAAGTTAGGCTCAGAGTTCATGCCGCCTCTCAATGAGGGAGCTTTTCTTTATATGCCAACAGCATTTCCCGGAATGTCTGTTACAGAAGCCGAGCGTATTTTGCAAATTCAAGACAAGCTCATTAAAGAATTTGGAGAAGTCAAAAGTGTTTTTGGTAAAGCAGGACGTGCTGAAACACCTACAGATCCTGCTCCTTTTTCGATGGTCGAAACGACTGTTGTTCTGAAGCCTGTAGCAGAATGGCCTCACGTCAAGCGATGGTACACGTGGCTCCCTCAATTTATGTATCCACTCTTTTCTTGGACTACTCCACCTCATAAAACATTTGATGAGCTCCAGAATGAAATGAATGAAAAACTAAAATTTGCGGGAATCCCTAATATTTGGACAATGCCCATCAAAAACCGCATCGACATGCTCTCTACAGGAATCAGAACCCCGATCGGCATTAAAGTCATGGGACCTGATCTTAAAGTCATACAAGCCACCAGTGAACAAATTGAAGCCGCGGTCAGAGGGATTCGTGGAACTCGAAACGTTTATGCTGAGAGAGCCGCAGGGGGATATTATTTAGATTTTGTTTTAAATCGTGATGAGCTTGCGAGATACGGCATTTCTGTCAACGAAGCTCAAATGGTTATCAGTTCTGCCGTTGGAGGTGAAAACATCACCTCAACCATAGAGGGTCGAGAGCGATATCCTATCAATATTCGATACGCCAGAGAATTCAGAGATAATATCAACGCACTTAAGCGGGTTCTTGTTCCTGCAGCAAATGGAGTTCAAATCCCAATGGCTCAGATTGCAGACATTAAGATGGTCGAAGGGCCATCGATGATCAGAAACGAAAACGGACTTCTTGCTGGTTTTGTCTATGTTGATATGGCTGGGAGAGACATCGGCGGTTATGTAGAAGAAGCTAAGCAAGTTGTCGAACAAAAAGTAAAAGTGCCCACAGGATATAATCTCGTCTGGAGCGGACAGTTCGAAAATATGATTCGCGTAAAGGAGCGCCTCAAGGTTGTCATACCTCTGACTCTTTTTCTGATTGCTCTTTTGCTCTACATGAATACAAAATCTATTATAAAAACTGGCATTGTAATGCTCGCGGTACCTTTTTCTGTTATTGGGAGTGTGTGGCTTCTTTTTTTGCTTGGATACAATATTTCGATTGCCGTATGGGTGGGCATGATTGCTCTGATGGGTTTGGATGCTGAGACAGGAGTCTTTATGCTCCTTTATCTCGATCTGGCTTACGAAGAAAAAGTTAAGGCTGGGCAAATGAAAACAAAAGAAGACCTCTGTGACGCTATCATACACGGTGCCGTCAAGAGGATACGCCCAAAGATGATGACGGTCATGGCAGCATTTATGGGGTTACTACCCATTATGTGGGCTGCAGGAGCAGGCAGCGACGTGATGAGACGTATTGCTGCCCCCATGGTGGGAGGGCTCGTAACGAGTTTCGCTCTAGAACTTCTTGTGTACCCAGCGATCTACTTTATCTGGAAGTGGAAGTTTGAAATGAAAGAGGGAACTGTAGTTCCCTCTTCTTCGGTAGTGATGCCAAGGGCTAATTAAATAAACAATATGAATATAGTAAATATATTACAAACCTGCTCTACCGTCATTTTTTTATATTTTTCAAGATTAGCCAGCCTTACATGGAGCATTTGGGAACCCTTCAAAATTGCTGTATGAAAACACTAAAGCTGTGGCGGCAATGGCCCCCGAAACAAGCTTTAACAGAATAGTTTAGATTTCCATTTTTTTAATTATTGGGCAACAGTCTGAAACGACACGATTTTCACAATCAGAAACGAGACCCTTGAGGGTTCGTTCTAACGTTCTGAGTTGGACGATCTTTTGCTGAACATCTTTCAGCTTTTGCTCAGCCTTCAATTTAACTTGATTGCAACTTTCTACTGAACGCACCCTGAGATTGAGGAGACTTTGAATCTCATTAAGACTAAAACCCAAATCCTTTGCGTGACGAATAAAACGAAGACGTCTAAGACTGTCTTCGTTGTAAATACGATAGCCTGATTCTAGTCGTGTTTGGGGTTTTAAAATTCCTTTTCTTTCATAAAAACGAACGGTTTGAATGTTAACATCAGCAGCCTTCGCTAGTTGACCAATAGTTAAAGTTTTAGACACACCGTTTCTCATGCTTATATTCTAACCCTATATATAGGTACAAGGCCAAGAAAATAATTTCTATTGACCCTATACTTGGGTATAGGGGTTAAGCTGATGATAGAAGGAGTCCTAAATTATGGCTAATAGAAAAATTGAGGTTTTCACTTCTGGCTGTCCGGTTTGTGAGCCCGTTGTGGCCCTAGTTAAAAAAATAGCATGTTCATCATGCAATGTCGTAATCTACGACCTTAATGCTGGATGTGCCACCAATGAGTGTAGAGATAAAGCAAAAAAATATGGCATTACAAAAGTTCCTGCTATCGTTGTAGACGGTAGACTTCTTGATTGCTGTATAAGTGGTACCGTGAGCGAAAAGGAACTGCGAGCAGCGGGAGTTGGAACGAGATGAACAAGAGCAAAGTCGGAAATAAATCTGGATGGCTTGTGACAACTGGAATTATTGCTTCTATGCTAGTCCCTTTATGTTGTGTAGGTCCTCTCATTTTGACAATTCTTGGAGTATCTGGTGCAGCAGCTCTGGCAAAATTTGATGTGATCCGCGTACCCATGTTAATTTTAGTCTTAGTGCTTTTTGGAGTTGCTGGTTTTACACTTTATCGAAGACGTAACAGTTGTGAACCAGGGTCCATTTGTGCCGATCCCAAAAAATATAGAAAGATGGTTATATTTTATTGGATTGGAGTTTCAGTTGCTGTCTTGGGAATAACCTCCCCACAGTGGGTTGTCTGGTTTTTTTCCTAAAGGAGGGAGAAATGAGAAAAATAATATACTTGGTTTTTATAAGCATGCTCAACGTAGCAAGCTTAGCCAGGGCAGAGCAGGCTTGTTATAATGTACAAGGGATGACCTGCGCTACCTGTGGCATCACGGTGAAAGCTGCCGTGAAGAAGATTAAGGGCGTTGAAGTAGCCAAAGTCTTTGTTGAAAAGAAAAATGCAGTTGTTCAATTTGATCCCGCACAAACGAATGCAGAAGCTATTAAGAAAGCAATTAACGATGTGGGATATAAAGCAACGTCTCAAGAATGCAAAAAAATAGAAAACTAATGGAGGACTTATGGATTATAATAAAATTGATCCTGCCTTAAACTTAATGAAGGACTTTTCTAAAATCACAAGTGGAATCCCAGCACTGATTGATCAAATGAGGAAGAAGGCAATCTTTTCAGATGGTGAGGTACCTCAGAAATTTAAAATTCTCACTGCGATGGTTTGGGCTATCTCGGCTCGATGTGAGCCATGTTTTAAATACTATATCCATCGCGCAGTAGCAGTTGGCACTACAGAAATAGAACTTGGTGAGTTTTTAGCTATTGCCTCTACTATGGGTGGCTGTGTGGGTGAAATGTGGGCTATTAAAGCATTTAAAGCATATAAAGAAGCGGTATCTGGGCAAAGTGCTTCAGCAGAAGAGCCTTCATGCTGTGCTTGACTACTAATGTTTTTCAGTTTTAGCGATGGCTAGGCTCGGCTCCTTCGGAAAACCAAACCCAAATTTCAGCATCCGCGGGATGGTGGAATCTCTCAATTTTGAACCCTTGAGTGGGTAAAAATGTGTTATGGGAAGGATATGAGTCTACCGCTGATTATTCAAGGAGGCATGGGTGTCGGAGTATCTGATTGGAGACTAGCAAAGGCCGTCTCTACGCTCGGACAACTGGGAGTGGTATCTGGGACAGGCATCAATACGATTTTGATCCGCAGACTTCAAGATAGTGACGCCGAAGGACACGTGCGGCGGGCACTTGCTCACTTTCCTGATGGCGTTCTTATCGAACAGGTTCTTTCCTCTTTTTGGCTGCAAAATGGCCGCTCTCTTGGAAAAGGCTATAAGAGGATCCCACTTCCTTCGGTGAGTGCACCTCTTTTTTTACAGCAGTTGAGTGTGGTTGCTAGTTTTGTTGAAGTTTTTCTCGCAAAAGAAGGCCACGACGGAGTTATTGGGATCAACTTTCTAGAAAAACTTCAAACTTCGAATCTTCCTGGTATCTATGGTGCAATGCTTGCTGGGGTAGATTACGTACTCATGGGAGCAGGTGTTCCTCGCGAAATTCCTGGCGTCTTGGACAGATTTTCAGAGCAAAATGAAGCCTCGATTAAGATCGTAGTTGCCGAGTCTAATCCTGACACAGACATTCGAATCAGCTTTGATCCGATGCACGTATTTCCAAAAATGGCTCGGTCTTCCTTAATAAGGCCAAAGTTTTTAGCGATTATTTCGTCAGCTACACTAGCTCTACATCTGGCTCGAAAATCTACAGGTAAGGTAGATGGTTTCATAATCGAAGGTCCTTTGGCGGGAGGACATAACGCCCCACCTAGAGGACCTCTGCAACTCAATG
This sequence comes from uncultured Bdellovibrio sp., assembly GCA_964490895.1. Taxonomy (GTDB): domain Bacteria; phylum Bdellovibrionota; class UBA1018; order UBA1018; family UBA1018; genus JACRAO01. Next base: position 45,533 of record CAZBEI010000065.1, on the reverse strand, counting down.
AACGAGGTGAACCCATTTACAGTGCAAAGGACGAAGCTGACTTGGAGGCAATTCGAAAGATCGGTCTTCCATTCTGGCTTGCAGGATCATTTGGATCTCCAGATAAACTCCAGCAAGCGCTCAGTGTCGGTGCAACTGGCATACAGGTTGGCACCGCATTTGCGTTTTGCAACGAGTCGGGTTTGTCGGAGCATTTACGAAAAGCAGTGATCGAAAAGTGGTGTTTTAATAATCCTACCAAACCCGAGGCTGTCTTTACTGATCCTTTTGCATCACCCACGGGGTTTCCGTTTAAGATTGCTCCACTAGAAGGGACGTTGTCAGAAAGTGCTTTGTATCAAGCACGTTCTCGGAAGTGTGATCTCGGCTATCTCAGGCAAATCGTAAATCGTCCAGATGGAAGTATGATCTATCGCTGCCCGGCAGAACCTATTGACGACTATGTTCACAAGGGCGGCAAGATCGAAGACACCGTCGGTCGGAAGTGCTTGTGTAATGCACTCATGTCAAACATCGGACTTGGGCAAATTCAAAAAAATGGTTATCAAGAGCTACCTCTTCTTACTGCAGGGGATGATTTGCTTCAGTTAAAGCAATTTCTTCCCCATGGACAGCAATCTTACACGGCACACCATGTAATTTCTTATTTAAGCGGCCAGACAAGCTGAAAAAGTATGGATCAGCGCTACATAAAACAAATTCTACTCAAAGAGGTAGGAGAAAAAGGCCAGGAAAAAATTTCGAAAGCTAAAGTACTTTGTGTTGGGGTGGGTGGCTTAGGCGTGCCCGCATCTCAATATTTAGTTGCAGCAGGTATTGGAAAAATAGGTCTAGTAGATTTTGATCGTGTGGATAGATCAAACTTAAATCGACAAGTTTTATATTCTGAATCAGATCAGGGAGAATTAAAAACTGAGGTTGCAAAAGAAAAACTCACTCAACTCAACTCTAAAGTCGAAATTCAAACTTACCCGGACTTGCTGAGTTCACAAAATGTAGCGGATGTCTTTTCTGGTTATGATATTGTTATTGATGGCACAGATAACTTTGACACTAAATATTTAATCAATGACTATTGCACAAAAATGAATACCCCTTGGGTTTTCGGCGCTCTCTCCCAATTTGAGGTGAGAGCGTCGCTGTTTTGGCCAGAAAAAGGAGGCGGAAAAGGAAATTGTTACCGTTGTCTTTACCCAGAGCCTCCAAAGGAAGGGGTCCCTAATTGCTCTGAAACTGGAATTTTAGGTCCTGTGGCAGGTATCCTAGGATCTATACTAGCCCTGGAAACTTTAAAATGGATTTTGTCTCAAGACAGTCCTCCAGCACCTTTTGAATTATTATTAAATAAGCTTCTTGTGATGGACACTCAAACTATGAATTTTTCAATTTTTAAAACTCAAAAAAATTCAAATTGTACGACTTGTTCTTTTCAAAATATAGGTCAAAGCAAAATGCAGAGTCCTTTGGAGGTATTTCAGACTCAAAACCTTGAACTGGCACAAAAAGAATTGACTGCACTCATGCAAACAGAACACCTGGTCTTGATTGATCTCAGAAGTCCTCTCGAATGGAAGTTGGGTCGTATCCCAGGGTCTCTCTGTCTCAATGACGAGCAACTTAAAAATATACACTATTTAGGTAAAAAATATGTCTTTTATTGTGGAGTAGGGAATAGCTCAAAAAAACTTGTTTTAGACATAAAAAATAAGGGAATTCTAGATGTCTATTCGCTTGAGGGCGGCTTTTCGGCCTGGAAAGGCCCCCTCGAAAAAGGGTGAGGATCTAAATCAATCTCGACTTTTAGTTTTAACACATTTGTTTCGTCCCTATAAATTTCCTGAAACAGACCTGAGTTTTTTCTTAGATCTTGGTTTAATAACGTTTCTATCTGATGAGGATGGATATGCAATACAAATTGATTGGGGTACAAACAAAGCTCCATTTCTGAAATATTTCGTTTCATTAAAACACAGTAACTAAAACCCATTTCTCTGGAAAAGAAGAGAGTCTCTTCGATTTTTTCTGTTTTTAATAGATTCTCAAGCTCATTTTTTTTAAAACGAAATCGAATTTCATTCGGAGATAATCGAATGTTCATAAAGTAGCTTCCATTCCTCGGGAGTGTTGATATTGCAGAACTCAAACTGCAGTTGTTTTGGAACACCAATGATACGCGAATTCAAACACGCCAGAAATTTTTTGATCGAGCGATCGCGAGAGCAGATTGAGTCATCACAAAAGGACTGTGCCAATTTGACTGTTTTTTCAGATATTTTTAATAAAAAAGGAAGTTCGTATGATTTAAAACCTATGTAATCAATATTTTGAGTCACAGGAGCTTGAATTAATTTTTTGAGTGATTTTTCGGAAAGAAATGGCATGTCAATTGGAATAAAGAGAATAGAGCTATTCTTTAGAATAGGGTAAAAATTTCTGAGCACAGAATATATCCCACCCAGCGGTCCCAGGTTTTTTTTGATATCTTTGACTGAGGGGTAGCCTTTTGGTTTGCCACTGACAACGACAAAGGATGGAATCCCTTTGAGGGTCTTTGTAAGAGTGCTGAGTTGGTGGTCAATCCATTTTTTTCCTTGAAAGATGAGATCCTCCTTAGGAGACTTCATTCTGCTCGATTGACCGCCCATGAGCACGACGCCGATGGTTTTTGTTGCAAAGTGCATGTCCTTTAAGCCACTCGCTTTCTCCGTCTACATAATGTTCTTTTTTCCAAATGGGGACCTGTTTTTTTAGTTCTTCAATAATGAATCTCGATATTTTGTACGACTCGTCGCGATGTTTCGTTGCCACGCCAATTGCGACACTCATTTCACCAACACTGAGTTTTCCTAACCGATGAACGATGGCGATTTTAAGAAGTTCTTTATTGGGGCTAAACTGTTTTTTTGCATTTTTACAAATCAAAACAAGGGTTTTAAGTGCAAGTGGAACAAAAGCTTCGTAGTGAACGGATTTTACAACTCGCCCGAGATTCTGATTGCGAACAGAGCCAACAAAGAGCGTCGAGGCCCCACTCCGTGGGTCTTGAAGTTCCTCTAGGATTTTACTCATTTCTATCGGCTTTTTTGTTATTTTTATTTTATATTTAAACAAAATACTTAACCTCCACAAACTGGCGGCAAAAGTGAAAGAGTGCAGCTCTCATGGATTGCTTCATTTTTATCTAGTACTCTTGATTCGTTGGCAATAGCGCACTCGTCAAGAGTAGAGATATTGAGTAAGCAGTGTCCTTCGTTTTTTAATACATTGAGAAGCCTTGTGACGAGTTGGTTTAGTTTTATTCCTTCTTCGACTTCCATTTCGATAAAAGGAGCTGGAATTTGCTTTTTTAACAGACCAAAAAATTGAAATTTTATTTTAATCATTTTATTTTCCTTGGCTTAATTTAAAAATAGGTTTGGGGTAATAATGGATAAACATCGATTTTTTCTCCAGGCTCGAACACCTCTTTGCTATCTGGAAGAACAGCCCAAGCGCTTGACTCTAAGAGTGGGCTGACCATAAACGAGGCCTGTCCAGGTAAAACAGTCACCTTAGCTTTTGAGGAGACAATAGTGAGTTTAGCTTTATAAAAACAGCGCAGGTCTTTGGGTTTTCTCACTTCGTTTTCAAGCTCAATCAAAAGAGGCGCCTCCATGGGTTGTTTTGTGATACAACGCAGGTAGGGAATTAAAAAAAACCTCACCCCAACTGCCGTTGAGATTGGATTTCCAGGCATCCCAAAAAACACAGAGTGATGACTGGCAAGGTGGCAAAATTCGCCAAACAGAATAGGCTTGCCAGGTCGAATAGCAGATTTGTGAAATAGAATTTCTGTCTTCATTTGAGTTAATACTTCTTTGATGAAATCAAATTTCCCTACAGAGACAGCACCCGTTGTAAGAAGAATATCAAAATCATCAAAAATAATTTTGTCACATTTTTTTTTGAAGTAACCCGGATCATCTTGGATGTTTCCTATATAGGTCACGTTAAACCCCAGAGAGTTTAGTAGGCTCAATAAATAGGGCGCTGTAGAATTTCTAATTTGTCCTGGTTTTAACTCCTTTTCGGTATAATGAGCCAGTTCTTTTCCAGTTGAAATAAGGGCTAGTTTTAGCTTTTTAAATACAGAAACTTCGCTTATGCCCAGTGCTGCGAGCATGAGTAAGTGTTGGTGCGAGAGTGGAGTCCCAGATCCAAGGATTAAAGTTCCCATCTGAGTATCGGAACCTTGATGTCGAACATTTTCTTTGCTGAGAATGGGTCGGGTCAATATGATTTTATTTCCCAACCGCTTTACATCTTCTACCTTAACCACTGCATCAAACTGCGTATGAGGAAGAGGAGCTCCGGTCATGATTTCGAAGCAGATAAGATTTTCAGCCAATGTGCTTGGATCAAATTTCTTGGAGTCCCCTGCTGCAATTGTATCTAAAATTGAAAGCTCAATGGGGTGAGCTTGACTTGCGGTGAGAGTCTCTTTTGAGACAACACAAAAACCATCCATCGCTGAGTTGTCAAATCCTGGCAGATCCTCTGGGCTATAAATGGATTCCGCTAAGACTCTTCCGATGGATAGTTCTATTGAAATTTTTTCTGTTCCTAATATTTTTTTATTTCCAGCTTCATAGATGATCTCTAAAGCTTGTGCATAAGTGATCATGAGCGTGCTCCTGTCAATTTATAGATCCGTTTACTGATGAGTTCTAGAAATATTCCAATCCCCAGTGCGTAGAGTAAGTTTTGTGTTGTCAGTGCAGTAAGAGCCATCAGCATGAGGGTTGGTTTGCCATTTTCTTTTTTAATCCAAGTCTCTTTTGCTAATTTGATATGAAAAACTCCTACTGATATGAGCAAGCTTGACAAAAGAATGGGAGGATAGTGAAAGGTAAAATAATTTTTAGAAAATTGGAGAAAAATGAATACTCCAATTAGAAAAAAGCCTACAATAAAGTTTGAAATGTAATGTCTGGCTCCACCCAAGTAATGTGCCGTAATTCCACCAGAGCCATGACAAAAGGGGAGACCCGCAAATAAGGCTGTCAAAATGTTTCCAATCCCAATCGAAGTTAAAAGTCGTTTGGGAGTTACTTTGCTTGCCCCTTTTGGAAAATAGTACTGTGAAACGTGATACGTTCCAATGACTGAATTGCTGAGTGTCAGAATTATTTGCGGAAGTAAAAGTGAAATAATAACTGAAAATCTAAACTCACTTCCGTTTATATTGATTGTGCTGCCAGGGATGGGTAGTGTGCGTGTGAAAGAGAATAAAATTCCAAGGCAAGCCAATACGCCTAAAATCGGAAATTCGAAGAAATAGTAAATAATAACTAAAACAACTAAAACAACAAGCACTTCTGTGTGGATAGCTCTAAACCCTTGTAAAATAAGTAAAACACCCAATGCTACTTGGAGCCCGTGTATCAGCTCAATGGGTACTTTTTTAGCAAGTGCATTGGCATCAAAGAGAGTCAAAAACAGGCAAAGTAGTCCAATCAATGCTCCCACTAGCCTAATTTCGGTGAGACTTGCTTGAATTGCAAGAGCCGTGATCACCAGTGATTTTAGAGGTTGCACAGCCATTGGGATTTTAAAATAAGCTCCACTCACACAATAAATAATCCCTGCACTGAAGAGTAGAGTTTTAATATTATATCCAGACTTTGCAGAGAGCACAGCGATCATAGGAATCAAAATCGCTCCGTCAGAAAAGGCTCCAAGAAATTGATTGGATAGCCATTTAAGTTTCATGATTCTCTCCGCGAATCATTTTACCTTCATGATTCTCTCCGCGAATCATGTCAAAAATATGCACCAGTAAGGGGCTCAAAATATCTAGGGACTCTTTTACAGCCTTTGGGCTGCCTGGTAGGGAGACCACCAGGGTATTTTCGATCAATCCAGCCTCCATTTGGCTCAGCCAAGAAAGTGGAGTGTGTAGCGAACCTTTACTCCTTAAGAGTTCTCCAACTCCTGGCAAGGGCTTTGTCCAAAGCGTCTGTAGCGCTAAAGGAGTTTGATCTCGAGGGCCGAGTCCAGTCCCACCTGTTGTGATAATGAGGTCTGCTTTTTCCTCAAATGCTAAATTTTTGATGGCACTTTGAATTTTGCCCACATCGTCTGGTACGATGAGACTCCCGATGAGAGTAGAGTTTGTTTCAGTAAAAAAACACTCAATTGTTTTTCCGGATTTGTCTTCTTGTTTGCCTTTTGAACAACGGTCACTCACGGTCAGGATCCCAACTTTTATATCTAATTGTTGTGTGTTGTTTTTAGGGTTTGGCCAATGTTCCGATTTTCCACCCGTTTTAGATACAACATGAACGTCTTCGATGGTAGCGTAGGGATAAAGCCCCTTTGTCATGTCATAAATGCACAGCAGTGCCGCTTGCACGGCCACCAAAGCTTCCATTTCAACACCTGTTTTGGCTTGGGCTATGACTTCGGAGGTCACTTCTATCGCATGTGGCGTTTTTATTTCGCAATGGATTCGAACAGACTCAATAAGGATGGGATGGCAAAGGGGGATGATCTCTGGAGTTTTTTTGGCAGCAAGAATGCCAGCGACTTCTGCCACTCTAAAAACATCTCCCTTTGGAATTGTGTTTGATTTGATTTTTTCTATGATTTCTAGAGAAACTTGAATTCTTCCTGTTGCACGCGCTTTGCGTAAGGTGATGTCTTTTGAGCTAACATCCACCATTTGCGAAGAGTTATCCTCCGATGGAGGATAGATTCCATGTGTTTCCATATTTTCCCTCGTGTAAGAAATGTGAAATGGGTTTCTGATAGATCAAATGTTGGATTGTTGATTTGAGCTCTTCTTTATATTTTTGCGATTGGAGGAGGTGGCGCAAAGAGTAATTTTTTTCACCAAAAAGACAGAGTTTGAGTTCGCCTTGAGAAGAAATGCGTAGCCGGTTGCAAGACTGGCAAAAATCTTTTGAGTAGGGAGCAATGACTCCAATTTGACCCCTATACTCTGGGTGGCAGTACTCCCAGGCGGGCCCACTGTCAGTTTCTTTTGGGATTAAACTCCAGCCCGACTTTAAAAGGTAAAATTGAATTTCTCCTAATGAGAGGTGATGGGATTGAAATAATACTTTATTTTTTCCAGTCTCCATGAGCTCAATAAAGCGAATAGCGACAGGGGTTTCTTTGGCCCAGTCTAAAAATCGCTCAAGTTCTGCGCTATTTATTTTTTTCAAATAAACTACGTTTATTTTTACTGATGCTATTCCGACTTGAATTGCGCGACTTATCCCGTCGAGAACTTTATGAAGCAAGGGCTTGCCCGTAATACTAGAAAAATTTTCAGGATCTAAGCTGTCCACACTGACATTGAGGGAGGACAGACCCGTTGCTTTAAGGTGGGGAACGAGTTCACTTAAACGATAACCATTGGTGGTCAGTGCGATTTTTTTTATTCCTTGGATTTCTGAAATCACTCGAGCTATTTCGACAATGTCATGTCTTGTTGTGGGCTCTCCACCGGTCAGCCTCACTTTGGTGATACCTAGCTCAGAAAATGCGAGCACGAGATTTTTGATTTCAACTAATGTTAAAGGAGTAAAAGATTTTTTTGGTTTTTGATAGCCCTTGGGGAGGCAATAAACGCACCTAAAATTACAGACATCTGTAACAGAAAGTCGGAGATAAGAAAATTTCCTATCAAAAGGATCTTGTAATTTTGTCAATTTTTATGATCCCCGCAGCACATTTCGCCAGAATCTTGCGGCTTTTGTGATACTGAAAACCACTGGGCTGGAATCACTTTGACCCCAAGTTCTTGGCATTCTGTTTGAATCAAATCTTTACACCAATCAAAAACACGAGAATAAAAATGGTTTTCTTTGACCCCTGGCCGTTCAGCAATGGAACCAACAAAGCGACCCAAGTGATCTTTTAGAAATTTTTTCCTAGCATCTAATGTTATGGACACACCCTCTGTCGTTTTATTTTCTTCAAGATAAGCTTGTTTCATGAGCAACAAGGCATAAAACTCAAGCTCAACAGACACATGGTCCACCATTTCTGGATAGCTTGTGCCATCGAAGTCAAATCCAAACGCCTTATAAAATCCAGCAATATCTGAAAGCGTTGTGGCTTTTACTTGTGTTCGCTCTCTCTCATATTCTGTTTCATAAAGAGGGTTTAGATTTTTTCCTCGATCAAAAATGTCAATATAATCAGACCTGAGGTTATCTAATTTGATTTGGCTTTCGCAATAGGAGTGGAGCATTGCCATGAGTTCACTACAATCAAGCTCAGTTTGAGATATTTTTGACAGATGATCGGGAAAAGCTGTGTCTGGGTAAGACGTAATAAGTGAAGCCAAGACAAACTGTGAGACTTTATTTGCAAAATTATTTTCCATAATAAGTACTCCTATTCTGCTTGAATCTTAAGGGGTGTCCAATTCATGGTGACTGATTTTCTAGATCCCACTTCGTCTTTGCCTCCCTGCCAAACAGCAAAACCTACAAAGCTCCCTTTTCCAGACTCTAAAATAGATCCGTTTTCGCGCTTAAGCGATCTAGACAAAACGAGATCCCATTCATTATTTTTCCAAGCCCCCTGTGCAATTGACTCAACGTTTTCAATGACGGAGCTACTCCCAAAACCTTCAGCAAAAATCTCATCCACACCATGGATTTTTCTGTACGACTGAGGATTTCCTGCTGCCATCCCATGTGAGAAGACTTCTCTTTTTTCTTCGGTTAATCCCATGAGGTAGCCTTGGTCCTGAAATTCCATAGGATAAATGTCGACATTCATATTGGGATAAAGATCCTTCATCGTGGGTTTTCCGCGTTCTTTGTCTGCCTGATACTGAGCGCGCCAATGAAAAACATGAACAGGGTTATCTTTGGCACCCATGAAAATCGGAGGTGGAGAAAGGTTACTTTTGACTGGAAACTCAAGAGCAAGTGCATCCGAAAACTGACCCAACCTACCTGCTTCGTTTTTCTCTGTGTCTTTCCACCTGATTCGAAAGGCAATCCATTTTCCATCATTTAAGGTTTTGACATAAATTTCGGATGTGTTTGTTTCTTTGGGTCTTGGGATGGCCATGGGTTGAGCCATGAGTTTAATTGTTTCTTCGCGTGCTCCCTTCCAGATGTCATCGCCCATTGGAAAATGGGAGAAGTCTGCCTTCACAAACTTAGAAATAAGTTCGGCTGCATCAATTGAGGGACATAAATTTAATATAAAAAAAAGTAAAAATAAGTTTCTTTTTATTTTCATGTTTACTCCTTAGTTAGGGCGTATTGTTCCTGACAACCTGACGTTTGGCATCAAAGCTTTCTCTCTCATAAAGTGGTTCTGTGATAGGAACATGGACAATTTCGTCTCCCTTTTCGTCATATCCATAGGCCGTATTGTTTTTAACTTCAAAACTATGAATAATTCGATCCGTACTACCCATCAAAACCAAAAGACCCTGTGTTGTAATGTCGTTCTTTATTTTTTTATATTGTTCTATTGAGTGTTCGACATTGGGTCCAAACATTTGAGTGAGGTATGTTTTATCAGCATGGATGGGTGGGATGTAATAGATATTAGGCTCTAATCCCAGTTGTGGATAGTAAGGCAGGGCTAATTCTTTTTTGTGAATCAAATAATCAATTGGATTATTCTCTCTCACTTTCCAGGGAGGGTTTACAAACCCCATGATTCTAATTTTCCCAATACAGTTTTGCACACACATGGGTTGATAGCCCTTCTCAACTGCGGGATAGCAACCGATACATTTTTCGCTCACTCTTGTATAAGGGTTGTACATTGATTTTTTGTATGGGCAGGCTCGAACGCATTCTCCATAGCCTTTGCACCTGGATTGATCGATCAAAACAATTCCGTCTTCGTCTCTTTTATAAATTGCTTTTCTGGGGCATGCAGCGAGACAAGCGGGATAAGTACAATGAGCACAAGTTCTAGGTAAATAAAAAAACCACTTGTCGTGCGGAAGAGTAATAGAGTCACCCCTTGTTACATTTCCTAAGCAATCATCTTCGCCCTGATTGGGATACATCCAGTCTTCGTCTTTGGGATGAAAGTGTACGGCCCTTTCGGTCGGCAGGGCTCCCTCAAAAATCGTCTTCCCGTAATAAGGTTCTTTTTTCCCCCACTCTTGTTGACCTAGTTTTTCTAAAACTCGCACATCCCATGCCAGTGGATAGCTCCCATAGGGCTTTGTTTCGACATTATTCCAAAACATGTATTCCTGGCCTTTTCCACTCGTCCAGGTGGTTTTACAAGCCAGTGTACAAGTTTGGCAGGCAATGCATTTATTCAAATCGAATACTATGGACCATTGTTTTTTGGGGCGATGTTCTTCGTAAACATATTCCATCTCACGTCCCAAGTGCCAATTTTTTACTTTTGACATAAACTCTCCTAAGATTTTTTCTTTAAGAAATGACCCTTTAGATACTCTTTCATTGCTTTGTTTTCGTAGGTAGGTCTGAAGCCAAGTGAGGCGGGCCTCCACATTCCCTTTCCATCCATACCCCCTAATTCTGCTTTAGTGATTTTCACAAAAGCTTCTCTGGGAGCACCCACTGGGCAATGAATATCAGGAGCAAAACCCTTTTCAATTCCTTGGCCAAACATGCCCTTGTGGACAAGGGATTCTGTCATGAGAGTGGGCCTGAGCCATGCTCGTGTGGCACTTTGATGGCTCCCATAACGGTACATAGACTGATAGTTGGTTTCAGTATTTTTTGCCAAACCGTCTGGCCTCGTTTCGTGAGCTTTTACGCTGCCCAACGTCGCACCATACATGTTGTGCCAAGTGCGCGCGATTCCACGGGGTGTGCCCGGGTAATAACGAGCTCTCAAAAGCAGCCGTGCGACTTTGTACTCCAGTGTATTTTCTTTCCAACCCCTAAAAGGCCGATCTTCTGGGTCAGCGTCAATATAGACATAATCTCCATCTTCTACGCCTAAAGCCTTTGCATCGAGCGGATTGATGTCAACGTAGCCTTCAGAGTTGGCAGGCATTCTCTTGTCGTGTCGATACACGTCCCCAAATGGACCAAACCAAACCGAAGTATAATCAGTATCGACAGGGGTCGAATGAGCTCCATGTCGGTACTTAGGAGTGTGGTAAACGTGAGAGTATAATTTTAATTTCAGCGGATGTTGAGATCGAATCAACTCTTCTGGCGTTTTCAGAACATTTCTGACCTGTCTTGCCTCCACCGAAAGATCCTTTGGATCGAGTCCATAATCTTTTGGAGTTTTTGGCCGAATGGCTGTATGAGGATGAGCTACAATCACGTTAGGTTCATAATGAGTGGAGTCAATGGGCTCTCGGTAAACAACCATGTTTTCTCCGCTATCAATGAAGTCCGATTCGAATCGATAAAACTCTAGCCGACCAGATTTTGTGTGCCAAGGTTGTTCGTTTTTTGCTTGCTCAAAGGAGGAAACTCTCGGGTAAGTCCTTGTATTGAGTAAAGCTGGAATCCCTTCTTTGGCATTTTTTTCTAGAGTTTTAAAGTCATATCCTTTTAGCGTAAACGAATGATCAATCACTCTCTGCAGATATTCGTCGACGTCACCATCGGAAACAAACTTCCACATGTCTTTCATGCGAGGTTCGTTCAAAATCTCGCCCAATCGTTTGGATACACCAGCAATCACTTCAATATCACTTTTGGTATTAAAAATTCTTGGAACGGGAGTTCTCGGATAAATCTGAACAAAAGGGTTCGTGCAAGAGCCACACATGTCTGGAACCTTGAACTCAGCCCAACTATCTACACCATATACAATGTCTGAGTACTCGCAGGATCCAGTCCACCACCAATCTGAGTAAGCAATAAACTCTAGCTTTGGAAGAGTATTATTGACGACATCGAAATGCCATTTAATGTTACCGATCACTGAGTTAGAGTTATTTAACCACATCATTTTTGTAGGAGTGGGCAAGTGGCCATGTCCTGTAAAAAGTTTGTTGCCAAGTCTTAAGGGTCTGTCTCCATAGTTAAAATAATGGAGTGACTCATAATGGAGATATTTTTTTACTGTAATTTTGCCTCCTTTTTCAAGTTGGAGGTGAAAGGGATCTTCTGTTGCAAATTGTGGTATCCCTCCAAAAAGTGCCGCTCTATAATTTCCGGCATAGCTCCCCACGTTTCCACCCGGAAAGCCAACATTTCGAGTCAGAGCAGCCACTAAAAAAATAGCCCTGTCTTTTAGATCTGAGTTAAAAAACTGATTGGGGCCCATTCCGCAGGCAAAAAGAGTTTTTTCCTTATTTTTTGCAATATCCAGTGCAAGATTGACGATGGTTTTTTCTGGGGTTCCTGTGACAAGAGCGGTGAGTTTGGGTGTAAAGTTTTTATTGAGATATTCCTCTGTCAAATGGAAAACCGTTCTGACTTCGACTTCATTGCCGTTAATGAGTTTTATTTTTCGATGGGCTCTTAGGTCTGGCTTCATTTCGGTTTGAGAGAATGTCTGTCCCCATTGGTCTCGTGTTACCGGGACTAATTTTTTTATTTTTTTATCAAAAATAACGTACGGACTAAAATCTTTTTGCATGTTCTCATTTGCAAATTGATTTTTTTGTAAATTCCCTGGTAATGTTTTTTCGCCTTTCTTGATAAAGCTCATGGTTTCGATAGGAGTGGCTTTATAGTTTGCAAACACTTCTTCTGGGCGGAGAGGTTGGAGCGTGTCTAAGCGAATTAAAAAAGGTAAATCCGTATTTTTTTGCACAAAGTCTTCGTCATACAATTTTTTAGAAATAATAACTTGCGCAACTCCCAGGGCAAATGCAGGATCTGTTCCAGGACGGATAATAATGACATCGTCACACTTTGATCCCGTAGCACTGTATTCTACCGTTACAGCAACAGTCTTTGCTCCCTTCAACCGCGCCTCTGTTAGCCAATGGGAGTCTGGCATTTTAGTGGTGATCCAATTCATTCCCCAGGCAATGATTAATTTTGAATATTCTGTAGAAAAAAGATCAAAGTCATTGGTCTGTGCCCCTGTAACCATGGGATGCCCAGGAGGGAGATCCGTGTGCCAGCTATAACTGTCCCAACCTCTTGCACCGATGGCTTGATCAGGCGAAACTCCACGCTGTTTTGCATCCATGAGTGCGAGCATATTGGCAAATCGATAAAGCCCAAAAATCCGTGTTGCACCCAAGAATGCCATCCCACCCCGAAGCTTAATAGTCTGAGTCCCCGCACCTTCTGTTGCCTCAATCATGCTGGGGTCATATCCTTGTGCTTTAAGCAATTTTGCTCCACTTTCTCCAGAATAAGTTTTGCTGATATTCTCAATCGTACGAGCTGACAAATCATAGGCTCCCTCCCAGTCGATCCTTAACCACTTGTCTTTTCCGCGCTCGAAATATTTAGGATCTGGTTTTCCAGTCAATGGATCTCTTGGAAATCCGTCTTCTACCCACTGCTTAAACCCTCGCCTCACCATGGGAGCTTTTACTCTACGGTCTCCATATATTCTGCGAACAAGAGCGAGCCCCTTTTGACAAATTCTCGGATCCCACCGATGAGAAGCCTGATTGCCATAGAGGTCCGTTGCTTTTCCATAACCATAACTGGGTCCAATTCGGATAATGACTCCATTTTTTACATAAGCTTTTAGGAGGCAGTTGTGGGTGTCATTGGGGGCGCATAAAAAAACAAAAGAGGAGTCTGGTTCAAAAATATTACGATAGACTTTTTCCCAGTCTCGATTCGGATAAAAAGCGAGAGGATTTTCGATGTGGGTGGGTTTAAAGTAACGAATGGGAGCAGCCATGAGTTTATGGGAGAGCATCCATGACGAAGCCACTCCCCAAGAGCCCACATAAGCCATTCCTTTTAGAAAATCTCTTCTTTTAATTGCGTTAGGCATGGGGATACACCTCGTGATTTTTGTTTTTTGCCAATACAGATTTTGGTGTTCTATTTTGAACGATAAGGAGTGGGAATTCTTTTTTAATTCTTTCTTGAATGGTACGGTGAAATAAGTCTTCAGAACTTCCACACAGAGAGCTATTTTTAGAGGTAAGTTGGTAAAATAACGTACCTTCTCGAATTCCATCAAAAACGAGGTTCAAGTTCATTTTTTCAAACTCTTCTTGCAGAAACTCTAGTTTTTCAGATATTTCTTTTGCAATGCCTCCAAACTGATTGGATCTCGCATTTTCACTGTAGAAAACATCAACACAGTTTTCATCTCCATGCCCTACGCTTTTGTGGCGTGCATACCCCTCGTCTTTGCACGCCCCCATAGTCAAACCATCCATAGCTTCCCTAGAGTACTGGCAGTAAAACTTTCCTGTTTTCTTTTGTGAATCACATCCCTCTCGTTCTAATACAAAAGCAAAGCCTTTATCTTGCCAAACTCCCTGGTGACAAGATTGGTTTGATGAGGTTATGATTTTTTTGATTTCTTTCAGTGTGATGGGGCGTTTCAAAAACAGGGATAAACTTTTTCCAAGTTGAAAACTATGGTCAAACACAAGCTTTAACACAAGGTTTTCAGATTCTGGTCTTACCAGTGTGAGAAGTTGAAACTCTTTTTCCGTATCTAGAGCCTGTGGGATAAAATCTAATGCTTTTTTAAGAGCAGAAATACGTGCTCTTTCCCATCGGCGATGAAAATCTACACAGTCGAAGTCAATTTCTTGGCTCTCAGCCCCTCTTTTTTGCATTTGTAGTCTTTATTGGTGCAAGTAATAGGCCAGGCAATGTTAAGCATTAAAGTTTCTAACGTTTTAAAAAAACGGGACAATAATTCTCAAAAAAATGCTTTTTTGTCACAATCTTGCTTTTTATATGGATAGTGTTTTGAGCACACTCATTGCCTACAAGCCGCCAAGAGTGTCTCTTGAAAAATCTTACGTCTAAAAACAGAGTCCTTGATTTTTTTAAGTCTTGAGCTCGTTTCATTCCGGTTAGCTGTTAACTCAACTAAAATCTGAGATTTATATTTTGACCAAGAACCTCGCACAACAGATTGACAGGATTTTGTATCTAAACTCATGGCGTACAGAGCTGACTGAATGGGGGTGAGTATTTTTTGTTCGCAGGCTTTGGACCAAAGTCTTCCCAATGCTACTTTGGATAAAAACCGAGCCTGCTCTTTTTCTGAGTCGAGTTTTGAAAATAAATTTTCCTCATACTTAGCACTTCGAGAGTCTACGACTTCAAGTCGATATTTTCGGTCCTGTTGGTCACTGTTGTCTTGATAGACATAAAAGATTTTTCCATTGGGCAAAAAAGTCGGAAAATAAGAGCCTTCGCCCATTTTTTGAGAAGCTGTCAAGCGCGCCATTTTTTTGATGCCGGTTATTTTTCCATTTTTATAATCAAGCTCGGCCACAAAAACGTCTTTTATTTTAGATGCTGGGACTTTTAAAACATAATTGTCTGCATAATCAATACCTAAGAAATTGACATGAAAAGTAATTTTTTTCCCATCGTAGCTAAAATCCACTCTTCCTGTTGGAAACCCGAAGTCCACGGCTTCTTTGCAAGAGCATTTTCCCTGTGCTACTTCGAGTTCAAAAATCTTTGTAGACTGTGCTTGAGAGTCATAGAGAGAGACATAGCGTCCATCTTTTGAGAGAATCGCGGTACCATTGTCGTGGACTGAATTCGGCATGTTGCTACAGACCTGCATGGCCCCGAGATTTTTAAATTCAAATTTTCCGTTTTTTTCATGAACTTCGTACTCCGTGAGCTGAAAGGGCCCGCCTCCTTCTGTGTGTAGGAGTCTGTATCGGATTGTGCCTTTTTTGCTTGGCAATACTCCAAAGGACTGGCAATACCCCTCGACTTTTGGATCTACAAAAAGGGGCTTTATTTTTTCGAGACTATTAATGCCGGCCTCTTTTTTTAATAAAGTCCTCAAAACAGTTTTAGTTAAAAAAATAAGGAGTTGGCTTTCTCCAGAGTGAGCTCCTGGAATAGTCAAAAATTTTCCGTCTGGAGTGACCACAGGATCTCCTTGACCCGGAATAGTGACTGTTTTTCCAGAGGCTAAATTGAGAATATAGTTTTTGTCTTTGCCATCTTCCATGAACTGACTAAAACTAATGAGATAGGGAAGTCCTACAGAATTGGGGACAGGATTTGAAAGCCAAGCAATATTGTCTAAAAATTTACCGTCTCGTGGAAAAGTATGTAAAATTTTTGTATACACTGAAGGCAAAGAACAATAGCTTGGCAAAGATGCTAGAGAGGGTTTTAGAAAAAATAACCCTACTATCAAGCATGAGAGAATATTTTTCATTGTCAAGTTCCTGTCCTCATAGGGTTTCTTTTACAAAGTTGAGGTATCTAAGAGAACTGTGTGGGCCTCGCAAGATCGGAGTTTTAATTTCTCCCTTCGAAAACACAATCATCGATGGAGCATGATTGATGAGTCCTCTCAAAATAAGCTCTAAAGACGCCACTTCTCTCAACTGATCGACTGGAAGTTGCAGCTCTCTGATCATTTGCCAAGCCCTCTTTCTGTTGGAGGCGGGGTGTAAAAGTGGAAAAAGTTTAACTCCGAGTGTTTTTGCAGCCATTTGGATATTTCTCAGCCCTTTGATCGAGCAAGGGGTGTGAGGGGTCCAAACAAATAAAATTCCAGAAGGATTATCTTTGATCAAGACTTTTAAGTCACTGTCACTCAATAAATCCGGGTCTTTTTTTTCTTCCGCCCCTTTTGTGTCATGAATTTGAGAAGTTGCTTGGCATTTTTTGTCCCAATTGATTTTTTCTGTTTGCTCTGTATTCATTCGATAAGCGGTAAGTGCATGTGGGGTTTGAAATTGAATTTTGACCCAAACGCCGATTTCGTGAGTGGGACTCAAGTAGGAATTTTCGTCTTCAAATGGACGCTTCAGAGTCATCCACTCATTTTTGGTTCCCCACTGAGAGAGTTGACTTAAAATTTCTTTCTGGCAATCCAGTGACTTGATGCCTTGTGTGACAGTTTGTTCGAGTGCAGTCGCATTGGCGCTTAGGAAAAAAATAGCACTGACTACAAAAATTTTAGAGGCCACTTTTTTTTGCATTTTTAAGTACAGTGCTGATGCAAATAATATGCCAGGTGGGATTAAGCATAAAGTTTCTAATGTTGGAAAAAAAATGAGACAATAATTCTCTAATTATACCTTTTTGTCACAATCTTGCTTTTTTATTTTGTTTTAAGAGCACATTCTTCACAGTTCGGTACCTGCTGAAATGAAAGCAATGCATTTAGAAACGACAAGCCAGCCTTACCTAAATGCTTTGTTCCTCGACAATAGATATGAGGAAAGTAAGTGTGCGCGCTGCTTTTCTCCCAGTAAACAATTTTAAGCTCTTTCTTTGCAAGTTCCTTATGGATCAAATACTCCGGTAGCCAACCAAAACCTAGCCCTTTGAGAATGGCTGCTTTCTTCGACTGAAAATTGTTCAGGTGATAAGCCGATGATTCCTCGAAGGCAGAGGTTGTGAGATTGAGTCTTGTATCCGATCCTCGTACGGTGAGAAAGGGATACTCTTGCAGCTGGCTAATCGTCAGGCGCTTGCGTGTTTTAGCCAAGAAGTGCTCCTTGTTCACGACCAAGTAGCTACTGATCGGGCAAAGTTTTATGGGTTCAAGCACAGTTTTTTCTGGAGGAATCACCGAGATCATAACATCCGCACTATTTTCTATAAAACTGTTTTCCACGCCACCTAGAAACTCCTCATAGAGCATGATTTTGGTGGGAACTTTCTGTTGGCTTAGTTTTTCGAGCGCCTGCAAAATGGAATCGAATGGAATGAGTCCGTCGACCACAATTTTTAGGTAGGGCTCCCATCCAGAGCCAAGATTCCGGCAAAGGTGTGTAAAATCTTGCTCAGAAGACAAAAGTTTTTTACACTGCTCCCACACGCGTTTCCCTGTGGGCGTGAGCGTGGTTCGATACTGCGTTCTGTCGAGAATGCGCAAACCCGTTTGTGTTTCTAAGGATTTCAGCGAATAGATGATAGCAGAATGACTCTTGCGAAGATTTTGTGCTGCTTTCGAAAAACTTCCGAACTGAACAACAGCATCCAAAGTGCGGGCTTCTTCCAAAGTGATATGCACGGGTAGTTTCCTCTTTGTGAGTTTTTTTTACAGTCTTACACTGTTTTCTATACTTTTAATATACAGAAAATTTTCTATACTTGTTTCCAAAGGAAAGAGGATTCTAATGCAAATCCCCCACATCAAAGGGAAGGTGGCTCATCAAGCTCATGTGGGCATACCAGAGGGAACCAGCGAAGAGGAGTATGCCAGAAATGGTTTTTCAGGGAGGTACGCCCACTTTTACCGTACTCGACCCCTTGTTGAGTGGCTTGAAATTGAAGGCCCCCTCAAGCCTCAAGCCTACGATCTTGCTCGATCTGTGACGGATATTTCTCAAGATTACCTTGAAGCCAGACAAAGCTATCTCTACAATGACGATGTTCGCATTTCTTTTTTCCGACTAAAAAACCAGATGCAGTATTTCTTTAGAAATGCTGACGCTGATGAAATTTTTTTCATCCATGCAGGCAAAGGTCGAATTGAAACAGACTTTGGTCCTCTTGTCTACGAACCTGGGGACTACCTTGTTATTCCTAGAGGTACAGTTTATCGATTTGATCCTCGGGAAGAAACCCACTCCCTACTGATAGAAGCCTATAGCGAAGTTTGTTTTCCAGAAAAAGGGATGCTGGGACAGCACGCTCTATTTGATCCAGCAGTGATTCGTGTTCCAACACCAGAGCCAGAAAAAATGGAGCATAAATCAAATGGAAAGTATGAACTCAGAATTCAACACTGCGGAGAGATCACGCGCGTTTTATATCCCTTTCATCCGCTCAATGCAGTAGGTTGGAAAGGCACATTATCAGTATGGCAACTTAATGTTCGAGACATTAGACCTGTATCTGCAGACCGTTACCACCTTCCACCCTCTGCTCACACGACATTTGTTGCAAACAATTTTGTGATCTGCACGTTTCTTCCTCGGCCCCTTGAAAATGGGGATCCTCAAGCGATGAAAGTGCCGTTTTATCATCTCAACATCGACTTTGATGAAGTGATTTTTTATCACAGCGGCCAGTTTTTCAGTCGGGCGGGCATTAAGGAGGGGATGATCACCTTTCATCCTCAAGGTATTCAACATGGTCCACAACGAAAAGCAATCGAAAGAGCCAGAGAAATACAGAGAACTGATGAGGTGGCGGTCATGATTGATGCGCGAAACACTCTCAAGAAAACCCCGCACGCCGAAACTGTAGAACTGAGTGACTATTGGAAAAGCTGGCAGAAATAAAGGAGAAGTCAGTGACAAGCAATCCACTGGAATTAGACGGAATTGAGTTTGTAGAATTTACATCTCGAAATCCAGGCATACTTCACGAATTATTCTTAGAGTTTGGTTTTTCTAGAGTCAAGCACCACGAGACGAGAAAAATCGACTACTATCAACAAAATGACATCCGTTTTCTTTTGAATAATGAGCCCGACTCTTCTGGAACTCGCTTTGGACATGTCCATGGACCGTCGATCTGTTCTATGGGATGGCGAGTGAAAAATGCTGCTCACGCTTTGAATACAGCCATCGCAAAAGGAGCAAGGGTTTACCGGGGCGGGGATTATATTACCGCCGCAGGCATAGAGTGTCCTGCAATTTATGGGATTGGGGATAGTCCCATTTATTTTATAGAAAACTACAATGACCAAGACCTTTACGAAAAACTACAGTTTGAAAATCTTTTTAAGCCCGATCTTGTCCCGTCCAAAGGATTTCTGTCCATCGATCATCTTACAAACAATGTAGCCAAAGGAACGATGCGAGAGTGGGCAGAGTTTTATAAAACGATCTTCGGTTTCACCGAAGTCCGATACTTTGATATCCGAGGGATGAAAACTGGACTTCAGTCCTATGCTTTACGCTCTCCTTGTGGAAAGTTTTGCATTCCCATTAACGAAGCAGACGAAGAAAAATCACAAATCAACGAATATCTCAGAGAATATAATGGCCCAGGCATCCAACACCTTGCTTTTCTGACCAGCGATATTCTGGCCTCACTTGATAGATTGAGTGGGACCTCTATAGAAATGCTAGATATTGACGATGACTATTATCGCGAAGTTTTTAACCGTGTCCCCAATGTCACCGAAGACCACAAAAGTATCCAAAGCCACAACGTCTTAGTAGATGGAGATAAAAATGGCTACCTTCTCCAAATTTTCACTAAAAACCTGATAGGTCCTATTTTCATTGAAATTATCCAGAGAAAAAATTATTTCTCATTTGGCGAGGGCAACTTTCTAGCGCTCTTTAAATCTATCGAACGCGATCAAATGAGGCGTGGAATGTTCGAATCTGGAGAACGGTAATATGGGTGGAGTTGTTTTTCGAAAGTTTACGCCCGAAGAGCACCAGGTCTGGAGCTTACTCTTTGAACGCCAGACCCCAAAAAGAGCAGAGCAAATTGTCGATCTTTTTTCAGACGGAGTGAAAAGTTTAGGCCTCAGCTCTAAACACGTTCCTGACCTCGATACAGTAAATTTTATTCTCCAAAAAAAAACCGGCTTTAGAGGAGTTCCAGTCGAAGGACTAGAAGATGCCATCGATTTTTTCCCCATGCTTGCAAGGCGGGAGTTTCCGATAGGTAATTTTATTCGTGACCCAAAGGATTTGTCCTACACGCCAGCACCTGACGTATTTCATGATCTCTATGGACATCTCCCTTTTTTTACAGACATTGCTTATGCAGATTTCTGCCATAGGTTTGGAGAAAGAGCCTCACGATTTGTAAATAACCCTGAGATCCTTCGTCAGTTTGAACGCCTCTTTTGGTTCACTGTCGAATTTGCATTGATCAAAACTCCAAAAGGAAAACGCATCTTTGGAGCGGGAATTGCTTCGTCATTTGCTGAGTGTCGCTATGCCTTAAGTGATGAACCCGAAGTCCTTCCGTTCAATTTAGAAATCATCCGAAACCAGGAATTTCAAGTCGATAGATTTCAAGATCGGATTTTTATTTTAGAAAATGTAAGTCAGCTTTATGGGTCTTTGGATGAATTTGAAAGAAAGATTGTATGATGTTCATGCCCGAAAATGTATCAAGTTTTGGTTCTGAGATTGACTCTCTTGCCATTTTGATCACCATCTTGGTTGGAGTCTGCCTTTTTGTAGTCCTAGCGATATTCTTTTACTCTTTAGTGAAATTTCGCAGGCAATCTGGAGAAAAAGCAAACTACATCCTTGGAAATTCTTGGCACCAAGTAAAATGGGTTATTGTTCCCGTACTTATTATCATTGTAATGGATTTCTATATCGACTTTCGGACTACTGATGCATGGGAAAAGATTAAGGGCTCAACTCCAAAAGGAGACATTGTTGTAAGAGTCACTGCTCAACAATTTTCGTGGCTTTTTACTTATCCTGACAATAACGGCAGGTTTGAGAGCAAAGGCGAACTAAAAAAAATAAACGACTTTCACGTGCCGGTAAATAAGACCATCGTTTTTCATCTCGAATCTAAAGATGTACTGCATAGTTTTTGGGTTCCCAGCCTGAGGCTCAAACAAGATGTTGTGCCGGGCCGAACCATCACAGGCTGGTTTGTGGCCAATAAGATTGGACAATACGAGATTGCCTGTGCTGAAATTTGTGGAGTTGGACACACCGTAATGAGTGGGACACTGATCGTCGAGTCGCAAGAAGACTATGACCGTTGGCGCAACAATCCTGATTTACCTGACGAGAACAATCTCAGTCTGGGAACAGCAACAAAAGGAATGCAGCTTGTAAAAATAAAAGGCTGCCTCGCTTGTCACAGCGTTGATGGAGCAAAAGTTGTGGGTCCATCCTATAAAGGAATTTTTGGACGAAAAACAGTGGTTCTCACAGGTGGAAAAGAACACGAAATTATTGCAGACGAAGCCTATATCCGACGATCGATTCTAGAACCAAATGTAGACATCGTAAAAGGATACCAACCCCTTATGCCACCCCAGCGGGGTGGCCTCACTGAGGGTGAGGTAGACGCTATCGTGGAATATTTGAAGACTGTAAAATGAAGGAGAATGTCTAGAATGTCAACTTCGCACACTAGTTTCTGGAAAAAATATATTTTTTCTACAGATCATAAAGTAATCGGTACTCAGTACATCCTCACAGCGCTCGTGATGGCATTTGTCGGTGGATACTTGTCTTATGTTTTTCGTATGCAACTTGCGTATCCAGGACACTCCATCCCGGGTTTTGGTTCGCTTGATGCTAGCCAGTACAACACTTTTGTTACAATGCACGGTACGATTATGATTTTTTGGGTGGCTATGCCACTGCTTTTAGCGGGCTTCGGAAATCTCCTCATTCCGCTCATGATTGGTACTGAAGACATGGCATTTCCCACTTTGAATATGATGTCATACTGGGTTTTTTTTCTAAGCACTGTCATTCTAACTCTGTCATTTTTGGCTCCTGGTGGAGCGTTTGGTGGGGGTTGGACTGCCTATCCACCCCTTTCTGCTGGTGGATACAATGGACGACTTGATTTTTTTTCTGGGATGGGTGGCAATCTTTGGATTCTCGCTGTTGCCCTTGAGTTCATCGCTTTTTTGATGGGTGGAATCAATTTTCTTGTGACTTCCTTTAACATGCGAGCGCCAGGCATGAGTTGGTTTCGAATGCCGGTTGTAATTTGGATGTTCATTATCTCCATATTGATTTTTATGTTTTCGGTAGGACCTTTGATTGCTGGCGCTGTGATGCTTTTACTTGATCGAACTGTAGGGACAGGATTTTATAATCCAGCAGTGGGTGGCGACCCCATTTTGTTTCAACATTTGTTTTGGTTTTTTGGGCATCCCGAGGTCTATGTTTTATTGCTCCCTGCTATTGGATTTCTCGCCGAAATTCTCTCAACATTTTCGAGAAAACCGATTTTTGGTTATAAAATGATCATTTATTCGACGATGATCGCGGGTGTGCTTTCGTTCATCGTTTGGGCACACCATCAGTTTGTCGCAGGCATTGATCCGAGGATGGCCACATTTTTTAGTATTACTACAATCATGATTTCGATTCCATTTGCTGTGATTATCTTTTCTTGTATTGCAACATTATGGAAGGGCTCGATCCAGTTTACATCGCCCATGTTATTTGCTCTTGGCTTTATCGGGGAGTTTTTGCTTGGAGGAGTAACCGGGATATACCTTGGATCGAGCGCTTTTGATATCTACGCTCATGACACTTATTTTGTAGTCGCGCACTTTCATTATACTTTGATCCCAACTGTCGTTTTTGGTGGATTTGCCGCTGTTTATTATTGGTATCCAAAGTTTACCGGAAAAATGCTCTCCGAAACTTTGGGAAAGGTTCACTTCTGGTTGACGACTATTTTCTTCAATACCATGGTCATGCCTTTATTTTTTGGGGGTCTCGCAGGCGAACATCGACGCATCTTTGATTATTCGGCATGGCCTTCTCTGATGACCCCTGAGCTTCGTCGGTACCGGGAGATTGCAACAATATCTGCGATCTGCATGATCACAGCTCAGTTGATTTTTGTATTCAATTTCATAGTCAGTTACTTCAAAGGAAAAGAAGCGGGTAAAAATCCTTGGCAAGCCAATACGCTGGAGTGGACAGTGTCGTCACCACCTCCACACGGAAACTTCGAAACGGTTCCATGCATTTATCGAGGAGCATATGAGTACAGTGTGCCAGGCCGGAGCGAAGACTGGTGGCCTCAAAATGTACCCAGCTAAATTGAGGAAAAAAATATGAGCGATGCAATCACAAGCGAAGTGAGTCCCCATCCGACGATTTCAGATGTTCCCAATGGAAGAATTGCAATGTGGTGGTTGATCGCATCCGAAGTCGTCATTTTTGGAGGTTTGATCTGTACCTATATATTATACCGTACAAGATTTCCTCATTGGGGTGAGTATGCAGAGCACACGTCTACTCCACTGGGAGCGCTCAATACACTGGTTTTGCTCACGAGTAGCCTAAGCGTGGTGCTTGCCCACCAAGCCGCCACTTATGGAAATCGTAAACGTGTTGTAAAATATATGACGGCTACGATTCTCATGGGACTTCTGTTCTTGATTGTTAAGGCGATCGAATACAACTCTGAAATTTCGCATGGGTTTACGTTTACATCAAATCTATTTTGGAGTTTTTATTATCTAATGACTGGCCTGCATGCAACACACGTGTTGGCTGGAATGATTGCCATGTTCGTGATCATGAAACAGGCAGCAAAAGGAGAGAATTTGCATCGGGTTGAGATGGTCGGCCTTTACTGGCATTTCGTCGACATCGTTTGGATTTTTCTATTTCCGCTTCTTTATATCGCGAAGTGAATGGCAATGGAGGAAAATATGAAATCTAATTACCACGGACATCCCAACTACATCATGGTCTGGGCAGTATTGGTTGCGCTTTTGGCAGTCAGTCTAGCAATTGGATTTATGGGAAACAAGAGAATGGCCGTAGCAGGCATTTTTTCATTGGCCATCATAAAAACATTGCTGGTGTTGGGAAACTTCATGCATCTGCGGTGGGAGCCAAAGATCGTATGGGGAATCGTGGGATTCGGAGCTCTGTGCTTAGTATTTCTGTATTTCGGGGTTCTACCCGATATTGTCTATGTGGATTTGAAAATAGCGAGGTAAATCATTGTGAATACCCTGGTGAGAAAAAAGTATAGAATTTCAAATAGTAGCCTCGGAGTGCTTTTGGTCTTAGCAACGGAGACATTATTTTTTGCTGGCCTAATCAGCGCCTATCTCGTTGCTCGAGCAAACACCGCTGTCTGGCCACCTTTTGATCAGCCACGTCTGCCGATTGAGAGAACTGCTATTAACACAATGATTCTTTTATTGAGTGCGGTAACGATGTACTTGGCATTAAAAACGATGTTGAGACATTGGCTTGCCGTTACGATTTTATTGGGTTCTTTTTTTGTAACTTTTCAGGGATTCGAGTGGGCGCGTCTCCTGAGATACGGGCTGACAACATCCTCAAGCATTTATGGCGCTTTCTTTTATCTGATTGTTGGAGCACATGCGATTCATGTGCTAGCTGGATTAGCTGTAATCAGCATTGCTCTTGTAGAATTTAAAAATGAAGACTTTATCCATGCAACAAGCTTGTATTGGTTTTTTGTGGTTGGTTTATGGCCCTTGCTTTACGGATTGGTTTATCTTTTATGAGTCTGTTTTGGGACGTCCTAGTGAACGACTCATGGGCTTGCAGTGTTTGTGCAGGTCAAGGATTTCCCAGGCGCACTTTGGATGCCTATTTTCTAGTCACAGTCTTATTGAGTGTGCTGCCGCTGGTGATGTGTGGCTTGGCTTTTTGGATATATAGAAAATTTGGAAGAGGTGGCGATGGGTGAGATCAACATTTACAGCATACCCTCCATCAACGCAGGACTGAACTCAACGAGCGCTCTTTTGCTTATACTGGGATATTTTTTCATTCGAAAAAAACGATCCATGGTGCATCGGTTTTTTGTACTCACAGCCTTTGTTTTATCTCTACTTTTTCTCGGACTCTATGGAATTTACCACATGCATGTAGGACACGTCGGTTTTGAGGGGAGTTGGGTTATAAAGTCCATCTACTTCCCTATCCTTTTTACACACACAATATTTGCAGCAGCGGTTCCTCCACTAGTGGTCACTAGCTTGTTCTTTGCGATGACCAAAAGGTATACACACCATCGAAGGATCGCACGCTGGGCAATGAGCCTGTGGCTTTATGTGTGTGTTTCTGGAGTGGCAGTTTTTTGCTTTTTGAGGCCCTTTTATCCTACCTCATATTTAGTCAAATTTCGTATACACTCTACAAATTCTCGAGAAAACTGGACGTCCATTTCTACAGAATCAAAAAAGGGATTCATTAAGCACATTCGGATTAAAACAAGGGAGTCCTGATCGATCTTTCCATGCCATGAGCCAATAAAAGACTCCAGGTACTGTCTGTAGGACTTAAAATAAAGCTTTGTT
Source organism: uncultured Bdellovibrio sp. (assembly GCA_964490895.1). Classification (GTDB taxonomy): domain Bacteria; phylum Bdellovibrionota; class UBA1018; order UBA1018; family UBA1018; genus JACRAO01. Next base: position 19,535 of record CAZBEI010000065.1, on the reverse strand, counting down.
TTTGAGACTATAAATGGGCCTCTTGCCTTTGCAGAAAGAGCCTCATAGATGTGTAAGGTTTTATCATTTGTTTTCGAAAGGAGTTCTCCTTGAGCGGCCACCACGCAAAAGCAAAGAATATTTGTATCTGTGTGGGGTGCGATTTGAATGGGCAAATTTGATTTTTGAAGTAATTTTTCTAAATTTTGCTTAATGTCCAAAGTGCGACCTAAAATTCGTCCATAGCCATTTTCATCAAATCCAATTGTTTTCCCAGTCAACCAAGTGGCCACCGCTCCTGCTGCGGATCTAGAACCTTCGATTGTAAATGGACCTGGGTCTTCATTTTCATTAAACTGGAGATAAGGAGTTTCGTAAGACTTGATGTAATAATTTCTCCTTTCTTTGACTAAGAAAGCTCCCGATGAAAACGGAACATATCCTAATTTATGTGGGTCTAACGTAATGGAGTCTACTTGTGAAAGTGCCGCGAGGTTTTTGTTCTGGTTTTTGAGTGTGCAAAAAAATCCACCATAAGCAGCATCCACATGATGCCAAATATGAACTCCATGGTTTGTTTTCCAATGATTTAAAATTTCCTGAACTTCTGAAACAGGGTCAATTTCTCCAAGCTCCGTAGTTCCAGCGACAGAGACAACCATAAAAATAGGCCGATTTTCTTTTCTTGCCTGATGGATTCTTTGATTGAGACTCTGGGTGCAAAGTTTTCCTTCTGAGTTTAATGAAATTGGCCAAAAAGCCTCATCGCCTAGTCCTAAAATAGACACTCCTTTTTTCCACGAATAATGTTTATTCTCTGGAACGAGCAAGACCCCGCCACTAAAAGGAGTCTGAAAAATAGATCCGATTTTTTTTGCAAGCTCCCAGGGATTACTTTCAGAGAGATGGAGTCCATCGAATGTTTTAGGATATCGATCAAAACATTCCCAACCCATGTGTGAAGCAGAAAAAAGATCAAATTCTTTTAGGTTGTTTTGCTTAACAAGGGCTCCCTGCTCAAGCCAAGAAAAAATACGAGCTCGAGAGCGAATGATGGCTTCAAAGTTTGCAAGGGTTCCCCCAGAAGTAAAATGACCTTTGCATGCTCCCGAATAACCAACCATTTGGGCTAACATTCCGATGGCTTCGTTTTCGAGTTGAGTCCCAACTCGAGAAGATTCTCCAGAAAGATTATTGGGATTGTGAAGTAAGGTCACAATATGTCCAAACAGTGCGGGGAGAGAAATTTCAGAAAACATATGACCCATGTACCGAGGAGAAAATTTTGGCAATTCGTTTTCAAAACGTAAAAGGAGGCGCTCCAGCTGCAGCTTGAAATTCTGATTTCTTTCTAAAAAGTCAGAGGTGTTTTGATCTGATTTTGATATCCCTTTCCCATCTGCAGGATAAAGAGATCTTCTCCACTTAAACCAACGCTCAAAAACTCTTTGAATAAATTCTAACACCCAAGGGCCATTTTCAGCTTGTGGGCCCAAGAAAAATCCCTTGAGTGCAATGTCTTTTGTATTACACTTTGATGTCATTTTTTTGCTTCAAATGAATGAAGTACCAAAGAATTTGTTATGTTCGCCCCCTATTTTTAAGATTAACATGCATAATCAGTGCCATGTAATTATTTAAGCAGTAAAAGAGTTTTTTAAAATCATGATGAGACAAAAAAACAAATTTTGCGGCAAAATGTCCCGCCATAATTAAGAGACTTGAAAAATATTTGCACATATAAGTGTGAGAGAAAGTGATATTCTTGCAGAAATGAAAGGGGAGCCTATGAGAATTGCAGCTAAACCAGAAAGGGAGTACCCATTTTGGGTGCGTTTAATTTTTCGAGCACAGAAAAAAAAGTATGGATCGAGTCTTGAGCCTACACGACTTTGGGGACGTTCGCCTCGTCTTTTGATGGGGCTTCAATTTCTCTATAGTGCAATCGACAGAAAAAATTCTCCGCTAAATCCCGCACTGAGATCGCTTGTGACTGTGCGTGTTTCGCAGATTAATCACTGCTCCTTTTGTATTGATATTAATAGTGCTCTTTTACAGAAGCGTGGGGTGCCCATGGAAAAAATACTGGCTTTAGCAAATTATGAAAGCGATCCTGCGTATACTGAACAGGAAAGAGCAGCGTTAGCTTACACGGAGGCAATGACCCGATCTGACAAAAAAATTGAGGACACACTCTTTGAGCGTTTAAAAATACATTTTGATGAAAACCAAATCATTGAGTTGACAGCTCTCATCGCTTATCAGAACCTTTCGAGTAAGTTTAATGCGGCCCTAAAAATTCCACCTCAGGGGTTTTGTCCGACCCGTTTAGAGCCAGAGTAGCTACCAACGCCTATTGACCAAATGAGGAAGAGGGCTATTTTTTCTGATGGGGAAGCGCCTCAAAAATTTAAGATCCTCACAGCGATGGTCTGGGCAATCTCGGCACGATGTGAGCCGTGTTTTAAATACTATATTCACCGTGCTGTTGAACAGAGTGCAGCCGAAGAACCCTCATGCTGCGTTTGACTCTGTGCTAATCTCCTGTTGCATCAATTAATCCCAGTGCTCCTGCATTAGCGTCAGCAAATTCATGATCGACCATAATGTATTTTCCTTTTTCTGGAATAATAAATTCAACGATAGCTGAGTTGCTTGCGCCTAAAAGCACAGATTGACCTCCTCGAAGTTCATTGCTTGGATTTCCCTCAAGCCAAACACGGTCCCAAATGGTTCCAACAACATGAAAACTCGAAGTCCCACTGGGTCCTGCATTGAGCACAAAGAGCCTCACTCTTTCTCCTACTTTTGCCTTGAGCGGTTCGTCACGGTGGCGAAAGGCCTTTCCATTAAAAGCAACAATAGAGGCCTGTTTGTGGATAACTGCGTTCATGTCTAATTCGACCACACTTGTTTTCTTTCCATTTTTATTCACATTTTTTTGGGGATAAAATTCTGACTGAACAAGAACATACTCGCGGTCTACTTTTGTGGGATACCCTTCTTTGGGTTCTACAATGACAGCGCCGTACATTCCCATTGCTAAGTGATGTAAAATCATGGGTGTTCCACAGTGGTACATGTATACCCCTGGATAATTTGCGACGAATTCAAATTCTAATGTTTGCCCCGGTGAGATGGGTCTAAATTTGTCTTGTGGGCTCACCATAGAGGCATGAAAATCCATCGAATGAGGCATGGGAGGAGTAATGGCTGCAGTTTCAGTGCTGCGATTTGCCATTGTGAATTTAATTCGATCCCCCTGCCTGACTCGAATAGTTGGACCTGGCACAGAATCTCCAAACGTCCAAACCATCATTTTAACTCCATCTGCAAGTTCTTGAACTTTGTGAGTGACATCCAAGCGAACGTTGAGGGTTCGCTCACCAGAGAGTTTAGGAGCAAATGGAAGGAGCGTTGCTCCCTGCATCACAGGACCTTCTAAAATTTTATTATGAACAATGGCTGGGGGTGGGCCAAAAATCATTTTTGAGGGGTCAGGATTATCCCCCGCATATAAATTTCCAGACATAAACACAAAAAAACAAATGGCCAAACGCATGATAAAACCCTCCTATTAAGTCTTATTAAATGCATAAACCTTGCCAAAAAAAAACCCTTTAAATCCGTTAGATTTAAAAAATAGAAGCCACGGCAGGAAGAAAATATGCCTCATGCGAGTGACATTTAGTCCCATCTGTGGTTCTGTTTTAAGCTTGAGAGAGTAAAATAATTAGGTTTTTTGCTTGGCCCATTTTATGAATAAGAGAGAGGTATGAAAATAATCTATTTGGCTGGGTTTTTGTTTTTAGTGGCACACGTTCAGGCCATTGCCTGTGGTTTTTGTGTGGGGGATAAGGCCGCTTCTGTTTATTCTTACAAAAATAAAAGAATGGCAGAAAAAACTAGAAATCATTATGTAGTCATTGAAATCAAAGGCTTTCACTCAAAAGAACAAATTCCTCTCCTCAAGAAAGCGTTTTCTAAAATTTCTGCTGTGGATTCAAAAACTTTGAGGTTTGCTCCAGAACAATCTGCGGCCAGCTTTGTCTATCAAAAAGGTACTTCTTTTGGCGAGATTTCACGTGCTTTTTTGATAGAGATGCCCGAACTAGAAATAAAACAATTGGAGTAAGTAGCTATTTTTTCTTAAACGAAAGCACGTAATACACAAGGCCCCATCTTTCGTCTTCTGGCAAATGACCAAACCCAGTCATTGCTGTTCCATCAATCCCTGCTGTAATGGTTTTAAAAACCTGTTCAGGTTTCTCTCCCTTTTTAAACTTATCTTTTGTATAGGATCTAGGTTTTGGATTCATGTACTGTCCAGCAGGACCATTGCCATCGCCATTTTCGCCATGACAGGTCAAACAGTTGGTCACATAAGAGGCTTTTCCTTTTGCAATAAGTTCGGGCGAAGACTTTGGAGGACCTGCCGAAGCTCCCTGATACAAAAATATAAAACCCAATCCAACCAAGCATTTTATTTTGTGCATTTTTGATCTCCTATTAGACTTTTACTTTAGCACCAAAGTTGCATAAGTGAAACCAAGTGACCCGGTTTCAGGCTTCATGAAAACCAGGGGGAGGTGTTTTTGTCCCAAAAATCAAAAAAAAAGGACATTTTTTCTCGTCCTTATAAGACAAGTGCTGTCAAGAACGTCGAAATGATGTTAAAAGGACTCATGCCCTTAGAGATTAATTTCGATCCCAAAAATATCTTTTTTAGATGTGTCGAAGACAGCAATGAAACCATCATGATTAGTGACAAAGACGGTCATCTGGTCTACGTCAACCCTGCTTGGAGCCAAACTTATGGTTATTCTAATGCAGAAGCCATTGGGCAAACTCCCGGACTTTTGCATTCTGGGTTCCAATCCAAAGAGTTTTACAGAGAAATGTGGTCAAAAATTCGGGACCCTAAAATTGCACATTGGAAAGGCGAGCTCGTCAATCGTGCCAAAGATGGAACGTATGTGCCCGTATTTTTGACCATTACTCCATTTAAGTCAGAAATGGGCGAAATTTTAGGCTACATGGGTGTGGCTCTAAACATGACTCAGAAAAAAGAACTTGAGGCAAAAATTTTTCATCAAGACCGACTTGCCTCCATTGGGTTGCTCTCGAGTGGTCTTGCGCACGAAGTGGGCACCCCGCTTGGAGTGATTCGTGGAAGAGCTGAGTTTTTAATATTACAGTCCAAAGACGAATTACCTAAAAAAGATTTGGAAATTATTATTTCTCAAATTGATAAAATTTCTAAGCTCATTCGTTCACTCTTAAGAATGGGGCGAAGGACTAGTGATTTTCGTATTGAAGAAGTGAGCATTACACAAGTTGTGCACGAGGTTTTGTCTCTCGTAGGGCAAAATCTTAAAGAAGATGGAGTAGAAATTAAGACAGACATCTCAGACGAAATAAAAGTAAAAGCAGATTATGGGCGTTTAGAACAAACGATTTTAAATTTAGTGATGAACGCGATTCAAGCCATTCATAAGGCGATTCGAGATGGAAGAAAAACAGGACACCAACTGTACATTAAAGCAAGTGTTCATGGGCAAAAAGTGGCCATTGAAATCAAGGACACCGGTTGCGGGATTGACCCAAAAAATACAAATAAGCTTTTTAAACCTTTTTTTACTACAAAAGACGTGGGAGAAGGTACAGGCTTGGGTTTAGCAATTGTTGTTCAATTGCTAAAGGAAATGGGTGGCGAAATTTCTGTCCTGAGTGAATTGGGAGTGGGAAGTGTTTTTACAATTTGGTTTAAAGTTTTTTAGTCTCCTCCTCCTCTTGGATTTTATCACTTTGTTCTTGGATTTCATCGCCTTGCTCTGTAATAAAGCCATATTCTCTTTCTTTGCGGTAGAGAGTCCTTCTATTAATCCCTAAAATCTGTGCTGCTTTGTCTTTTCTGCCTCCTGATTTTTCGAGCACGAGACCCATGTATCTTTTTTCGAGTTGATCGATCGTAGGGAAGTCTCCTGTAGAAGAAGAAAAAAACTGTTCTGGATTTTGAGTTTCTGGAGAGGGCAAGTCCCTTTCGTCAATGAAAGTGCCAGAACTCAAAACAACAGCCCTTTCAATAATATTTTCAAGTTCGCGCACGTTCCCTTCCCAACGCAGGGTGAGGAGTTTATTCATCGCGCTTTTTGTGAATCCACGCACATTTGTGTTATTTGTAGCAGAGTATTTTTTTAAAAAATGCTCTGCCAATAATGGGATATCTTCTTTTCGTTCCCTTAAGGGCGGAATCAAAATAGGAATAACGCTCAAGCGGTAGTAAAGATCTTCACGAAAGCGGCCATCTTTCATCGCTGCTTTTAAGTCTTTATGAGTAGCTGCAATAATTCTTACATTGATGTCTCGAAGCGTGTTGTCTCCAACAGCTCTGACTTTCTTTTCTTGAATCACTCTGAGTAGTTTAGATTGAAGAGTGCCATCCATATCCCCAATCTCATCTAAAAAGAGAGTCCCACCCTCAGCCTCTTCGAAGAGTCCCTGTTTTCTTTGATGCGCTCCCGTAAAAGACCCTTTTGCATGTCCAAAGAGCTCTGACTCTAAAAGAGTTTCGGGAATAGCCGTGCAATTGATAGCAACAAAAGGCTTTTGAGCCCTGGGGCCCGTTTTGTGTATGGCGCGAGCTACCATTTCTTTGCCTGTCCCGCTTTCACCCATGATGAGCACATTCGCGGTTGTTTGAGAAACACGAGTTACTAAATCAAAGACCGATTTCATGGCCTGGCTTTTTCCAAGGATATTTCCTAAACCCCAGGACTGTTTTATCTCTTTTCGAAGAGCCTCGTTATCTCTTTGAAGTCTTCTATGTTCTAAAGCCTTCTCAATATGCACGGCCATTTCGGCAAGTTTGAAAGGTTTTACAATATAATGAAATGCGCCTCTTTTCATGGCCTCAAGTGCTGTTTCGATGCTTCCAAAAGCAGTGATTAATAGAATCGGAATTTTGGGTAAAATGTGCGTGAGCTTTGAAGTAAGTTCTAACCCATCCATTTGGGGCATCTTAATATCTGAAATAATTAAATCAGTCTCAGAGCTCTGGAGTTCTAAGTCTTCAAGGGCCTCCACGCCATTTGCAAAGCTTTTTACTTGAAAGTTTTCACTCTTGAGATAATCCTCAAGAAGTGATCTCATCTCCATGTCGTCGTCTACTATGAGGACCTTTCCTTTTGTGGGAGTAATCATTCTCTATCCTTTATAACACATTTTCTCTTACTAACCATACTGGACAAGAAGCTGACCTTGCAACTTGCCTGGTGATACTTCCTAAAAATGCAGCCGAAAGAGGCCCACTTTGAGCAGCCATTGCAATAAAACAATGGTTTTTTGCATGCTCGTGGATAGCAGATAATACCCCATGTTTTGAATAATCTAAAACAAACTGAGCGTCTATCCCATGGCTTTTTGCTTTTCTGATCCAACGCTCAGCAATTTCTCTCTGCTTTTTCTCCTCTTTCTCCAGATAACCTGAAATCGGTACCCAGCCTCCACCTAATAAAAAAGCGCCACTTTGTACCACTGGCTCAATGGGGTTAGGAATGACATGAAGTAAAGTAAGCTTTGTTTTTAATTGCCCAGCTAATTTTAAAACTTCTCTAAAAACACCATAAAAATTTTCACCCAAATCTGTGGGGAATAGGATTTCTTTAAATCCGTCAACATTTATGGAGTGGGGTCCCACAATCATAATAGGAAGAGGAGACCGAAGGAGCAGTGCCTCTGCAAAGCTCCCCACGAAAAGTCTTGAGAGCCCCCTTCTGCCGTGGGATCCAACTACAATGAGGTTCGCATTTTCTTTTTTAGCATAATTGAGCAACGAAGTAATGGACCCCGAAATTGAGGGCTTTTCGTGGCCTATAATTTTTATAGGCAAAAGACCAGGCAGGGGATGCTCCTTAAGTTTATTCTCGGCTGCTTTTTTTGCTTTTGGATGATAGTGCTCTACCCAAGACGGAGTAAACTCAACAGGCAGCTCGAATTGCTCTGGGCTCAATAGGTAGACTGGTTCAATTGAGCTTGCGTGTTCTTTTGTAATATTCTCTAAAACATTGATTGTGCGATTGTAAATATCATTTTTTTCTTCAAATACATCTAAGCACCAAAGAATTTTCATTGTCTTAACACCTCCCGTATTTTTAAGAAGAGTATGCACAATCAATGCCACTTATATGGCTAGAGTAAACAAGGCCAAATGGATTTCTTTTAAAAGTTGAGATGGGACATAAAAAACAACTTCTGCGCCAAAATGTCCCGTCCTATTTTTTATTTCAATTTTTTGTAGCTTGTATCGAATGGCCTAGAATTTGCTAATGCTCTTTAAGAATCATTTAAAGATTTGACTCAAGGAGAAAGAAAGATGAAACAAATACCTCAAATTCAAACATACATGACCCCAATGCCACATTCTATTGGGAATGATATCGGTTTAAAAAAAGCACTTGAGATGATGAGGGAGTATCGAATTCGACACCTTCCAGTCCAAGAAGAGGGGCGATTAATTGGGATACTCACAGATCGAGATCTGAAGCTCGCTTCTTCTTTCGAAGGTGCCTATGACCTAAAAGTAGACGAAGTGATGTCTCCTGATCCCACTTTAAGATTTAAAACTGAAAAAATTGAACTCACTCCGACCCTAGGGCACACCTTTAAAATCACAGGGAATGCAGATATTTACTATGAACAAAATGACGTGCAACGATTAGTGATTCATACTGATCAAAAAATCATGGGAAAAAATGAGTTCGAATCCAGCCAAATATGGAGTCGAGACTGGCAAGAAAATCCAAACGACCCACAATCCCCCCACCTTATTAGTTTTGTCTATCAACTAAAAGGAGTACCGCACAAGTGGTTTTTTGTGTGGACTGGAATATCAAAAGACCAAGGAGATAACTATGAGGTCACTATTTACAGGGCAAACGACATACTTTCTAACATACAAAAAATAATGAATACTTTAAAATTTACAGCCCCTGGTGATTGGAAAAGAGTGGGTGAGACTCTTCTCAAAAAAGAGCCTTAGGAGTACGGAATGAAAAAAATAGGTTTACTAAGCTTATTTGTTTTTTTACTGCTCTCTGAAGGATGGGCTGAGGAAAGTTTAGACCTAGACTCTCCCGAAATAGTTCCAAAACACGTAAACACACAAGCTGAAAAAATCCCTTTCAAATTGATAGGGAGACTAGATTTGTCTTACGAAATTTCTCCCTATCAAAATCCTTCTCTGATCAGACAAAATGACACCTTTAAAAATAATCATTTCTTAGTTTTTTTAAAACTCAATGCTTCAGAAAAAGTTTCGTTTTTAGGAGAAATCATCTCAAAAAGTTTTTTAGAAATTATTTATAAGCCAACTGAAAAAATAATAGCGTATCTTGGAAAAGTGCTGATCCCTTTTGGAGATACTTCTCGTTACCATCATCTTTATGGGGGTGTACAAGGATTTGCTGCAAAAGGAGTGATGTTTCCCAATATTTGGGCTGAAAATGGGGCCATACTTACCTTTGAGATAAATCAATGGAATTTAGATACTTATCTCGTCAATGGTTTTGGAGAACCTAAAGCTGACAAAGACGTAGAATTAAACTTGCCCGCGGACCCAAACACCCAGGCCCTGGGACTCAGGCTCTCAGGATTTCCATTCGAAAAGATTAAACTCATTCTATCGGGTTACTACACACAGTGGCAAATTGGAAAACCTCTCGTTCTTTTAGGAGGAGACCTATGGACTGATTATCATCTTGTCAATCTCCCGGTTTTAAAAAACCTAAAATTAGGACTGGGTTTTGCTGATGCTAAAATTTTTCAGGGATTATTAGGAAATTTTAGAAAATATGGAGATTATATTGAGTTGGCAACAAATGCTTTAGGTTTTGTTGAGCCTCGAATTCGCTATGGGACTTACATTAATAATTCACAGCAAAAAAGCCAACAAGATTCACACTCTTTTGATTTGTCTTTTGTATTTCCGATCGACGTTATGAAATTTATACTCGAATACCAATGGAACCTCGAAGCACTTGATGAAAAACCCAATGATTTATTCCGTCTGATGTTTGCGCTTGATTTTTAAGGAGAAAAAGTGAACGAATTTTTTAGATTTAAATTAAGAAATGCCCCTCTTCCTCTAAAAGCGCTTGTTCTAGGATACTTGCTATCATTGACTGCAGGATATATTTACGCTCTCGTCAATGTTGCGCTGGTCGTAGGTCTAAAACCAGATCAAATCGCGCTTCATTACTATGGAGCGTCTGAAAAAATTAAAACAAATGTTGTGGCACAGAAGGAAGAAGCATTCGACTTGGATGCTAAAACAGCTACGGTGGCTCCTCCTGTTTCGCAACCGGGCATGAAAAAATTTGTAGCCGAAGGACACTTCCATCTATTTGGGATGACAAGTTTCTTTTTTGGATTAACGTTGTTGGCCCTTTTTACAGGAGTTGGGACTAAATTTAAGACAGCCTTAGTTGGGGTGCCTTATTTGACCATTGTACTAGATAATTTAAGTTTTATTGTGACTCGGTTGCTAGGCCCGTCTTTTGCCTATTTGACGGCGGCAGCTGGAACACTGATGGCCGTATCATTTGGTTTGCTTTGGATTGTCATTTTATTTGAAGTCTTTCGACGGCCTGAAATTCGTAGCCTTGGCACAGTTGAGGTATAGATGATACTTTATCACTTTATTTTATTTTCATTCTTTGCTTGCCTCTGTTTAGGAGAGATAGTGCAAGAACCAAGAGATTTTCTAAAAGAATTTCTATCGAGCGTTCCTAAAAAAACTAAAGAGACATTTGTATTAAACACAGAACAATTAAAAAAGCTAAAAACACTTGCAGACACTTCGTCGGATGCTTCTTTTACATTTTATTTTGGAAAAGATGAAAAAGATCATCTAAAAGTCGCCTGTACTGTTGTGCCTCAAGAAGGAAAAGAAGGCCCAATGACCATTGGAGTTTGCTTTGAGTCAGACGGAATTATCAGATCTGTTCGCGTGATCGAATATTCCGAAGAAAGAGGCAAGCCCGTAAAAGAACTTCGGTTCCTGAAACAATTCTCAGGAAAAAAATCATCGGAGGTATTTCAAGTGGGAAGCGACATTGATGCAGTTTCAGGAGCTACGCGCTCCTCTCGAGCCGTATCAGAGGCTGTGAGGAAATCAAGTTTTGCTTTTAATGCCTTTGTACTAAAAAAAGAGGAGTCTAGAAAATAGGAGCTGATATGAATAAATTAATCCCTTTTTTTTCTGTCCTGTTTTTATTTTCCTGTGGTGCAGACCACCCCTTTAAGCGTGGGCTGCCAGCTCCATCAAAGACAACTGATAATCCTCCTGCAAAGCCTCCCGAAACAGGTTCACCAAAAGAAGCACCAAAAAACACTGAGAGTCCGCCCCCCGTTCCCAATGGGAAACAGGTTTTTATCAAAAAAGTTTATCCCTACATGCAAGCCAAGTGTTTTGAGTGTCACAAAGGAATGGGAGAGCCTTTTGATTTAACTGGAGATGCCGAAAAAGATTACTTGTCGAGTCTAAAGAAAATTACGCCAAAAGACCCTGAAAAGAGTCTGATGTTTATCAAAGTCCAGAATAAAGGTGCCGGCCATGATGGAGGAGAGATTTGGACCAGCGGAATGGACGAATTATTAATGCTAAAAGAATGGATATTAAATGAAATTTAAGTGGAGTGTATACTTTTTTTGGCTCGGACTGATGGGTATACCACTTCAGGCATCTCCACTTTGTGATCACATAGTCCACATTCCAAGCATGGGTACGGTTTTCGAAATTCAGTACGTAAATCCATGCTTGTCAGCCGAAGCTAAAAAACATCAGCTCGATATAAAAAAAATACTGGATGACCTAGAAGCCTCAATGAGCCTCTACCTTATCGATAGCGAAATTTCTCGTTTAAATGAGAAAGGCTTTATTGAAGAACCCTCCACTCATTTTAAAAAAATAATTCAAATCGCCATCGAAGCTGGAGCTAAGACAGACGGATACTTTGATATCACGGTTTGGCCACTCCTGCGGGAGATCAAAAAACATTTTCAAAATGGCTCTGGTTTGATTGACGAAAAATCTCTTGACCGACTCAAGTTGCTTATTGATTATCGTAAAATTAGAGTCTCTGCACACCAGATTTCTTTTGCCACTCCTGCGATGGCAATTACACTTGACGGAATTGCTAAGGGTTATGCCGTTGACCTGGTTTCAAATTACTTAGAGCAACAAGGGATTACTTCTTATCTGGTTAATTTCTCAGGTAATATAAAGCTCAAAGGAGAACATGCAAATGGGAAAAAATGGAATGTGGCGATTTATAATCCACTCTCTCGGGGCACCCTTCCGGTCGAACTTCAGAATGAATCCATTGCTTCTTCGGGCATAGAAAATGAGAGCTATTCTGAAGATGGAAAGTGGCACCATCTCATTGATCCAAAAAAACTGAGACCGGCACAAGCATTTCTGTACACAACCATTCTCGGCCCATCTGCAATGGTATGTGACATTTTGTCCACCGCAACTTTTGTTATGGATAAGGAAAAAGCCAAGAAAATTCTCAGCAAAAACTATCCACAATATCATTATCGACTTATACTCAAAAATAAAGAAGTGGTGACTGATTTGAGATAAATTTAAAAGGGGGTCTCACATGGAATTAAGTATTCGAGAAATTTGGACAGTGTTGCATGGAATGGTTTTAGGTGCAGTCTTTCTGCTGGCTTTTGGCGGCGCTATTGCAGATCTATATGAACTCAAGGCTTCCTGGATCACCCCCGAAGGGGCTATGGAAAACAGCCGAAGACTGAAACTTGGGCTTTGGGCTATGGCCCTCATTGCCTGGGGCACGGTGATCACGGGTACTTGGGTTGTCTATGTCTGGTACCGGGCAAAACCTGTAGCTGGGACTGAGCTGTTTAATTTTCCTCGGTACTTTCTTCTTTCAAAACCAAACACGAAAGAATGGCATGAGTTTGGAATGGAATGGAAAGAGCATGTGGCATGGATCGCTCCAATGCTTCTAACCTCTATCGCCTATAGCGCTCAATATTATGGGGAGCGAATTAAGGATTTCCCACGCATGCGACGCACCCTGTTTTGGCTTCTCATTATCACCTTTGCATCTGCTGCAGTGGCTGGTCTATTTGGAGCTTTTATCAACAAAGTCGCTGCAACTCGTTAATAAAAGGAGAATAAAATGATGACTTCTACTCGACATCAATTAGTTCCAAACGGAAAACCGATCGCCGCTTTGATGGCTGCAGGAATGGGCAGCGCGTCTCTGGGCATCCTCACCATTTTAGCTGAGGTAAGTCCAAAAATGATTAAGCCTGCTCTAAATTTTTACGATCCGGTGGGCCCTCTTTCAGGCAAAACCAGTGTAGCAGTGCTCATCTATTTCATGGGGTGGCTTATCTTGAACACCTTTATGAAAAAAAGAGAGTTAGATGAAACATTTTGGCTCAAAATCATATTTGGATTAGTATTATTTGGATTGCTCACAACATTTCCACCGTTTTATCAGCTCTTTACTCAAAGTTGACGACAAACACGGGCTTTTGCGTGCAGCAATATCCTAGGAAGTGCCAAGATAAAGGCCCTTTTCTGATCCTGGGTCAAGTGGCACCACCAAGGAAGACCGTCTTCGTTCATTTAGAGAAATCAGAGACTGCATTCAAAAACGGCTCGAAGCATTTGGAAAGGAGAATTCTCTCTAATGGTGGCCTTTAGCGTCTTTATTCCTGTTTTTTGAATGAGCACCCACAGTATCGGGCCCCACTAAAGCTCTATTCCACTTTGCAAGACTAAACTGTTCATATTGACAAGACTCTGCTGCTTTTATGGCTAGGTACAGAGTCGCCTTCCCCAGAACTCCAATTGAAGCGAGCATTATTGCAACTGTAATTAACCATGACATTAACTTAGACATAAACATAAAAACCTCCTAAGTTTGTTAAATTCTCCCTGGACCTCTATGCACAGACTTTGGCTTGACTGGGTCAGCTCTTTTTTCTGTTGGCATAAAAGTTAATGTCTGAGGCTCCGAAATAAATTTCTCCAGAGCAAGCCTCACAAGCTGGGGGAATTTTATCTTATTTTGAACTAAATATTTTTTCACTCTCTTTTCTAAATCATCATCAAAACGTACTGTTTGGGGCAATCCCATAGTGACTCACCTCTTTGTAGTTTTAAATAGTATAAAAAACTAAATAATACTACTAAAAATTTAATTTTTTGGATGTCTAACGGATGTCTAACCATGTTCAGAACTCTGCCCTCACTCAAAAACTAACTGACAAGACGAAGCTTTGGACATGTTGCAGCAGGCACTATTGCGAATACTTTTGCAACATTTGTAATACAATCTGCAACTCAAGTGCACAACCGTCATTGGTGTGGAGATATCTTTGTGACCACAGATTTCTTTGACTGTTTTTAAGTCTAGTCCTTCTGCAACCATCAAAGTCGAGGAGTATGGTGGATAGACGAGTTCGTAAATCCTTTTCATTCCACTTTGTCATACCCACGCCTCAAGAAGTTGCTTCATTTTTCCCTGAACCCTAAACATTTTACTCATCTTTTTAAGTTTAGGAATGCTAATGGCAATACTTTTTTGTTTCGCTTCAGCAAGGACTTCCAAAATGAGTGACATGGGTTCATTGAATCTAAGAAGATCAATCACTGTTCTTTCAGGAGATGTTACGGGCAGTCCATGGATTTGTTTTACATCGTGTCGATAAATATTCCCTTTGATGCGATAGAGACGCACGTTTTCGAGCCTCCTTTTTGGAACATTTTCTTTGGGCACAATGATATCAATTTCGGAAGGCAGCTCTTCGGTAAGGTTATAGATTCTTAGAGCCGTTTTTAGACCGATGACGGAGTTTGGAATAGCGGCTAGGACCTCTTTAATCAGTTCTTCAAAATCAATGCTCTCAGTGCCTTCTAGACGATAGACACCATGGGAAAGTCGTATAATCAATCCCTGATGGAGATAATGGGCAATGAGTTGTCGCGAAATTCCAATCTTTCGTGCATCCTCAGTATTAAAGACCATTTTTCCTTTTTGTTTCAATTTGTTGAGCTTCATATTTTTACTTATAGGATCTATTTTATATAATTGAATCCAAAAAGTAAAGTTAAATATCCTCGAAAGAGCTTTGGGCTGTCAATTGACATTTACCTGTAATTTTTGATCAAACCCAGGATTTTTTGAGACCTTGCATTTTCTGAACATTGGGATCGAGGATATTCCCCAACGTGAGCAAAACCACATGTCTAGGTTGTCCGTTGATACGACGAGACTCCACAATTTGTCAGGAAAAAGTGGTTTCTTTAGATGACGACAGAGTTTTTCCACCGAAGTATTTCGGAATTGGATGGGATTTGAACTTTCATGCGCTTCTTAAGAATACTCGACTTATCAAGCCTGCTGTCAAGTCAGAGTAAAACCGAGACGTAATCGCTTTGGTCCATCGGTCGGGCGCATCTTTCTATTTTGATTCCCCGACAGTGACTTTTCCTGCTTTTACCGAAATGTTCACCGAATCTACTTCAGGAACTTTCCTAACTGATTTTTCAATCGATCCTGCGCATGATGCGCATGTCATCCCCTCCACGAGAAAAGTTGTTTTTGACTTCTCTGCCAAAATCTGAAGAGGAATGGCCATCAATAAAGTCAAAATAATTTTTCTCATCATTACTCCAATCAACTCAAGGACCTGTATTGGTACACGAACCACAGGTGTTTTTTTTTTTAGTCTGAAATTCCAAATGCTCACTGCCACGAGGCCAGCGATACTTCCATAGGTCAAAACATTGTTTTCCATATATCCAAAGTAAACATAGCGGCCCAGATAAAGCGCCAATGACATTGTTGCTCCAAGAATCACAGGCCAGATATTGCGATGTACTTTCAAGAAAGACCATAACAGGCCGCCGATTGTGAGAGCTAAGAATATAACCAGAACAGATTGTAAGATTGATTCATTCACAACGAAACCAAGACCAACTGATCCTAAGAGCGCCGCAATGGCGGGTTTACAAACTGGGCAAAGAATGACAGTTATAATTGAACCAAGGGAACCTGTTGGCGCAAGAAGTTTTGCCTTCTTTGTCTCCCTAACACCAGCCTCGACTATCTTGGCTTGAATCTCTTGAGTCGTTGGAATCTCCAATGAGCATCCGCCCTCTGAACCAGTGGTCGTTCCAAAAATCACCTCATCAAACTTATAACCCGTACCTTCCAAACTCCTTCTCACTCTTTCAGCATTCGGGCATCCCTCAAAGTAGATAAGCCTCAGCTCAGCCATCTCTAAACCTCCATCTTTTCAATAATCGGGCAACAATCAGAGACCACGCGATTTTCACAGTCTGAAACGAGACTCTTGAGAGTACGTTCCAATTTTTTTAGGTGCACCATCTTTTGTTGAACATCCTTTAGTTTTTGCTCAGCTTTGAATCTGACCTGGTTACAACGTTTTACGGAGCGGACTCGGAGGTTGAGAAGGCTTTGAATTTCATCCAGGCTAAAACCTGATACCAACGAGTGCCACGATAAGGCAAAGCAGTACGGCATTACAAGAGTCCCCGCTGTGGTCGTGGACGGAAAGCTTCTTGATTGCTGTAAAGCTGGAACTGTAAGCGAGAAAGAACTTCGCGCAGCTGGAATTGGAACAAGATAAGAATAGTTGAGGTCCGGTTGGGCACGAAGAGTGGTGGCTGAGGAGTAGTTGTAATGTTATGTAAGGTCTATGAATCAAATTGAGGAAGTTTTTGAGTACCATGAACTCAGTAAACACCAATTCCACCGATCCTCCCCCGGCCCAGGTTATTTAGATTGGGCCAATCAACCAAACCCCTTTCGAAGGTATCAGGGGGCAAAAGAAATTCCTCTTAAATTAAGCTCAGAAGATTTAGGTCCAAACTATGAGGAAGTCCTGAGCCGTTCTGAAACAATTGTTTGCCGCCCCACTTTTAATACGATTTCACAACTCTTTCAGGATTGCCTTGGCCTTTCTGCTTGGAAAAGTTTTCAAGACTCTGCTTGGCCCTTGAGGGTAAATCCCTCAAGTGGAAACCTTCATCCCACCGAAGGCTATTTGATTTGTGGTCCAATCAAAGAGATGAGCGATGGCCCCATCGTGGCACACTATGCACCTAAGGAACATATGCTCGAAGTGCGAGCTCGCTTCTCAAATTCTATCTGGAAAGAAATGATTAGAGATCTTCCTGAAAATACTTTTTTTATTGCACTCACTTCCATCTATTGGAGAGAAGCGTGGAAATACGGAGAGCGTGCTTTTCGATATTGCCATCATGACGTAGGGCACGCCATTGGAGCTGTCACCGTTGCCGCTGCAGTTTTGGGTTGGGAGACCCGACTGCTCTCCCATATTGGAACTAAGGAATTAGAATCTATGCTTGGTCTTAGAAACCAATCAGGACCGGACAGGGAACATCCTGATTGTTGTCTTGTCATTATTCCAAAATATAACGAACCTCCCAATACTATTTTGGAAAGCCAATCACTCTTTAATGCGTTTGATTTACTCGAGTGGCAAGGGACTCCAAATGAACTCAGTCCCGAACACGTGAATTGGCAATGGGTAGAAAAGATGTCAGAACTTACAGAAAAGCCATTTGAAAAACAGAAATTGGAACAGATTAAGTATGATGAACGAACAATAAAGGTTAGGAGTATGGACCCTCCAATTAGAAAAATGATTCATCAAAGGCGTAGTGCCATTGCCTTTGATGGAGTTGGAACAATGAGCTCAAATAATTTCTATTCCATACTAGAAAATACACTGCCTGCAAGAGGAAGAGTTCCCTTTGAAGTGTTTGATTGGGAACCTAAAGTTAATTTTCTCATTTTCATTCATCGCGTTGAGGGATTGAAACCAGGGCTCTATTTCTTCTTTCGAAATCTCAGTCACATGCCGTATTTTAAAGAAAACTCTCGTCCCGAATTTTCTTGGAGTAAACCAGACGGTTGTCCTGATAACCTCCCACTTTTTTCTCTTTTGAGTAGTGATGTGCGCGAGGCCGCAAAAGCGGTGTCTTGCGCACAGGATATTGCTAGTGATGGTTGTTTTAGTCTGGGTATGATTACCCAGTATGAGAAACCGATTCGTGAAAATGGGCCCTGGTTTTATCCTCGTTTGTTTTGGGAGAGCGGGCTTGTAGGCCAAGTCCTTTATCTTGATGCCGAGGTAGTTGGGATTCGAGCCACTGGGATTGGGTGTTTTTTCGATAATCCTGTACATGATATATTGGGGCTAAAAAATAAGGGATTCCAGAGTCTCTATCATTTTACTATTGGTCACCCCACGGAGGATACAAGACTGATCACGCTTCCCCCATATTCTGAGGAGCTTCGTTCAAGAAGAGGATATGGTTGAGGCCCGTCAAGCCCCTGTTTTGATTTGCCAGGTATTTTCATTTTCCTTTGCAACATGCTCAAACACTCTTTTCTAATATGGATTAGATCGCTTTTAATTCTACAGCTAGCTTTAAACCGAGCGCATTTAAAATAGGATAAAGGCTTCTTAACTCTGGGTTTCCTTTTTTCGAAAGGAGTTTATAGAGACTTTCCCGATTGAGCTTTGTTTCCTCTGAAAGTTTTCTGATATTATGTGCTTCTGCTACATTTCGAAGAGCAAGCAAAAATACTTCGGGCATATCATTTTCTTCTAGAGCAGCATTTAAATATGCCAATGCTTCTTGTGGATCTTTAAGAGATCCAATCAACGCTTCTTGATAATTAGCAGTCATTTTCTTTTTATAAACCATGTTGACTCCTATAATCTTCCCAATAATGCTGGGCTAATTTAATATCTTTTGCCTGTGTGCTCTTATCCCCTCCACAGAGCAAATCTTGGCTCTACCCTGTACGTCTCTTAGGCCCTCTAGCCACTCTAAAAATGGCTTCTTGCCATCTCCCGTTTGATAAATCTCAATTTCTTTCAGTTGCGTCTCTAACATAGATTGTAGTTTATAAGCTACTGGCTGTCAACTTAAAAAGTTTCTCCATAAGTGGCTGTTTTCAAAATCAATTTAAATCCTCGTTCCTGTCAAACCCCTTACCCCTTATGCACAGACTTTGGCTTGACTTGATCAGCTCTTTTTTCTGTTGGCATAAAAGTTAACGTCTGAGGCTCCGAAATAAATTTCTCTAGAGCAAGTCTTACAAGCGGGGGGACTGTTATCTTATTGTGAACGAAGTATTTTATCACTCTCTTCTCTAAATCATCATCAAAACGTACTGTTTGGGGCAAACCCATAGTGACTCACCTCTTTGTAGTTTTAAATAGTATAAAAAACTAAATAATACTACTAAAATTTTAATTTTTTGGATGTCTAACGGATGTCTAAAGCTCTTTTCCGTTGTCTTTCAGAGGTGTGAATGAAACAGAATACAAAAAAGCAATCGTCTTGTTTTATGAACAAAATAATTTGTCAGCTTTCAAAAGGATCTTTTTAGATCAAGCGAAATTTGCGGTAGAAAATTATTTTCAACCGTAGAAAAAGAAGGTGTGGG
>CAZBEI010000064.1:0-16802 GCA_964490895.1 uncultured Bdellovibrio sp. | reverse complement strand
TTTTTCAATAAAACAAGATTATTATGCACGACGAGATTTTCAGGAAACAAGTTTTTTACTCAGCGAAGCACATTCTCAAGGCGCTCCATTTATTAACAGTATCGGAATTTTTCTAAAGCCACTTCTGAGTAAAAAAGAAGTGCGCGCTCTGGATCCAATCACAGGCGATAAAGGCCCTGCCTATTACCTCAGTTTACCCTGGAATCAAAGCACAGGGTGGGGTGAACTCACATTGCTTAGTGAGAGTCAGAGAATAAAATAGTCAGTCTGTATCAGTTAGCCATTGACTAATACATATCAATGTTGTACTTTTATATGTATGCATGAGACCCCAAACTCTCAGCTGAACGTGAGAATCTAAAAATGAAAACAACCCTCAATCTAAAAGACGAACTGATAAAAATAGCGATGGAAGTCACTGGAATTAAAGAAAAAACAGCTCTGATCCATCAAGGCCTAGAAGAGCTCATCAGGACTGCTGCCTACAAAAGACTCATTGCTTTGGGTGGATCTGACTCTAAAGCAAGAGCAGCTCCGAGAAGAAAATAACCATTCACATGATGACCTTAGTAGACAGTTCGGCTTGGATTGGGCATTTTCGTGCTCCTGACACAAATGTGATCGCTTTATTAGAGAGAAAAGAAATTTTGATTCATTCCTCAATTTTAGGAGAAATTGCGGCGGGTCAACTAAAAAACAGAGTTCGCATTTTAGGGGATCTCAAACAGATCCCCAGAGCCATCGAAATTAATCCAAACGAGGTCCTAGATTTTATCGAAATGAGATCTCTTTATGGAAAGGGACTCAGCTGGGTGGATATCCAACTGATTGCAAGCAGCCTTGCTACGCATTGCGACTTATTAACTTACGACATAAAACTTAAAAAAATCTACTCTACACTAAGCCGCTAAGAACCTATAAATAAAACTCTCTCTCCGTAATCATCCTCTCCAACTCTCTCAGAGCATCATGCATAGATAGATCTCGCTCGATGTAGGGAGCAGCTTTGCGAACCTGGGCGTGTAATTTTTCTATAGTATCAGTAGATTTTAGAGGTCGAAGCAAGTCCAGTCCCTGTGCTGCACACAAAAGCTCCATCGCAAGCACTCTTCTGGTATTCTCCACTACGCGCAATGACTTCCGGGCAGCCCAAGCACCCATGCTGACATGGTCTTCCTTATCGGCCGATGTCGCAATCGAATCTACGCTGGCTGGGTGGCACAAGGTTTTATTTTCTGACACAAGACTGGCAGCTGCGACTTGGACAATCATAAACCCACTGTTTAATCCTCCCTCCTTAATCAGAAAAGCAGGGAGTTCGGAGGTCGCAGGGTTCATGAGTTTTTCGATCCGCTGCTCAGAGATGCTGGCAATCTCAGCGCTCGCAACCGACAGCATGTCAAGCGCCATAGCCACTCCCTCACCATGAAAATTTCCGCCACTTAGAATTTTTTTCTCACTCGCAAAAATGAGAGGATTATCTGTGACTGAATTTAATTCTCGCAACAAAACACTGCGTACAAAGGTCAAAGCATCCCGACATGCACCATGCACCTGTGGCATGCAGCGAAGACTATAAGGATCTTGGACCTTGCTGCAATGTGTGTGAGATTTTGCAATTTCACTTTTTTCGCCAGCCCCTAAAATCTTCCACAGTCTCTCAGCTGAGAGCAGTTGGCCTGGATGTGGTTTGAGGAGATGGATATTTTTTTCGAAAGGTCCAATACTGCCTCGCATTGCCTCTAAACTCATGGCACCTGTGAGATCTGCCAAATCACACAAATATTCTGCCTGAATTAAATTTAAAATCCCAAGCGCTGTCATAAATTGAGTGCCGTTGACTAACGCTAAGCCCTCCTTGGGGCCCAAAGTAAGAGGCTGTAAGTCTATTTTTTTGAGTGCCTGAGCACCACTCATGACTTCAGAATTTATTCTCGCTCTACCTTCTCCAATGAGCACAAGTGCTAAATGTGCCAAAGGCGCAAGATCCCCACTGGCTCCCACCGAACCTTGTTCTGGAATAAGAGGGCACACTCCATGATTGAGGAGTTCCAACAGTTTTTCTACCACTTCCACCCTCACACCCGAATATCCTTGAGCAAGTGTATTGGCCCTCAGGAGTAAAATCGCTCTTACATAAGAGTCCTCCAAATAAGACCCGACTCCTACAGCATGAGAACGAAGCAGGTTTGTCTGCAACTCTACAATTTGATGGTCTGGGATTTTTACATTTGCCAATTGTCCAAAACCCGTATTGACTCCATAAATCACCTTACCTTGGGTCATCTCGCTGAGAAGAAAAGTATGGGATTCTAAAACTTTTTTTTCTGCTATTTTGGATAGGCAAACTTTTCTGCTTTTAAAAACAACTTCCGAAACGTCTTGCGACGACAAAGGCTCAGATCCGATTTCTAATGTTTGCATGCTGCCTCTCTCAACTTCTGAATTGCTTTTTTATACGGTTTTTCTGAAAAAACCGCAGACCCTGCGACAAATACATCACAACCCGCGCGAGCCGATAAGCCAATGGTGTCTCGATTGATCCCTCCGTCGATCTCGATCAAAAATTTTTTCTTTCTACGCAATTTCACCAAATCCTCCACTTTTTTCAGAGAACTTTTGATAAATTTTTGCCCACCAAATCCAGGGTTCACACTCATGATGAGCACTAAATCGACTGTATCTAAGATAGCCTCAATAGTGCTCAGAGGCGTGCTGGGGTTGATTGACACTCCCGCTTTACAGCCAAGTTCCACAATTTGATTGAGCAAGCGATCCAAATGTAAAGTAGCTTCGGCATGAATTGTAATGATATCAGCACCCGATTGTGCAAAAGGCACAATCCAATCTTGTGGTCGACTCACCATCAAGTGACAATCCAAAGGGAGCTTTGTCAGAGGTCTGAGAGCTTTGACAACAGCCGGACCAATCGTCAAATTAGGCACAAAATGTCCATCCATAATATCCAGATGAATCCAATCTGCCCCTGCCTTTTGAACCGAACACAGTTCTTGGCCCAAACAAGAAAAATCAGCTGACAATAAAGAAGGTGCAATGAGTGCTCTCATGAGTGTGGGGAGTTTATCTCAATTGGCAAACTCTCGCCACGCCCTTTTAAGCCATTCAAAAACGCCTCGGTGCCGGTCTCTTTTTTCCCCTCCCACTGTATTTTTTTTAATTCAAGCGACCCCTCTTTGGCTCCAAGCAAAAGCATGCCTGCTTTTTCGTAGAGGTAACCTTCGAAACCCAGCAAATCTTTTTTGAGACTCACATCTAGGATTTTTAATTTTATCCCTCGAACCTCAATGCTTGTCCCAGGCCATGGATTGAGCGCGCGCACACGCCGTTCTAACGACTCTGCGGTCTGTGACAAATCTAAACCTTCCATTTTTTTAGTCAATTTAGGTGCATAAGTCACCAGAGATTCTAACTGCGATTGTGGGGCAAGAGAGCCGGCTTTTAACTTTTGCAGTGTTTCTACCAAAAGAGTAGCTCCCATCGTGCTCAAACGATGGTGAAGCGTTTGGACATTATCTTGGGGCAAAATGGCAGTTTTAGATTGCAATAAAATATCCCCTGCATCTAATTTTTGTACGATTCTTTGCGTGGTCACTCCTGTCTCTCGATCTCCAGACAAAAGAGCCCAGGCAATAGGAGCCGCTCCTCTCCAACGAGGCAAAAGCGAAGCATGGACGTTGATGCATCCCAAAGGAGGTAATTCCAGAATATTTTTTTTCAAAATTTCTCCATAGGCCACAACCACAATGACATCCAGATTTAATTTATCTAACTTTTCAAAAAGAGGCAGCCCAAGTTCTAGGGCTTTTTTTTTCACAGCACTGGGGTGCAATTTGAGCCCCCTGCCTGAGGGGCGATCCGGCTGAGTGCAAACCCCTACGACATGAGAACACTGGGTGAGCGCGATCAAACTTGGAACTGCAAAATCAGGAGTGCCCATGAACAAAGTTCGTAGCATGGTTTAAAATCCTTTTTCTTTTTTTCGAAAGATTGCACTGATACCGCTACTTTCTCGTTCCAATCTCTCTTTTTTTAATCTTTTTTTGACGATTTCTTTCTTAATAGGACTCAGGCGATCAATAAAAAGCTTTCCATCTAAGTGGTCTATTTCATGTTGGATCGCAACAGCCAAAAGTCCATCCGCACTCAAAGTCTGAGTCACTCCATCCAAGTCTTGATATTGGAGTTTTAATTTTTCTGAACGATCGACTTCTGCAGTAAATTCAGGAACGGAAAGACAGCCTTCGCTAAAAGAAATGGAGCCTTCGCAAGAAATAATTTGAGGATTAAGAATCACTCTTGGTTTTTTATTTTTTATTACGGAAGGCGCAGAAGACCCTTCGGGGAGCTCTTCAAAATCATACTCGGTGTCAATGACTAGAATCCTTTGTAAAACTCCCACTTGATTGGCTGCAAGTCCAACGCCAGGGGCATCATACATCGTTTCGAGCATGTCCTCGGCCAACTGCTGGAAAGATTTGTCAATGTGTGCAATCGGCAAAGCTTTTTGCGACAAAATAGGGTCAGGAAAAGTAAATATTTTTAATTTTGCCATCTTTAAGCCAAAATCTTTCTCTTTCCAAGTAACACAAGTGCCAATGCCAAAAAAACAGCACTGGGTAACCAGGCCCCAAACCAAGGCGAAAGAGTACCATTTTCACCCAGCGATAATCCAATGGAGTAAAAAAGCCAATAAAAAAAAGTGAGAAAAAGACAAAAACCAAAGTCTTTTGCAAATCCTCCTTTGCGCGTAGAACCGACAGCAAAGGGAATTCCTAAAATACACATGATCAAAGAGATAAAACTTAGACTCATTTTTGATTGCAGTTTGACTTCGTAGCTTTTTGTGTCAGCACCCGCAGCTTTGATTTTTTGAATATAGCGGTGAAGTTCTTTTAACCGAAGCCCCTCTATTTCCTTTTCAATTTCTTGAAAGTCTTTGGGAGTCTGAGAAATGACAAGTTCCTTTTCTTTAAAGCTCTGGGCCAGTGGAAAGGGATCCACTTTTGAAAAAAGGGTCACACTTCCGTCTATAAAACGCCAACCTTGAGGGGTATAAAGAGCCTTCTTGGCCTCTACGACTTGAACTAAATTAAACTCCTTATCGAAGGTATAAACGGACATTCCGTAAATCGTCTGGGTTCGAGAATCAAAACTTTTTAAATTATAAATAAGATTTTGAGTTCGATACCAGATTTTATCTTGTTTGATATCTAAGTAAAAATCAGACCTCTGCTTCATTTCTTTCCAATAGTAAGTGGTCCTTTTTTTAAAAAAATAAGGCAAAACTCGATCTTGAAAAACCAAACTAACACAACAGATCATAAAGACTAGAGTTAAAATAACAGTACAAATGCGCATTAAGCTAATACCCAGAGAATAAAAGGCCACAAGCTCACTCGCTCGATTAAAAGACGAGAGTGTTAATACACAGGCCAGAAGAACGGCTGGGGGTGTCATCTGTACTGTAATCTGAGGCAATAGGAGTGTATGATGAAAAAGAACCTGGGACGAAAGAAATTCTCTATCTAGCAATTCGCCAATCAGACCTTGAACAAAAAAAATCGTTGTAACGATAAAGAGAGTCAACCCTAAATTTTTTAAAAAACTAGACGTAATATACCAATCCAATGTCTTCATGCTATTTTTACTCTACCGCTCTTTGTAATTCCAGGGTATAGCAGCAGTATGACTCAAACCAAGCAAAAAACGACGAAGCAATGGATAATTGAAAACGTTGTCTCTCTGGGGCTCGCGCTCATAGTGGTATTTATGATTCGTTCGAGTATCGTCGAAGCCTTCAAAATCCCATCGGGTTCAATGATCCCGACCCTCTTGGTGGGAGACCATATATTCGTCAATAAATTTGCCTATGGATTTAAGGTCCCCTTTTCGGATTGGTTTGGGCATGATCCCATTTACCTCATAAAGCGGGATCCCCCAAAAAGAGGAGATATTGTCGTTTTTATTTATCCCAAAGACGAAAGCCTCTATTATATCAAGCGCACGGTGGGCGTGCCGGGTGACATTGTAGAGCTTAGAAATAAAGTCCTTTTTATCAACAATGCTCCGATTTCGAGAGACGGTATTCCACAGACACAGAGCGAAGAAATTTTTAAAACTTTAGATGATCCTAAATACGGAAAAAACCACCTGGATATTTTCTTGGAGCACTTAGATAAAAAAGATCATTTGATGATGCTTGATAAAAATAATCCTATTGGCGAAAACTATGGCCCCATCACTGTTCCAGAGGATAGCTTATTTGTGATGGGTGACAACCGGGATTTTTCTAATGACAGTCGCTTTTGGGGATTTGTTCCGATGAAAAATGTAAAAGGGCGCGCGATTTTCATTTGGCTCTCGATGTGGATTAGCTTTACCGACACACAGTATATTTTTAGACCCACTCGGATTGGGACTTTATTGCATTAGCACCCTCGCCACAATATCCAAACTCTTCCCGCACGCTTTGCGAAACGGCAACGGCAGGCGATCTAAGAGAAAAGCCACAGGGGGCCCAACATAATAATAACATTTGATGAATAATTTCCCGGTTTCATTTTTTTCCAAAACATCAGCCTTAAATTTTCTTAATTTTAAAAAAGTTTTCTCATCGGTCACATCCAGTAGCGACGAGGCGATGAAACAACCTCCTCCACCAATCAATTTGTATGCATTTTTTAGAGCGTCCTTGTGCATCGGTTTTTCTTGATTGATGTAAATCCGAATATGCTCTGCAGAAAGTTTTTGGTGGGACATCCCTTTTGAAAAAACTAGAAATTTTTCTAAGCACTGAAAAAATTCTTTCCCTGTGGCGGATTGTGACTTGTCATAAATTTTAGTGAGTGTCCAATACACTGCATTGATGAGCAAAATCTCTGGCACTTCTTTTTTTAAATTAAAATAGCTTGGATTAAGTCCTCCTGGAGAAACATCTTTCCAGTCTTCTAAAATTTTCAAATAAGTTGTAAAAAATTTGATCGCGTCTGCATTTTTATTGGCTTCGAACGCTTTGAGTCCTTGCTTGACGTGGTCAATACGTTTTCTAAAAACATCCAGACGCTGATCTTGGCGTGCCTTTTCGATTGATGCTTGGATCTTTGAGCGAGGCCTTTTGGACTCTTTGACTTCAGTCATCACTCCCCCTCACCCAACTATACACTGTAAGGATCCATATCTACAAGATAGGACCACTTTTTCTCCTGGCAGTAGTGCAGGCTTTTTTGAATAGCCTGCCTTAAATCTTGAATCGTAGAAGCTTTAATGAGCAAATCCCAGCGAAAGACTCCCTTTGCACGTTCTAAAAAAGCCTCACTTGGCCCTAAAAGAGTGAGTTTTTTGTCGTTTTTTAACAAAAGAGCAATGGTTTCAATTTTTTTTATGACATCTTCTTTTTTTTTGCCTTCCATTCGAAATTTTGCAATTCTCCCAAAGGGGGGGTAACCGAGCTCTTGTCGAAGCTCTCTCTCGTGCGCTAAAAAAACTTCTTCTTTTTGATTTCCCAAAATCGTCTGCATCAGAGGGTGAGATTCGTCATAGGTTTGTATGATCACACGCCCTGGCTTCTCTCCTCGACCCGCTCTTCCAGACACTTGAGTTAAAATTTGAAACGCTCGCTCCGGCGCTCTAAAATCTGGCCATCTAAAAAGGGCATCGGCAATGACAACCACCACTAAAGTCACCTGTGGAAAATCATGCCCCTTGACTAACATCTGTGTACCTAAGAGAACGTTAGCTTTATTGTTCTTAAAATCCTCTAAAATTTTACGAAGTCGAGTATGGCTCGTGACATGATCGCGATCGAGTCTCAAAATTTTGGCTTCAGGGACAAGTTTGGGGAGTTCTTCTTCTAAACTCTCCGTTCCTGCTCCCAATAAACGTAACCGTGCACTCTGGCATTTTTTGCACGTCTCGGGGGTACGAACGAAATACCCGCAGCAATGACATTGGAGCGCATTTTTTTTCTTATAAAAAGTGAGAGAGACAGAGCAGTTTTTACACTGCGGGACTTCGCCACAATCTTGGCAAACAATACACGAAGCAAATCCTCTACGGTTGAGATAAATCAGCACCTGATTGCCTAAGCTGACCGTGTCTTGAATTGCTTTGAGTGTCTCCTGAGAGAGTGCAGCTTGAATATTGGGAACAAGGTTTTCTGGGGTAAGCCTCACCACTTCGATTTGTGGCACGCCTGCTTGGCTTATCCTTTGAGTCAATCGTGCACAGGTATATTTATTTTCTTGGACTCTCTCCCTTGTCTCTAGGCTTGGAGTGGCAGAGCCTAAAATGACTTTAGAGTTTGTGATTTTTCCCCTGACAATCGCCAAATCTCGGGCATGGTATCTGACGCGATCTTCTTGTTTGTAAGAAGAGTCGTGTTCTTCGTCAACAACAATAAGCCCCAAATTTTGGATAGGAGCAAAAACTGCCGAACGAGCACCCACTAAAACTTGGAGACGCCCTTCTCGCAACTCTCTCACCTGCGCTTGTCTGTGACCCTCCGAAAGAGCCGAATGCCAAAGCCCAACTTTTTTACCCAACCCTGCTTCGAAGCGTTCATGGAGCTGAGAGGTCAGTGCAATTTCTGGAACTAAGATGAGAACACCTTTTCCTGCTTGAAGTGTTTTTCTCGCAAGCTCAATATAAATTTCAGTTTTTCCACTTCCTGTCACTCCATGCAAAAGTCCAACTTTTGAGGCGGAGGCTTCTAGGGTTTTTAACGCTTCTTTTTGAGGATCGGTGAGTGTATAGATTTTTTGAGCAACATCAAAGCCCGATAAGGCTGGCACTGGTGCAGAGGCACGCGGTTTTTTTTCTTTCAAAAAAGACAAAGGCAGCGCATTGCACAAGACTTCGCCCAAAGAAACACAGTAAAACTCTTGCGCAAAGCGGCACAACTCTAATACATCTTTTGGAATTAAGACCCCTTGGGTGCCGACCTCTAAAATCTCTTTGATCGAGTGAGGATCTAAATCTGAGGTTGGCCTAGGAGGTTCCACTATAAAAGCATGAGTCGTGGATCGCCCAAAGGGGACCTTGACCACTCCACCTACTTTGATTTGATCTAAGAGGGCATCTGGCACAAGGTAAGTAAATAATTTTTGAACGGGTCTGGGCACTGCCACAGATAAAAAATGAGGATGAAGTGTGCTCACTCTAATATTTTTTCGTAATAAGTTTTGAGTCCTTGATTTTCTAGCTTAGGGCCTCCCCCTTTTGGTGGTGGCGGAGGACTCATTTTTATTTTCCACTCCTTAAATTCTTTTTGCTCTTGAAAGACATAAAAATCATTCATTTCTAACTGACAAAAAATTTCACCTTCTGGTTTATTTTTATAGGTCATTAGGGTTATCGTTTTAGGGTAGGGAAACTCTTTATAAAATCCAAAGCCATTAAACTGTAAGGCATAAAAATGGCTCTCTTTTTGAAATAAAAGCTGGAGTGGCAAAAACCGATCTTTTTCAATCCAAAGTTGTGGAGTCGGTCCTTTTTTATCTCCAAAAACCCATGCCACAGTGCTTTTGTAGCGGGAGAGCCAAGAGCGATCCAGAGGGACAAATTGCAATCCTTTGGTCAGGTGCACGGCATTTCCTTCGAATAAAAGCAAATGGAGCTCAGAATAACGGAGCTCTTTTAAAAATACGTCTTCGCTCACATTGTTTTTGACATGATAAGATGCTGTTTTGTTTTGAAAATTTACAAAAACAATTTCTTGATACTCACCCTTGTCGGGTTTACCCTCGCTAAAAAAGGTGAGTTTACTTTTGACGAGCACCCCCATTGGACCTACATGCTTCTTGGCGAGGGAGTTTAAAATAAACTCTGTAGGTGGGATGTAGGCGTAAGCCCATCCGGACAAAAAGAATAGGGCTAATAGTGGGAGTTTCATTTCTCTGATCACATGAGTAACACAGTTTGAGTAAGTTTTTTAAAATAATTATTTCGGGTTTACTTCGCCTCACTAAAAAACCTAACTAAATCCTGTCACTATACTTCCTCAAAAGTGCCTTTACACCATCTGCAAGTTCCGGTCGTCGCAGAGCAAAGGAGAGAGTCGCATCAATAAATCCCAATCGATCACCGGTGTCATAGCGTGTGCCTTCGAAGGCATAAGCTAAGAGCCGCTCTTGAGTGGCCATTTTTTGCAACCCATCGGTGAGTTGTATTTCGCCGCCTTTTCCTGGTTTTGTCTCTTTGAGGTATTTAAATATACTTGCACTTAGAATGTAGCGCCCTGGGATGGCCCAGCAAGAAGGCGCATCTTTGGATGCGGGCTTTTCGACGAGGTGACTGACTTCCATCAATTTTGGATTGAGCATTTTTCCACCTACGATCCCATACTTGGATGTGTCAGCCTTCGAAATTTCCATCACTCCAACCACAGA
Organism: uncultured Bdellovibrio sp.; assembly: GCA_964490895.1. Taxonomy (GTDB): domain Bacteria; phylum Bdellovibrionota; class UBA1018; order UBA1018; family UBA1018; genus JACRAO01. The sequence goes on along the minus strand of CAZBEI010000064.1, from coordinate 6,396 downwards.
GGCTTTTTCTTTTTCGTAAATTTCGAGCAACTGTTTTGTGCAGGGAACTTTGGAGTCGATGAGATCATCGCCAAGCAAAACAGCAAAAGGTTCATTTCCGATCACTGGTTCTGCGCACAAAACGGCATGTCCCAATCCCATCGGAGTTTTTTGCCGAATCGAGATGAGGTTGCATCTCCGACCAATGTCTCGAGAAATTTCGGCCAGGTCTTTTTTTTGTTTTTTATCCAACGTGTCTTCGAGTTCATAATTAAAATCAAAGTGATTTTCGATCGCTTCTTTGTGGCGAGCCGTAATGAGCACAATGTCTTTGATACCCGCTCTTACGGCCTCTTCGACAATGTATTGGATCATGGGGATATCCACAATGGGGATCATTTCTTTTGGAATGGCTTTGGTGGCTGGCAAAAACCGCGTCCCAAGACCTGCTGCGGGGATGACCGCTTTTTTGACTTGATTTGACATAGGTCCTCTCTAAAAATAAACGGTTGCGCCAATCGTGTGTGCTGTGGCTAAAGCAGGCTCCAAAACTCTCGAAAATCCGTAGTCAATCGACAATCGAGGAGCGACAAATCCTACACCGGCCCCAAATCCTCGACCGCGTGTTGCTTCGTACGCAATCGTAGCATTTTTATAATAACCTAACCTCAGGTACAAATCGGACATGAACACAAACTCCACTCCCGCTTCAAATCCTTTTCTTTCTGGAATGGGAAGAGAGGGTGTGTAGTGAGGATCTAAGTAAACCATCAATATAGAATTGATATTAAATTTTAGTCCTAGAATCATTTCCCGATAAAGTCCCCTATTGAGGCCCTCTTGTGTTTCAAAAACATTGTCTAAAATAGCAGCTGCTTGGAGCCACTCGCTGACTATAGCTGTTGTAGAAATATTGGCATCCCGACCTGCTGCAAAAGTTTTATGATTAAAAAAGAATTTCCCTCCAAGTCCAAACCCAAAGCGATGGACAAAAGATTTCGAAGCTCCAATATGAATAAATGTTCCATCCACTCTTTGGGTATAGGCGGCCCCAGCCTGGAATAACTCAGAGCGTCCATCTTGTACCGAAAAGTTTAAGTACTTCCCGTTCGAAGTAGCATCCGGATTTGAAAAAGCTAAATAATTAGCTCCAAAACTATAGGTGGGTAAAAAAGATGCAAATGAGGGATTGAGAAAAATAGAGTCATTCAGCAATGGCGCCGCATGACCTGACCCGCCAAGCCCAATGGATCTTGGAGACTGAAAGTCCGACGAAAAACACACAACACTGCATTGAAATAAAGTATAACTAGCTGAAATAATTAATAATTTACTCTTATCCAACATGCCCTACCCCCTTATTATAACAATTCCCATTATTCTCTTTCGCCAAGCATATAAGTTTGCTATATCGTCCAAACGCTTATGCCACTCAGAAAAGAAAAAATTGAACGCTTCAAAAGAGACCTTCTTACACGCCGAAATGCACTGGCTCAAGACCTTCATATTACTACAAATGAGCTCATCAATAATGAAGAATCTTTTTACTCAGACTCTGTTGATCAAGCGAGTGCAGATACAGGAAAAAGTTTAGTGGTTCAAATCAAGAACCGCAATCACATTATTTTAGCTCAAATTGACGGGGCTTTGAAACGAATGGACCAAGGCAACTTTGGTCAGTGCGAGCGCTGTGACGAGGAAATTACTGAAGCTCGCATGAAAGCAAATCCATCCACTACTCTTTGTATTCAATGCAAAACAGAAATGGAAATCGAAGAACTCCGCTATCCCAAACGGATGTAAAGTAGATCTCTTAGGCAGCAATCGCCGTAGGATACACTGACACTTGCTTACGATCTCGAGAGTATTTTTCAAACTTTACGGTCCCAAGAATCATAGAGTACAGAGTAAAGTCACGGCCTAGGCCGACATTTCTGCCAGGATGAAACTGGGTGCCGACTTGCCGGACTAAAATTTCGCCAGCATTGACAAGTTGCCCGCCATAGCGTTTGACTCCACGCATTTTAGGATTGCTATCTCTACCGTTTCTAGAACTGCCGCCCGCTTTTTTATGAGCCATTGTTAAAATCCCTCTTGCATTATGCTATTTTTTCCATTGCCTGAAGTTTTTTTTGCCCTTTCAAAACTGACAGCGGAATAGACATAGCAGGACCTTTGGGCTTTAAATTGGTATGGAAACTTCCTAGTTTTACTTTTTTGTCATGTTCTGAGAGCTCTAATTTTTCGCCATTTCCGTTGTCAAGGCCTGTCACCAAAAGTTGGGTTTGATATTGTCGATGGCCCTGGGTACGACGGTATTGTTTACGTCGCTTGATTTTTATGGTGAGGATTTTTTTCCCTCTGCCCTGTCCAACAATTTCTCCTACGGCTTGAGCCCCTGTTAGATAAGGTTTTCCCAGCATAATCTGTGAACCTTGCTCACTGGATTTGCTCACCAGGAGAACTTGTTTAAAAATCACTTGGGTACCGGGCTCACCTTCGAGTTTTTCAATTTCAATGAAATCTCCGGGTTGAACTCGGTACTGCTTGCCACCTGTTTCTATCACTGCATACATAGGTGCCGGTAAGTTGCCAGAATGATTTGACAAAGTCAAGGGGGTCGTGGTTGATTTAAACGCAATGACTCAAAATCCCATTTATCAAAAAATTAAGGAGGCTGTAGATAGCATTAAACAGAAGGCCTCGATAGAACCTGAGATTGGGGTGATCTTAGGTTCTGGGCTTGGATCCTTGGCTGATCACATTCAAAACCCGATCCATATCCCCTACGAAGACATCCCCCACTTTCATGGGACTTCTGTTGAGGGACATTCTGGAAAGATGACTTTAGGGAGCTTTTATGGGGTTGCCAGCGTTTTTTTGCAAGGTCGTTTTCACCTCTATGAAGGCTATCCGATCGAAGAAGTAGTTTTTCCCACTCGCACTTTATGTGGACTCGGAATCCAAACTTTAGTTTTAACCAATGCTGCAGGGGGAGTAAATCCCAACCTCCAAGCAGGGGATCTCATGCTTATAGAGGACCATCTCAACCTGATGGGAGATAATCCCCTCAAGGGCATCCATGTCACTGAACTGGGACCCAGATTTCCAGACCTCTCTGAGGCCTATAACAGATCGTGTGTAGAAAAAATTCAAAAAGTCGCTTTTGATCTCGGAATTAAAATTCAAAAAGGGGTTTATGCTGGATTGCTGGGCCCCACCTACGAAACTCCAGCCGAAGTAAAAATGATGAGGACTCTTGGAGCAGATGCTGTGGGAATGTCTACCGTGCCAGAGAGCATTGCAGCGAACCACTTGGGAGTGCGAGTGGTGGGTTTTAGTTGCATTACGAACCTGGCAGCTGGAATGACTTTGAAAAAATTGTCCCACCAAGAAGTCTTAGAGAATTCTAAGATTGGCGCTCAGAAGCTGAGCAAACTTTTAGAGCATGCCATTCCTGAACTCGTCCACCGTCCACAAGGGCGTCCACAAAGGTCCCTATGAAAAATTCTACAGAACAACTCTTTCAGCAAGCAAAAGCCGCTAGAGAAAATGCCTACTGTCCCTACAGTGGTCATAAGGTGGGAGCCGCCTTGCTCACTTCGGGGGGAGAAATTTTTGTAGGATGCAATGTGGAAAATTCCTCGTATGGTGCGACCCAATGTGCAGAGAGAGTAGCCATTCAAAATGCGGTTTCAAAGTTAGGAAAGATTAAAATTTCGGAAATTTTGGTCGTGACAGATGCCGATCCTGCCTGGCCTCCCTGTGGACTTTGTCGGCAAGTGATTGCAGAATTTGGCCCCGAAGCGCGGATTCATATCAGCACCCTGAAGGGCGAAATAAAATCTTTTCCTTTCTCTGAGCTTTTTCCCCATGCATTTACACCACAAAATTTGGGGAAATAGAGGTCGATAGTTGCCTCACAGCCTCGTATACGCCAATGCTCACAGCATTGGCAAGATTAAGCGACCTCACCCGTGGATCAAAAATGGGGATTTTTACACTCTCACTGGCGAACTCTTGTAAAATTTCGTCGGATAGCCCTGCTGTTTCTTTCCCAAAAATCAAGTAAGTCCCTGGCAAGTAAACATGCTCATAGTAAAGACGCTCTACTTTTTTTGAAAAAAATACTTTCGGGGCTACAGGGGGTAAAACTTCGAAAAACCTTTTTATACTGGAGTGCCTGATCACTTTGAGGTGCTCCCAATAATCTAACCCCGCCCTGCGCAATCGAGTATCCGTGATTTCAAACCCTAGCGGTTCCACTAAGTGTAATGTCGCTCCAACAGCCAAACAAAGCCTGCCAATAGAGCCTGTGTTTTGTGGGATTTCGGGTTCAATAAGAACGACATTGAGCATGGAAAACTCTACTTTTTCTTAGGGGTCTCTACTTTAGCTGCTTGTGCTTGAGCCACGTCTGGATCTGTGGCAGCATCTGTGGGCTTTGCAGCCTCTGCTGGATCTGGAACTGTCTCTCCTGGAACAATGTTTTTTTGAAGTCTTCGAATGGTGTCATTGGCTTTGCGCAGTCGATCTGCCAAAGAGGCAATAATCGTCTTCATGTAATCTGGAACAGCAGCATAGATTTTATCTAAAGACTCAAACGTAATCTCCATGGCTTCGACATCAGTTACGGCCACCGCACCTGCACTACGAGGCAATCGATCAAAAAAAGAGAGCTCTCCCAATACTTCGTTTGGATAAACTCGGGCGATCTCGACAAAAGCAGATCCCTTTGTTTTTCGAATGGCCACAGTCCCTTTTTTAATAATAAAAATACTGCGAGAGGGGTCGCTTTCTCGAAACAAAGCTGAACCTATTTTATATGTTTTTAAATTTGCGGGAGCCATGACCCCTTATCGTGCCAGATCAGAATCCGTTTGCCAAGCTGAATGCAGGGTTTCTCTATCCCATAATAACTGAGTGTAGAAAAGAGCACTGTGAACGCCGTTAAAAAAATAAAGCCTAAAAAACGAATCCCATTTTCATCCTGAATCCCCATTCCGTGGAGCAAAGACATAAAACGAGTTGTAAAACTCAATAAAATAACAAAATGAATCAAATAAACACTATAAGAAATTTTTCCTAAGAAAATGAGCACAGGGTGGAGTAGAATTTTTTGAATCGTCATCGAATACAGTCCCATAAAAATCAGAATCATTGAGGCAAGCCCTGTGATATACCAAATCCGATTTTCATTTATGAGGTGCGGAAAATAGGGGTGAACTGAAAACCGATATGTGTAAAGCAAGGCCCCCAGTGCAAGGATCCCTATTTTTAGGGGTTTCGAAAAGAGACTGTACTTTTGTTTAAAAAATAAAAAATGTTTGGCCAGCAAAATTCCTAATACAAAATGAACTAAAAACATGGGCATTTTAAAAACAGGAATGGAAATGAGAGCAAATACTACGACCCAAAATGAATTTCGATTTGCAATCAAAAGCAGAAAAGGGAAGATGACGACATCCGCGACGCGCGCCGGCTTTTCTACGTGGCACTCACGCGCGCGAAAAAACACGCGGTGATTCTCGTACCCGAGGAAGAGGCGGGAGGGAAAGCAGAGACTCCGCTACGGTTTGTTGATGAGCTCGACCCAAAGTGTGTTGCAAACGTCTCTCTATCCGCTTCCGATTCTCCTTTTATAAAGGGGAGCCCCAAGCCCGTGTCTCCAAGGGCTCGTGGAGGGATTTTCTCTCATCGGGACCAAAAAATCATTGGCCTTGCAAAGACGACACTGCTAAAATCTGGACTCTCGGTAACCGCGCTCAATCACTTTTTGAAGTGCCCGAGCGAATTTATCTATCAAAGCATTCTGAAAATTCCACAAGCTCCCGCTCCAACCGCCGAAAAAGGCACAGCGGCGCACGAGGCATTCGCTCGCGTCTGGGGAGAGAAGGATAGAAGCGTGAAAAATATAGAACACGTTTTTCGCGGAGGCGTTTCATCGTATCTTCTTCGTTCTTTCTTGCCAGCATTCGAAAAAGAGGCAATTAAAAAAGAACTCTTTGACAAAGCCGGAGCGATAGCAAGAGAGCTTCATGGACACTTCAACTCTGCGCCAGTGGCTCACACGGAAGTATGGAGTGAAGGAATGTTTAACGGCGAGTATCGTGGCAAGGCCGTAGCGCTGCCAATTCACGGCAAGCTCGACGCGGTGCTTTTGCGAGAGGACAACCTTTTTGTGTTCGATTACAAAACAAAGGAAACTATGTCGATTGCGTCTATCAAGGGCGAGACCAAATCGTCAAACGGCAGCTATTTTAGACAGCTTGTGTTCTACAAAATGTTGCTACAAGAAAGCCGGCGCTGGAGGAACAAAGACATCACCCCGTCTTTAGTATTTGCCATACCAAATAAAAGAGGGAAATGCGGCATCGTCGCGCCTACTATTACCGACACGGACATACGGAATCTCAA
>CAZBEI010000063.1:0-4573 GCA_964490895.1 uncultured Bdellovibrio sp. | reverse complement strand
TTGATGTTTTGACTTCGCAAGTAACTGAATTTTTCCAAAAGTCAATATCCTATCTAACCCAGCCTCTATCTTGTTGTGCTAAAACTTTGGGTATACTCTTGTTTTAGGCTTTTTCACCCTCTTCCGTCAAGAGGGAGCTTATAAAATGCCCAATCCAATACTTTAAACTTTGATGGCGAAAAACTCTGGAGACATTTTTTTTGAAGGTTTTCGACCCGGGCTTCTTGTTCTTGGGATGGATTTTTTAAAACAATCCAACTTGGGCATTCCTTTGGAAGTCCTTTTAGCGCTGGCCAGCGTGTAATCCAAAGCTGATTTGCAAACCAAGCTCCTGTCATCTCATCTGTGACCATTGCAGTATCCTGTGGAATTTGAAAAAAAGCAACTCTCACTGGACTTGTTTTTGTTGCGTCTTTTGCATACTCAAAAAACTGTCCCCAAGGATCTTGCCCTAACCCCAAAAGGGCTAACCCAGCCCAAGCAAAACTCAACTGGGTTGCTCTTTGTGCGTTTTCTAAAAAAATCCTTCCAAGCGCTAGAAGAGTTAAAATTGCAAGGACCGGCCAGAGTTCAAGCACATAGTGAAATCCTGGCTCTCTCAAGGGTGGATAAGTGGACAAAGCAGCACTCAAAAAGGAGGGTAAAAGTAAAAATAAGCCCCATTTTCTAAAAGACGAATATGGACTCAACAAACCCAAAAGTGGAAGTCCAAGCCAAGGCAGGAAAACTGTTTTTAAATACTGAAATAAGTCTTTCATCTTTAGCTCTGAAAAAATTCGCCAAGGCGAAGTGAATAAATGGTTTAAAAAAGACTGCAAGTCATTTCCTAAATAAGAGTAGTAACGAATGAAATAATTTTTTCCCTCAGGGTGCGGAATCGATTCAAAACAGACAAAAACAACAAGTAAAATAAGGCTCACGCCTTTTAGTCTCCATTTTTTTGAGGGTATCAAAAATAAAAATAAACTCCCTGTAAGCAATGAAATTTCTTTGGATCCAACAGCCAGGAGGAATAAAAATCCGATGAATATTTTTTGTCTCGAATCAGTCAACACCAATGCCAAAATCCATGAAAAAGAAAAAAAGAAAAGTGCACTCTCATGAAATCCCCAACGCTGATTAGCCCATAAGCTGTCAAAGCAGGCTCCAAAAATAAGAGTCATTGCTGCCAAATGGGAACGTGCTTTTTTAGGGGCCCCGGGTATATTTTCTGCAAAATAAATCCATGCTGCCACACCTCCGTAAATCAGCAATGGGTGCAAAACCCCAAGTGTCCAAGGTGCACCTTGCGTGATCCAATAAAAAGGAGCAAGCACGATGAGTGATGGAGAAAGATGATCACTCAAAAAATTTTGGGCTCCACTGATCGTACTATGAAAGCCATAACCATGAGCCAGCGCCCAGAGGATTTGATGAAATATACCGACATCATACATCGGAAATCGTAGGGCTAGAGTCTGTAAAACTCCAAGACTCAGTGACCAAAAACAAATCCCGCCTAAACTGACCCATCTCCACTTCCGCAATAATATTTTTTGATATGCCCAGCATAATCCAGCATACAAGAGACTTTTTTGCCGGATTTCTGAAAATAGAAAGAATCCTAAAAAAGCTAGAATCAGGGCTGCCCTTCTTGGATCGGCTCCATATTTTAAAAAAAGGTGGCCCTGCCATAAAAATCCACCACAAAGCCAGATCAAAAGGAGCAAGGTGATCAAAAAATCAAAACAAAGACAAAAAAATTTTGTTTTCAAAAAAATTTCCTCTCAAGACACTTTTAAGTTACATAACATAATAATGCGAAAAGCGTATTTACTCTTCTTTTGGGATTTACCTGTGATCCTGCTGATTGCTTTTCCCCTATTGATGGGTGGCATTTGGATCAAATACCCGGGGCTCCACCTTGAACTCACTGAACTGGGCATTCCAGTTTTAATAGTGACCTTTTGGGGTGTGACTTTAAAGTGGGTTTTTAATCTGCCCATTGAAAATAGTCTTTCTGCTCGATGGGCAAAAAAACTGTGGAGCAGATGGAATCAGGCTGTCCAAAAGAGGCCTCAGAGGACCCTCCTCCTAGGATTTGGATTTATTTCTCTGATTTGGTCTTTGGCATCCCTGAGAAGGCACTGGGCTTTTCACAGTGGATCTGCTGATCTTGGAATTTTTACCAATGCCATTTGGAATTTGACCCATGGAATGGGTTATATTTCTTCACTCAAAAGAGGGATGAATCTTTTTGCTGATCATCAATCTCCTCTGTTTTGGCTTTTAGCACCTCTCTTTTATATATTTCCACACCCAGAAACGCTTCTCATTTCTCAGGCTTTGGGATTAGCACTAGGAGGAGTTGCGCTTTACTTTTTGAGTCGACAATATTCCAATCAAGTTTGGATCAGCTCTACTTTGCCGCTTCTTTACTGGTCCAACCTCAATTTGAGAAATGCAAACCTTTTTGATTTTCATCCCGAAGTTTTTATGCTTCCTCTTTTTTTATGGGCTCTTGTTGGACTTCAATCACAAAAAAGTACTCAAATATTTTTAGGCTTCCTGGCTTTTCTAGGAGCACTCTGCGCTAAAGAGTCAGCCGGGCCGATTGCCTGTGGCATTGGATTAGCGTGGATGCTGGGAGCCGGCCCAGAGGTGACTTGGCCATTTACAAAGAGACTTGGTATTTTCATGAGTGGTCTGGGTCTGGGTGTTTTTTTTGTGGATACAGAGGGGTTACCGAAATGGATCGGTTTGCAGTATCCCTATCATGCTGAGTATAGCGAGGTTCTCAGTTCCACCACTCCACTTTTACTTCTCTCTCACTTATTTGGAGCCGCAAGACTTAAGTTTTTATTTTACACTCTTGCCCCATTGGGTTTTGTACCGCTTTTGGGTTGGCGTGCACTTTTTGCTTCAGTGCCAGGTTATCTGATGCTTTTTTTAAGCAATGGAGATCACCGTGTGTCTATCCACTATCACTATGCCATTGAACCCTCTGTGGGTCTTTTTTGGGCTCTCCCTGTGGGTCTTTTAAAATTAAAAAAATATTCCAAGGTTTTACTCTTATGGCTTCTTTTCTGGGTTGGAGTGAGCTTTGGTAGAAGTGAAATCTTTCAAATCCGATTTCATGCACTAAATACGCACACTCAGTGGCTAAGTCAAAAACTGATCCCGTGTCTCAATGTATTGCCGATGGCCACTTCGGGTGCACTCGTCCCTCATCTCTCAACGCAAAGATGGATCAATCATCTCCCAGATATTTCTTTGCCAGACGGCAAATCTGTAAACTGTCTTGTTTTTGACCCCCATGTCAATAACTGGCCCATGAACACCGCTCAGGAGCTTGTGCTTCGAGAAAAGCTCGAAGGGCTTGGATATGCTAAACAATATAAATGTGGAGAAGTAGAGGTTTTCAAACTAAAATCCTCAGCTGAGAGCTGTCTTCGCTGCCAACCTCTCTGTGAAAACGAACCCTCATGAAATCTACAAAAACCGATCCCCTTTTTTTGAAATGGGTTTTGATTGCAGTATTCATTCGATTTTTTGCAGCATTTACACATACGAGTTGGTGGCATCCAGACGAATGGTTTCAGACCCTCGAGTTTAGTAATCTAATCCTCCATGGGTTTGCCCAGTATTCGCAAGAAATCGCTTTGCACATGCGCAATTTGTCTTGGCCTATCTTATTGACCCTTCCGCTAAAATCTGCGGATCTCCTTTTCGAAAATCGGATTTTTCCTCGAGTTTTTTTGCCCAATCTATTTGTGGGTGCATTGGGGATGGGAACTCTTTGGGGGTATTGGCAACTTGTTTTAGAGTTGGGGAAAAAATATCCTCTTTCTCCCACCCTAAAACACTTTGCTTTAGGCCTGGCTATCTTGCCTTGGTTCTTGGTGTACGAGTTTGTCAGTCCAAGGATTGAACAAATTTCTACGGTGGCCCTTTGGATGAGCCTTGGTTTTCTGGTGAGAAAAAAACTGAGATGGAGTGGTTTTTTTGCAGTCGCTGTTTTTGCTTTTCGCTACCCTTCTGGATTGTTCTCGTTGGGACTCGCGTTTGGTATTTTTCTGAACGCCTGCCTCAAAGGAGAGTGGCGTATGTTTTTAAGATTTCTCACTGGAATAGGAATAGGTTGTGTGGTTTTTGGTTTTGGGGATTGGATCTATTATGGATGCCCATGGGAAAGCCTTTGGATGTATTTTCAGTACAATGTTTTTACAGGGCTCGGTGCACACGTTTTTGGGACCCACTCTGTTTTTGCTTATCTGGAGTATTTTCAGTGGCGGTTTTTTCGTTACCCCCTTTTGATTCCTCTTTGGTCTGGCTTGTTTGGATTTTTGCTCTATGGATTTTACTTAGAATTAATTCGATTAAAACCTTGGGCCTTTTCCTTTTTGTTTTACTTTATCGGACACCTCCTTGTTCCACATAAAGAGGGAAGATTTTTCTTTCCCTTAGATCATTTTTTATTTTTTTGGACATTTGTTGGCATGCTTTCATTTTTAAAATTAAATCTAGGAAAACAGTTTATTGCATTTTTTGTAAAAAAAATAGCTCATCAAAAGACAGGAAAAATCGGTTTGAG
>CAZBEI010000062.1:0-22810 GCA_964490895.1 uncultured Bdellovibrio sp. | reverse complement strand
CTCAACAGACTTGCCTAGCTCTAGGAGGAACTTTTACTCAAGGAGGAAATCCACCCTGTGTGTTTGCAAATGATGCACCCACTGCCCAACAGACTTGCCTAGCTCTAGGAGGAACTTTTACTCAAGGAGGAAATCCACCCTGTGTGTTTGCAAATAATGCACCCACTGCTCAACAGACTTGCCTAGCTCTAGGAGGAACTTTTACTCAAGGAGGAAATCCACCCTGTGTGTTTCCTAGTGCCAGCGGTATTTGTCTTTCAGGGCAAATTGCAAAGGGGATCAATCCAAATGGCACTGTCAATTGTGTGTCACTCAGCAGTTTGGTCAATTGCTCAAGCGGCAAAGCGCTGCAGGGCTTTGGTCCGAGTGGTAACGCAATTTGTATTGATATACAGGAGAAATGTCAGTTAGGGCCTGTTTTAAAAATACCAAACGGAGGCATGGTGCTGCAGCAGGGGGCAAATGCATCTGTGTTTTGTAACAATGGGGCAAGTCCTCAACCATTTAATGGCAGTGCTACCTATTTGGTAATGCGTTGTCCTGGTGTTGGTGTCTTGGGTGTAACAGCATGTACTAATATTTGTTCTACTCAAACCTATACTGCTGCAACTTCTTGTGGCCCAAATGAAATTTGTATTTTATCAGCGGCATGTCCTGCAGGAAATGGTGTTTTTTCTCCCTCTACTGCGTTATCATTTTTTATTCCTCAGCTTAGTTTTGCTTGTAATTGTAATTCATTCACTGGTCCCTGTAGTCCATATACCATTACAAAGTGTCGTCTTACTCCCTGAACCATTGCTGATTACTGGAGAGTATTGCTAAAACTCATTCTTGAGTTTATCCAAAAGCATGAGTAGAGGATAACCTTCAGAGTGTATCAATTTCTGTGGTTCTTCCAATTCGCCTGCCACAAAGCATTGCACTTCAGGAAATTCCTCGTGAAAAGATTTGAGACCCGTAAGCTCAGAATCAGAAATCACTCGCCCTGACTTAATTTCTATTGCACATAAAACTTCATGTCCCCTCTCAAGCAGGAGATCCACCTCAGCTCCATGACTTGTTCTCCAAAAACTGAGGGTCCATTCTTTTTGAAAGTAGGCGTTCATTCGCATGACTTCCTGAATAAACCACTGTTCCAATAATCGCCCTCTTTCTAGAGGCGAAGGTGTCGAGCGATGCAATCCAAGGATGGCTCGGGTGACCCCATTGTCAAAAAAATAATACTTAGGTGCATGGCTCATTCGTTTCCGTTTGCTGCGAAGGTAGGGCTGCAAAAAAAAACCAATCAAAGTATCTTCCAGAATAGAATAATAATCGCGAATTGCAGAGTAAGAGACTCTGCAATCTTTTTCCATTTTACTGAAATTGATCTGCTCAGAAAACTGTGCTGCCGCAACGTCTAGAAAGTTTTGAAAGCCTTGCAGATTTCGCACAAGGGCTTCGGCTTTGATTTCTTCGTTCAAATAAGTAATGACATAGCTCTTGAGCAGATCAAGAGCAGTGGATTGGTCATTTGTATTGATGAGTGAATATATTTTAGGAAGTGATCCAAAATTTAAAACCAGGTCTAATTTAAAATCTTTTCCCAATTCAGAGTAGGTAAGAGGATAAATGGTACGAACAGCTGCCCTGCCCCCCAGAAGATTTGCTAAGCCTCGTTTGAGCTTTCGCGCGCTTGAGCCAGAGAGTGCAAATTTTAATTGTGGATTTTCCTGCATTAGGATTTGTACAACATCCAGGAGTGCTGGGACTCGTTGAATTTCGTCTAAAATGACGTAGCCCGATTGCATTGAAAACGGTGCGCTAGTCAATATTCGATAGAGGGTTTTTGGATCCTTCGAAAACTCAAGTTGCTTCTCCGGATCCAGTAGATTGAGGGTCCAAATCGGGTTTAATTGACTGAGCAAAGTGCTTTTACCTGTTTGGCGTGGTCCAAATAAGTAGAATGAAACCAAAGGGATGCAGTCCATTAAAGTCCTTTTGTACATTTTATCTCCCATAGGACTAATATACACGGTATATTAGTCCTATGGCAATGAAAATAAATTGGACTTTGTTCTAATTTATTTGGTGACTCGTTCAACTCTCTGCCAGAATCATCTAATCGAGTTTCTCGTTCTTTATATGTAATTTTTCCCTGTGTCGTCTTACTCCCTAAATGATTACGGGCTTGAAATTTGTTATAAATCTATTAACCTTTAATCTATGAGGGGTGTAAAAATGCTGACAAGAACACAAATGATTCTCATTTTGCTAGTATTAAACGGTTTTCTGATGGCTTCCTGTGCTAAAAAAACGAGTCCTACCACAGCCACAACAGGGGATCCTACAGAATTAGAGGGTACCTGGGCCACCGGGTGTGTGGCTGCAGCAAGCTCCAAAGATACGATCATAGTTTCTGGCAATACTTATACAGATACCCTTATTTTCTTTGCGGAAACCACTTGTGTTACCCAAACCCAAAAAGAAATCAAAACTGGTACTTTTACACTGGGAGCAGCAGCCGCAGCGCCAGCAAATGCAAAAACAACAGATTTTATTTTAAACAATGTCTCTGAAACTCCATTAAGAGCAGACGTGGCTTCAGATTTTAACATTGCAGAGAGTGGGGCTGGCTTTTGCGGCATTAAAACCTGGGCGCTCGATACTGAGACATCGATTTCAGGAAAGACCTGTAGTGGAGGTAAAATTCCAAGTGCTGGAGAGACACGTTTTAATATCTATACACTTACAACCACTGTCATACCCAACACACTTGCCTTTGGTGTTCTCACAGTTACAAACAACGGTACAATAGCCACTAAAAGACCCACCAGCATCGATGCAGACGAAGTTTTTAAAAAACAATAATAGAGTCCCTATTTTTTCGGGTCTGGCGGTAAGGATTCTACAGAATATAAAGAGGTGTGCAGCGAATCTTTTGTGCCACCCTCAAAATGGACATTACCCTTTACAGTAGACGTAAAAAATCTGAGATCTAAAGTAGGTAATTGAGCATTAGTTAACACCTGAAACGTGCCGTCTGTTTGTAAAAGACCAAGTTCTTGTTCTGGATTTACTATTTCCCCCTTTGCCTTCATGGGGAGTAAAAAATAGGCTATAAGCATTTTTGCATCCTTACCCTCCAAGTATGAGCCAAATGTCGGTCTGGTCACTATCTCGAAGGAACTGAAGGGCACAGGCGTGTTTTCGTCTGCTGTCTCGCTAAATTGTTCTCCATGCGCTGGAAACTGAGAAAGAAAATCAAAAAGACCACCAATAAAGTTAAAATTCTCCTCTAGCGTCCATCTTAAAATTGTAGATTTCACAGTAAATTCTGATGCGTTAAACTTTTGGGTTGCACTGTTTGCTTTTTTTCTTAATATTAGAGATAATTCTGATTCAAACAAAATATCGCAGAATGGAACAGCAAGCATTGCACCATAACCCATGCTCACCACTGTAGTTGGGGAGTCATTTTTAGTGATATTCAAATGAGCTGTCTGGTCTAGAAGAGAGTCAGCTATTATTTTATCTTTGATTTTCTCCAATGTACGCGGTTCCGGCGTATCAAGTGATTTAATATAATTAGGGTTAAAGACGAATTGCGGAAGGATCTCGTTTTTATCTGTGTTAGCTGTAGCCATATATGCAGTGCAACTCGGAGTTGGAGTGGGAGTTGGAGTGGGATCAGGAGTTGGGTCTGGAGTTGGAGTCGGTGTCGGAGTAGGCGTTGGCGTGGGAGTAGGAGTAGGTTCTGCCGGTGTTTTTCCGTCTATGGTGACTGTCTTACCATCATTATTACCGCTAGCTGTAGCAGTGTCAGCACCAATAGTAAAACCGCTTGTAACTGAACCGCTAGGGGATGAGCCTCCTGCCGCAACTGTTTGGTCACCATTGGGAAATGGGTTCTCTGATGGTGTGCCTGCAGGATCCATACCCCCAAAGGTGGGGGCACCAACAAATGTGACTGTGCCTGCAAGGGGATTGGGGGATGAGCCTCCTGCCGCAAATGTTTGGTCACCATTGAGAAATTGGTCAAATGTGGGTGTTGCTCCATTAATATAAGTGTCACTACCACTAATGCTGCAGCTACCCTCTCCACCCAAAGTGAAGATCGGTGGGGGCGGAGGCAAAACTGGTCTGTCTTGGCTTGTTTCCTTGTCGCAGTCGCAATAATATCGTAAATCTAGCATTTCTCTAACAATCACGTCTGTTAGAACCAATACGCTGTCAACAAAGTCATCAAAATCTTCATCTGTTAGTTGTAGGCGGGTAAGGTCTATATTATCGATTCTATCCAACAAAACCTGTAAACGTTCCCTCATATTGCTAATGTCTAATAAATGCTTATCACAGTCTATTTTCCATTTTGGAAGTGGCACACATCTTGAGGCCTCTAATTCTCTTGTTTTATTTTTCAGTGTGCTAATTTCTTTGAATAGGCCTATAAATTCGTCCCTAATTGAGTCAAGGGCTTTTTCATGTTTGGGCCTCCCGTCACTGATGCCAGCTAAACTCAGATAGCTATTAAAAACCAAATTCAATATGGAGCAAAGAAACAATTTTCTAAAAAACTTTGTCCTATACCTCAATACGTTCAACATAACGTTCCCCTTTATTGTGAGAAGCTTATTTAACTATACCGCTATGATCAGGCTTTAGCAGCAAAATGTAAAGAGAGTCAAAAAAATCCTGTGTATACTAATACACATGTATTGTTTATATTTATTTTTTAGACCGTTCGGCGGCTTATTCTTCCAAGAGCCTTAACAATCGCTCTTCATCAATCACTTCTACTCCCAACTCTTTGGCGCGCCCGAGTTTGCTCCCAGGGTCTCCTCCAGCGACAACATAATCTGTTTTTTTAGAGACACTCCCGCTCACCCGACCCCCTTGTTCTTCTATCCTCCGTGTGGCATCAGAACGAGAAAGGGTCGGAAACGTTCCTGTTAAAACAAATGTTTTTTTAGCAAGGTTTTCTGAGTTCCTGTTTTTTTTTGGCAAAATAAGGTTTATTTGAGAGAGCAGTTTTTTGATTTCTTTTTGATTTTCTTGGGACTGAAAATATTCAAAGATACTTTTTGAGACTTCGGGTCCAATTTCATGTATTTCCAAGAGCTCACTCAATGTGGCTTTTATCATGGGATCTAGTGCGCCAAAGTGCTGGGCTAATATTTTTGCAGTTCTCTCTCCCACATGCCTAATGCCTAAGGCAAAAATAAAACGATAAAGTTCGGGCGAACGTGCATTTTTGATAGCCAGCAAGAGATTGTCGCAGGCTTTTTCTGCAAAGTTATCAAGTACCATGAGAGTTTCTTTTTTTAATTCAAACACATCAGAGGTTTTTTTAATGAGCCCCTCGTCTACAAATTGTTCTACTGTTTTTTCTCCTAAGCCTTCGATGTTAAGTGCGTCTTTTATCACAAAATGGCGGATTTTTTCTTTGAGCTGAGCCACGCAGTTTACACTCGGGCAACGGACAGCGGTTTCCCCCTTTCTTTTTTCTACTTTTGAGCCACAAACAGGGCAATGAGTGGGGAGCTGAAATTTTTTTTCTTGTCCGGTTCTCATTTCTTTGATGACACTGATCACTTCAGGGATGACATCTCCCGCTCGTTGGATATATACCTGATCTCCAATGCGAATATCTTTTCGATCAATCTCATCTTGATTGTGCAAAGTGGCACGTTCTAGGGTTGCTCCTCCCACTCGTACTGGAGTGACTCGGGCCACAGGAGTCAAAGTACCCGTTCGACCGACTTGTACAATAATGTCTTCGATGCGAGTGATTTTTTTTTGTGGAGGAAATTTGAAAGCTGTCATCCCCCTTGGATTTCTAGAGATGTATCCCGCGCGATCAATATGAGATAAGGGATTGAGTTTTACTACAATTCCATCAATTTCGAATGGCAATGTATCACGCAGTAATTTGATTTTTTCATAAAAGGCTAAAACAGCTTCAGTTCCTACACAAATCTTTCTCTCGGGACCGATTTTGAGTCCCCATTTTTGTAGAGTTTCTTCGAATTCACTCATATGTTTAAACTCCATGCCCTCGAGATATCCAAGCCCATACCAAAAAGCACTCAAGGGACGAGACGCAGTGATCGCAGGATCGAGCTGTCTTATTGCACCTGCAGCGGCATTTCTGGGATTAGCAAAAAGTTTGAGTCCCTTCTCAGCTTGTTCTTTGTTAAGCCTTTCGAAATCTTTGATTGCAATCATGACCTCACCCCTGATTTCAATGAGGCGTGGGGGATGGGGTGTTCTGAGTCTAAGAGGGATTGAGCGAATGGAACGAATATTTTGCAAAACCTCCTCGCCTATTTCTCCATCTCCTCGGGTGGCCGCATGGGTGAGTACTCCGTTTTCGTAAGTTAAACTCATTGATAAACCGTCAAATTTTAATTCAGCAAAATATTCAATTTCTTGGTTTTTTTGAAAGTCTAAAAGTTTGTGAATTCTCTCATCAAAATCCAAAAACTCTTGGTCGCTCATGGCATTTGCAAGCGAGAGCATGGGGGCTTTGTGTTTAAATTTTTTAAGCTTGTCTTGAGACTTTCCACCCACTCTTTGGGTGGGAGAGTCTGGACGTAGGAGTTTCGGGTAATTTTTTTCTAAGTCTTGGAGTTCCCTAAAGAGAAGGTCGTACTCCGCATCCGAAATTTCGGGATCGTCTAAAACATAGTAGTGATAATCGTGATGGGAAAGGAGTGTAATGAGTTTGGCGATACGTGCTTTCATGTTTTCTTTCAGGTTGGAACTTTATCAAAAAATTTAAAAATAATAAATGAGAGACGGACCGACAGAGACGATTTTTTGAGTGAGAGAGGATTGATCTGAATAATCAGCCCCATGGCTCAAGACTTCTAAACCTAGGTTGAGAGTCATTTTGGGTTCCATGCGATAGGAACCTCCAATATAAAAACTAATATCGGTTGCACTGGTGATTGTTCCCAAGGTAGCCGTGGTTTCTTTTGCACTCACAAAGACACCCAGGTCAAATCCCATTTTAACAATATATTTGTCACGGATAGGAATTTCTCCACCCACTCCGACAAAGGGGCTTTTAAAAGAAACAGGACTTGTAAATTCTGTCAGAGAAGCGGGAAGAGAATAAGAAGTGCCTTTGTATCCAGCACGTGCCCAAACTCTTGGACCGTACAAGTCTCCATGTAGGTAGTAGTTGTATCCTACATCTCCTCTGAAGTGAAAAGCAGTTTGGCTGACTGCACCCGCTAAAGTGGCAGTACCTGTGGCAAGATTTTTTTGAGAATAGCTTGATAATCCATACCCAAAACTCAGTTCAGAAAACCAATCACGCGTCAGCCAGAGCTGCCCTTCGATCTTAGCGCCATACAAAAAACTGCTTCCAGAAAACCCACTCGCTCCATTTTGTGTAGAATATTGTCGACTAAAGCTCCCAATCCACAATCCGCCATTTCCCCAACCTAGAGACGGGGGCTTTTGTTGTGGCATTTCTTGCTCAGGAGTGTCCTTCCTTGTAGCGATTGGGAGCGGGATAACCTCTGTGATCTTTTGATATTTTGAAATCTGTTTGCCAGGCTCTTCTTCAATAATTTCGCAAAAAGCAAGTCCTGACTCGATCTGTTCAATCCGAAGTTTTCCGATGGGAGAAAATTTCCACTCTGTGATGGACTTGAGAAGGGGGTGTTTTTTGACTTCGCTTAAACTTGAAATGATGAGGATGTCGCCTTTATTGAGAGGTGAATTGGATCCTAGGTTGATGGTGACATTGTTTTGATCCCGTCCACTTACATGTCCCACAAAAGGTACTTTCCTGATCATGTTTTCGAGAGCTTTTTGATAAGCTCCTCTCAAGTCTCCAGAGGCCAGGGGCTGACCTGAGCTGGGTTCTTCTAATTGGAAAGTTTCGGCTGCCATGAGTTCCATCTGGGGTGTGTGGAGCCACTCTAAAGTAAATCGGTAAGAGGATCCCTCCTTTAAAATTTTTGTCCGAATAATGCTTTCTAATCGCAGAGATTTTGAAATTTGTTTTAAAATTTCTGTGTCTTCAACGATTTTTGAATAGGGTATTTTTGATTTCGTTAAAACAAGGCTTGCTTTAGAAATGTCCTGGTAATGGAAGCGGGTTTGGTTAGAAAAATATTCTTCGAGTGCCGTGTTTACATACTCAGAAAATACACCATCTACATTGTCTAAAGTCTTTAGGGCTCCAATAGTTTCGAGCGTAAATTGTCGGTCTAGTTCTGGATTGGCAAAAGCAAAAGGAACGCCGAGTAAAAACACGATTCCTAAGTTAAAGGTGATTTTCTTCATAAAGGGAGACCAACATTTTGAGTTCAGTGATTTCTTCCTGTGCTTTTTGGAGTTCTTTGGAAAGGTGCTCAGACGAAGAATTTTCTAAGTCGCACCACAAGAAATATTTTCCTTCGATGCTTTTGCTGTGAATTTTCTTGGCTTTAATGTGGCGCCTCAAAGTGGATAGGCTCACTCCTTTGAATACAGCATAATCTAACAGGGGGACCCATTTTCCGTTATTCTCAGCCATCCTACCTTCTATTGTATTTCCAGGGCCGGTAAATTCAAGTATTCTTAATGTATAAATGGATGACCCAAAAAACGGAAAAATAACCGTTGGTTCGAAGAAAAAGATTGCTTTTGTCTGCAGTGGGGGGGGGTCTAAAGCTGGAGCATTTCACTTAGGAGTGGCGCTTGCCCTTCAGGAACAGGGGTTTAAGTTCTATGGAGGGACATTGCAGTCAGGAATTCCGAGCAGAGCTCCAGAGCCCATGGAGGTTTCCACCTATGTGGGGTCGAGTGCGGGAGCGATTATTGTCTCATTTTTGGCCTCAGGTTACTCTTTGGATAATATTTTTAACTCCTTTCTGTCTCAAAAACCCACAGATCCAAAAGACAGCACCCCTCGAGTTTTGCCTGGGCTCACCTATCAGAAGATGTTTAAATTTCGTTCTGAGTTGGCCAAAGAGCAGCTTTCTCAGCTTTTATTTATCAGGCATTTAATAGCCGACCTTTTTAGGGGGAATTGGGAGGCGCTCCTTCGACTGAATTGGTTAAAAATGAACGGTCTTTTTTCTACAGAAGGCATAGAGCAATACTTACGTAAAGAGGTTTTGCCATCCAATGAGTTCAAAGACTACTGCCCCGACTTATTTATTGTGGCCACTCAACTCAATCATTCTCGAAAAGTCGTGTTTGGAAAATATAACTATCAGCCACCACTGCATGACCTCTCTTGTCAGTACAACAACGATGTTTGTATTTCGGAGGCTTGTGCGGCTAGCATTGCTTTGCCTTTCGCTTTTGCCCCTTACCCCATCAAAAACGAAAACGGCAAAGCCGTTTATTACATCGACGGAGAAATTAGAGACACTTTGTCTACCCATGTGGCTGTGGATGCTGGGGCTGATCTCATTATTGCAAGTTACACTCACCAGCCCTATCATTTTCAAAAAAATGTGGGATCTTTGACTGATTTTGGGTTGCCGTCTATTCTTGTTCAATCTATTTATTTGGTGATTGAACAAAAAATAAACAATCATATTTATAATAAAAAAATTCAAAGAAATGCGATTGAAGCAGTTTCTCGATATTGCAAGCAAGCGGGTATTGCGGATGCCCAGAGGAAAAGAATTTGCGAAATACTAGAGTCTGAACTTCATCAGAAAATGAACGTAGACTCTATTTACATTCATCCCAACCCGACAGATGCCAATATGTTTTTTGGAGAACATTTTAGTTTGTCCCCTGAAAAACTGTCCGAGTTAGTAAAAAGCGGATTTAGAGCGGCCATCGAAGCTTTGAGAAAGTATGATTTTGAAGATCGGCCCAACAAAAATCTCCCTCCAATCGTCGAAAAGGCGAGCTAGAGTTTCACCCGGTGAGAGTTTCTACTATAGGGTGCAAACTGTTGTATGGAGTGATAGCTAAGTTATCGAATAAATTGACATTTTTCTTATTAGGGGATTGACGTTTAAGAATATTGGGGTTAGTTACAAGGAGCTTAAGCCTGAGTTTGGGTGAAGGCGAAAGCAACGGTAACTGTGTGGGAACAGTTAAAAGGGAATCAAATAATGAGGGCTTGTTGAGTAGTAATCAGCAAGCCCATTTGATTGTTCGGGGGAAGGTGGATTTCATAAAAAGACCACCTCTGGAAGTTATAGGGGGATGGGGGGAGAACTTCCAGAGGTGGTTATGGGACCGATACTTCCGGTTGAGTGATCCCATACTTATGCATCTTGCTCAGAAGAGTGTTCTTATCAATACGGGACATTCTACACGTTGTATCGATCTGCCAATCAAAGGTTTTGAGTAATTCTAAAATGTAAATTTTTTCGAATTCTTCTCTTGTTTTTCGAAAATCAACTCGATCGTGCCCAAAATCAGGAAGATCAGTCAATTCTATTTGATCTCCTTTTGCTGTTATAATAGCAAGTCGTAGGACATTTCTGAGTTCTCTCAAATTTCCTGGCCAGTCATATTTTTTTAGTCGTTCCCAGACGCTTGGGCTCAATTCTTTGATGTGTTCTTTGTGGAGTTCATGAGTGATCTCTTGTTTGAGTCCAAGCATGATTTCCTCGAATTCTTCTTTTCTTTTGCTGAGGGCAGGCATTTCAAGTCTAAAAACATTGAGTTTTTGCAAGAGCTCACTATTAAAAAGTCCGCCCTGTGCTCTTCCCTCTAAAGATTGACTTGTAGTAGCCATGACCCTGACATTGAGGAGCATGGGCATTTGTGGCGTTCTAGGATGTGGAATGGATTTAGAATCTAACAATTGTTCTAAAATTTTTTGTTCTGCCAAGGGCCATTCACCAATTTCAGAAAGGTAGAAAGTCCCGCCTTGAGCCAGTGGAATTTGTTGAGAGAGACTTTTTTCTTTTTCTGCTGTGACAAAGGGCAGA
The DNA here is from genome assembly GCA_964490895.1 of uncultured Bdellovibrio sp. Taxonomy (GTDB): domain Bacteria; phylum Bdellovibrionota; class UBA1018; order UBA1018; family UBA1018; genus JACRAO01. The sequence continues at coordinate 11,924 of CAZBEI010000062.1, read as the reverse complement.
GTTGACCTCGGGCTGTTCTTATGAATCCATTGAGCCAAGGCTCCTTTTCCGGAGCCGCTTGGGCCATAGATCAACACAGGGGCGTTTTCTGCTTGCGATGCAAGCATTACGAGCCTCCTCTGATGAGCGGGTATGAACTGTACAATCTCCATTGGGTTCCCCTACACATTTAAGTTCGAGCCGGGTATAACGCTAAGCGCAATAAGTGTCAATGTAATTAAATAAATATCTCACGACTTGAGAATTGGCCTAACTCGTTGTATGGTGCGTCAAGTTAAGGGATTTAGCAGTATGGATCAAATAGAAGTCACTCCATCCTCTCCAGAGGGTTTCAAGAGCAAGTGCAAATATGAAATGTGGGGAGATTTTCTAAAGCTAAACCGTGAAAAAGCATATCGATCTGCGCGAGAATTTTGCCATAAGGTCGATATTGGAATTAGTTATCCTCAATATTCCAGATATGAGGCTGGCGAACAGCTGCCAAACTTAAATCAGGCTCTTTTTTTGTGCAAACGATTGGGGGTGCCATTGCTAAAGGGGTTGTGCCAATGGAGTCTTGCTCAAATTGTAGATTCAAAAATTCAAAAGGAACTCTCCGATCAATTTGCCCAGATGGTAATTCCAGAAACTAAATCAGATGGGATCAGTGCACTTAAACCTCAAACCTTGCTTTTAGATGATTTTTTTGTTTTTAATCGAAGCCATCTCGAACTTTTTTCTGCGGACCCCATTTATCGTGATTTGTTCACTTATGTGAACTCCTTTGGACCCGGTTGGATATCGATTCGTGAATTAGCTCTCGCACATGAGATATCTTTTGAAAAAACAGTAAAGATGGTGGATGAGTTAGGCAAATTGGGGGTGATGGATAAAAAAGGTGACGAATGCAGAGCCTTAAAAAGACTGCTTTACTTTCCAGATGACGAAGATTTTTTTCAGGTTCGAAATCAAAGCTGGTTGCACAATGCACAATCCATCTTAAAAAAAATCGACTATTCTGATGTCTCTTCACGCAAAGCCTATCGAACGGTGATCACTCGTGAGCTAAATCTTGTACAAGTTGAAAATCTGATCTCTCAAATGGATGAGCTTGTTTTACAGGTAAAAGATTTGGCTGAAACGAAAAATCCAGAAAAGATTTTCTCTCTTTGTTTTTTATTGGGACAGCGATTCTCAAAAACTTCTTGACCATCTTATTCGTTCCCGGGTATGCACATCGCAGACTAAAACTTTAACCACGGGGGTTTTATGCATATTGTCGTGATTGTGTTGGTTTTTTTCCTAAATTTTTCCATAGCAGAAGCAAAATTGAAGTTGGGTTTAGTTTTAGATAAGGGCGGAAAAGACGACAAGTCTTTCAATGCCTCAGCATACAAGGGCGCAACGCAAGCTAGAGATCGTTTGAGGATGGAGTTAAAATATGTGGAGGCCACGGACGACAATTCTTATGAGAGCCTATTGAGAGGATTTGCCAGCAAGGGTTATGATCTTGTCATTGCAATCGGAGTAGGACAAGCAGAGGCTCTGAAAAAAGTAGCTCCACAATTCCCAAAAGTAAAATTTGCCATAGTAGACGCCGAAGTGAAAGCCCCCAATGTTAGATCCATTCTATTTAATGAGCACGAGGGTTCGTATTTGGTAGGAGCTATTGCAGGACTGACCACAAAGACAAATAAAATTGGATTTGTAGGGGGCATGGAAATTCCGCTCATTAAAAGATTTGAACTTGCTTATGTAGCAGGGGCAAAAAGCGTCAATCCAAAGATTGAAGTCACTTCGAAATACATTGGTTCTACAGCCGATGCTTGGAACAATCCGCCTAAAGCAAAGGAGTTTGCCATTCGGCAATACGAAGATGGAGCAGACATTATTTTTTCTGCAGCTGGGGCTTCAGGTCTCGGTGTATTTGATGCGGCAGAAGAAAAGAATAAATTTGCCATTGGGGTTGACTCTAACCAAGATTCGATTAAACCAGGACGTATTTTAACCAGCATGTTAAAAAGAGTGGATACCGCAGTTTTTTTAACTTGTGACGATGTAGCAGGGGGAGCTTATACTCCCGGAGTTGTTTATTATGGACTGACCACAGGATCTGTGGATTTCTCTAAAGATGAGTACAATGCAAAAATATTAATGCCGGCAGTGATTAAACGAGTCGAGAAAATAAAAGAAGACATCATGCATAAAAAAATAATCGTTCCAGATTATTATTCAATGGGTTCTAGAAAAAAATAAATACACCATGGATGTTACTCTTGCAGTAGAGTTTGCCCAAGTTACGAAAAAATTTGGCATGCTTGCGGCAAATTCCGAAGTAAGTTTTAAGGTAAAAAAAGGCACAATTCACGGGATTGTGGGAGAAAATGGCGCCGGTAAGTCTACCGCCATGAAACTCCTCTATGGGATTTGTTTTCCGGATTCTGGAGAAATAAAAATCCACGGAAAAAAAATCACTTGGAGTTCTCCTTCGGATGCCATTCGAAATAAGATTGGAATGGTCCATCAGCACTTTATGCTGGCGAGCTCTTATGGTGGTCTCGAAAATATTTTATTGGGGGATGAGCCCGTTTCTCCATATTTTAAGTTTTTACCCTCAAGTCTGCAGCCGATTGATAAAAAAAAAGGCTTAGAAAAATTAAATTTTTTAACAAAGCAATATGGGCTTACCATTCCTTGGGAGAGTAAAATCGAAGAGCTTCCATTAGGGATACAGCAAAGGGTTGAAATTTTAAAACTCCTCTATCGGGATGCAGATATTTTAATATTAGACGAACCAACGGCTGTACTGACTCCAAAAGAGGTAGAGATTTTTTTTTCAAATTTAAAAAAATTAAAAGAAGAAGGGAAAACGGTTTTAATTATTACGCATAAACTCAAGGAGGTTATGGAATGTACAGATTTTATCACTGTTTTCCGTGCGGGTAAAGTCACGGGCCATCTCACGACTTGCGATACTTCGCCTCAAGAGTTGGCCAATCTGATGGTCGGAAGAAAAGTTTTGCTTCAAGTCAAAGTTCCTGATTACAAAGAGAGTCGGTCTGCACCTTTGCTCGAAATCCATGGCCTCCATCTCTCTGTAGAAGGCAAAGAGAAGTTGAAAGGGATTTCTTTCCAAATTTTTCCGGGAGAAATTGTGGGTATTGCAGGGGTTGATGGCAATGGCCAGTCTGAGTTAGTTCGTGTGCTCATTGATCCACAAAAGTCAGACGCAAAAACTTCTGGTGAGATCACTTTGTTAGGGAAAAATATTTTCGAGCTGACTTCAAGACAGGTCAAAGAGTTGGGAGTGAGTCTGGTTCCAGAGGACAGGCAAAAACAAGGCTTGCTGATAGACAGCAATCTTCGTGAAAGTTTTTTATTAGGCTTGCAAAGAAAAAATCATTTTCAAAAACAGGGGATTCTTTCCCTGAAACGACTCAAACAAGAAACCGAGCGTGCTCTCCGAGAGTATGACATTAGACCGGGCGATAGTTCTGTTCTCACTCACCAGTTGTCTGGAGGAAATCAGCAAAAACTGGTGATTGCGAGAGAATTTTTTCAGAATCCAAAATTATTCATAGCTTTTCAGCCCACCCGTGGTGTGGATGTGGGGGCTATTGAGTTTATTCATAAAAAAATGATTCAAACTCGAGAATCAGGCGCTGGGGTGTTGCTCGTTTCTTCGGAGTTAGAGGAGATTCTGACGCTCTCAGATCGGATTTTAGTGTTGTTTCAAGGAAAAATTGTGGCCCAGTTTAAAAGAGGGGAGGGGCTGGAGTCTAAAATTGGACTTGCAATGGGTGGGGGGTTAGCTTCATGAAGAAGCTTTTGGTCTCTTTTTTAAAGCCTTTTTTAGGAGTTTTGTTGGGTTTGTCTTTAAGTCTAGTAGTGGCCTTTTGCTTAGGAGAAAACCCGTGGAAGGTATTAAAAATTATAGCTGAAAGCGCTTTTGGTTCCAGGTATCATCTTGGCACAACGCTCTTTTATACAACTCCGCTCATTTTTACGGGACTTTCGGTGGCCACTGCATTTCAATGCGGATTGTTTAATATAGGGGCCGAAGGCCAGTTGCTCATGGGTGCATTTGCAGCGACTTGGGTGGGCTTTTTATTTCCAGACTGTCCTTCTCCCTGGGCTCCCCTTTTAGGGGTCACGGCAGCCTTTTTGGGTGGAGGGATTTGGGGATTGATCCCAGGTTGGCTCAAAGCCTACCGCAAGAGTCACGAAGTGATCAATACGATCATGCTCAATTTTATTGCGGTTGGGATAACCAGTTACCTGACTTTGTCTGTATTTCCTAATCTGGAAACCCAAAACCCAGAGACCAGAGAAATTGGCCCCGCTTTTAAAATTTCTCACCTGGATTTTTTTGCTGATACGTCTTTGAGTGTGGCCTTTTTTTTAGCTCTATTTGTGGCTTTTTTGGTTTGGTTTATTTTATGGCGAACTGTTTTTGGATACGAATTGAGAGCTACAGGGCAGAATGAACTTGCAGCGACATTGGCAGGAGTAGATGTCCGAAAGATTCAAATGCGTGCCTTCTTTTTGGCAGGAGGTTTGGCAGGACTTGTAGGAGTAGCCGAAGTGCTTGGAAATTCTGGTAAATTTCGAATGGGTTTTTCTCCAGAGTATGGATTCATTGGTATTGCGGTGGCACTTTTAGGTCGAAATAAGCCTTTGGGCGTGGTCTTGGCTGCATTTTTGTTTGGTGCTCTTCATAAGGGTGCAATGGATTTAGATCTTGAAACAGAAGTGGTGACTCGGGATTTGTCATTAGTGCTACAGGCCCTCATTATTCTATCGGTCACTGCCGAAGGGCTTTGGAGTTGGATCGAAAGAATGAAGCGGAGGGAAACTTGAGCTTGAGTGATCTAGAAAACACTTTTTTACAGCTTTTAGGTTCTACCTTGCGTGTTTCAACACCCTTGATTTTTGCTGCGCTAGGAGGTTTTTTTAGCGAACGCTCGGGGGTCATTAATATTGCATTAGAAGGCTTGATGTTGATTGGGGCCTTTGTGAGTGCAGGCGTGACTTATTCTACTCACTCCCCTTACCTTGGGTTTTTAGCGGGAGGATTGGCAGCCAGTTTATTTGTTTTAGTCTATGGTTTTTTTGTCATTTCCATGCGGGCCAATCAAATTGTCGCTGGAGCGGCCATGAATATGCTCTCTTTTGGGTTGGTTCCGCTAGTTTCCAAAATGATTTTTGATTCGACAGGCTCTACTCCTGCCATTCCTATGGATGAGAGATTTCACTTCGAACCGACTCTCATGGCATTTCTCGCCGTGATTTTCTCTCATTTTTGGCTGACAAAGACAAGGTCTGGACTCTGGACTGATTTTGCAGGGGAGCACCCTCACGCACTGCACTCCTCTGGGATTTCCGTTTTACGTGTGCGCTATGGAGCGGTAGCCATGAGTGGGTTTTTAGCAGGATTGGGTGGAGCCACTCTCGCGATTTTTTTGTCTTCCTCTTACTCTCGAAACATGACAGCTGGGAGAGGATTTATGGCACTTGCAGCCCTTGTGTTTGGAAAATGGAAGCCTATTCCAACGGCTTTTGCCTGTTTACTCTTTGGATTTGTGGATGCATTTCAAATACGACTTCAAGGGGTGGTTTTGTGGGGAGATCAAGCAGCTCCAGTTCAGTTGATTCAGATTTTTCCTTACGTGATGACTGTTTTAGTTTTAGCTGGATTTGTAGGAAAATCTCGTCCCCCCAAAAGCCTTGGCTTGCCGTTTGTAGAATCCTAAGCTATGTTTTTGATTAAACCGGGGGATGTTCTATATGAAGAAAATAAGCGTATTGCTTTTTTTTGTAAGTTTTTGGGGCGAAGCGGGCGTTGTTCCAAGTTTTACTCCAGGAGATCTTAAGAACCTGACAGATAGTGCGGTGGAGTCTTTGGTAAAAACAGTGGCCATTGCTGGAGATTATCACCCAATGATGTCTGCAGCGCCGCTAGGGATTGCGATTGGTTTAGATATTGGAATAGATGTTACTTTAATCAAAGTGCCAGATGATTTTAAGAGCGCACTTGTTTTAGCGGGGGTAGGTTCAAGTATCCCTGCTCTTTTGCCAATTCCAAGGGTGACTATTCATAAGGGCTTTCCTTTTGGAATTGATTTGGGATTTTCGTTTTTACCGTTAGATCCTAACTTGGTCAAAGTTCTGGGGTTTGATGTCAAATACGCCATTATTAAGGGAAATCCAGCCCTTCCTGCTCTGGCTGCCAGGGCAAGTTATAATATCACGAAACTTTCAAGTTTTATTAACACCAAATGTTTTAAAATAGACGTCTTGGTTTCTAAAAAGTTAGTGGTGATAGACCCCTATGCAGGCCTGGGTGTGCAGTTTGCTTCGGGGCAGTTAGATATTACTACGGGTTTGCCTGTTAATATTTCTGAAAAAAGATCAAAGACGGCCCTTCATGCCTATGTTGGATTGCCTCTAAAATTGATCTTTCTAAATTTTACGGGGGAGTTCGACTATTCCTTTGTAGGAGTTTATTCTATTGGGACTCGGCTCAGCTTTAGTTTATAGCGCCTTAATTTTGAATTCTCTTACGGGTTGTCAGTGGTTCAAAAAAGAGAAAGCAACCCCAAAAGTTTCTATCAACGAGCACCAGGCTCAGGCAGAGCTTTTGAGGGAGATGTATTTTGTAGTTTACCAAAAGCCACCTCAAGATGTTCAAGAGTTTTTAGCTTATCAAAATGCTTTAGAGCAGGGAGCCTCACTGGAGGGAATTTATAATGGCTTTGTGCACTCTGCTCGCTATCGCCATTTAGAGAATACCCATCCCGGCGCGAAAGCGTTAGCACTGAAAAGCTTCTCAGAAGAACTTTATAGTTTAGAAAAGGAATTAAAAGAGCCTGCTTTGTTTAATGCAAAATCTGCGCTTCCTTTGCAAAAACCTCTTGAGCTTGGGACTTCCTTTGCGTCTTCGAGTGTGAGCGACATGGGAAAAAAAATAAGTTCAGCTCATGTGGGGTATCGGATTTTTTTAAGAGCTTCTATTTTTACGTTAAAACGTGTTTTGGGAGATGAGGCACTCAAAATCATTTCTGAAAAAGAAAAAGACAGGGAGTCACTTGCTACTTGGTATGGTCGTTTTGCCATTCAATTATCTAGACGAGATGTAAGTTTTGGATTAGAGCTAAGGAATAAAGCAGACATAGAATTTCACCACGCATGGGCCCTTCGAGTTTCAGTAGATCGACTGCGTTGGGAAGTTTTAAATAGAGTTCATCGATTATTAAACGAACTCAATCGGGAGTAAAACATGGACCCAGTTATTTTGACTTGTGCAATGACAGGAGCAGAGACAGCTCAAAAAGATCAGCCTCATTTGCCCATTACTCCAGAGGAGCAGGCGGATGCGGCTCGTGCTGCAGTTGCGGCTGGAGCCTCTATTATCCATCTCCATGTGAGAGAAGATGATGGCGCACCCTCTCAACGCCTTGAGCGATTTCGAGAAGCGATTACCGCTATTAGGAAAAAAGCTCCAGGAGTGATCATTCAGATTTCAACAGGAGGTGCGATTGGCGAGTCTATTGAAAATCGAGCCAAACCTCTTGAGCTGAAACCAGAGATGGCGTCTTTAAATTTAGGGACAATGAATTTTGGAGAAGATGTTTTTTATAACCATCCTAAAGACATTGCGGCTTTGGCCGAGAGAATTTATGCCAATGGGATTACTCCAGAGCTCGAAGTGTACGAGGCCGGAATGCTAGAGAGCGCATTTCGATTATTAAAAAAAGGGATTTTAAAAGAACCTCTCCACTTTCAGTTTGTTTTAGGAGTACCTGGGGGGATGTCAGGAGATCTCAAAAATCTCATGCATCTGGTTTCTCTTTTGCCCGCACGCGCTCATTGGGCTGTGGCAGGCATTGGGAGATTTGAGTTGCCTTTGGCCTTGCATGCACTTTTATTAGGTGGCCATGTTCGAGTGGGGTTCGAAGATAATATTTATTACTCAAAGGGAGTCTTGGCAGAGTCCAATGCCCAGCTTGTAGCGCGAGTGGTAAGAATGGCTCACGAGGTGGGGCGCGAAGTGGCAACACCTGGGGTAGCACGGAAGATTTTGGGATTGGTTAGCTAAAACCCTCAGGCAAGGGGCTCTCAATAAAAACTTCTTTTTGTAGGCTCGTGTGAAAAAATCGCAAGCTTTGTGCATGGAGCATTGAGCGCTTTGCGGGAGCACCACCATACAAAGTGTCTCCATAAATAGGAAGACCCTGCTCTGCTAAGTGGACTCGAATCTGGTGCATCCTTCCGGTTTTGGGTTTAGCTTCGATCCACAGTTCCTGAGGTAGTACTTTTTTTATGGTAAAGTGAGTTTCTGCAAATAATCCACCTGATTTTATAGAGGCCATTTTTTTTATTTTGCTGGTAAGCTTTGTCTCTTTTAAGTAATTTTTGATGACCCAATGATTCGGAGGCAACTGGGTTGGCCTCGAAGTAATAGCAAGGTATGTTTTTTGTATCTCGTGCTTCGAAAACAACTCAGAAACCCATTTATTTGCATTTTTTGTTTTAGTAAATAAAAGGACTCCTGACGTGTCTCGGTCTAATCTATGGTGGAGACCTAAATACACCACAGCGGCGCCCTCTCTTTTTTGTAAAAATTTTTTCACAGATTCAAACAAATTATTTCGAGCTTCATCCAGAGTTGGTTGAGTGGGCAACCCAGGAGGCTTATTGACAACAATCAAGTCTTTGTCTTCGTATAAGATATTCTTCTCGGTCATCTGGAATAAAAAATCATGAATAGATTTTTGTAGTTTTTCTAAATCTAAAAAAACATCGATTCGAGCTCCTTTGTGCAATGTTTTAGAAGCAATTCTCACTCGCTTTTGATTGAGGTAAACGGCTCCACAGACAATGAGTTTCCTGATCTGAGATTTTGAGAGAGATTCTCGCTTGGCAAATAAATCAAAAAGGCATTGGTCGAGTCTTTTTCCAACTAAGGAGAGATCTACCACAAAGCTTATTTTTTTTAAGGCCATCTTTTACAGTGTGTAACACAGCTCAGGCTGGTTTTTTAACCTATTGATATTACAAATTAAAACCACTCCGCTGTGGGGTGGCGAGAGCATTTTTTCCAGAAGTACAAGCAAAGTAGGGTTACAATTTATAAGTAGGCAGAGCTGATTAAGACCGCATCCGATACCTCATGCCGCGTCCCACGCCTTCTTTTTTAAGGTGCCTGTTGGCCACCAAGTTCCTAAAATGAACTTTGAGAGTATTGCGGTTGGCACCTGTGGCGGCAACGGCCTTTGAACTCATCAAGTTCGCCAATAAAGTTCACGATATTTTTGGTGAGTTGGTCTATTTTGGGGGCTCTCATATACCCATAAAAAATACCCATAAAGTCTATAAATATGGCTCTTAATGGGTATTTATGGGTGAAATTATGGGTAAAATCTAGATAAATGTTTCGCTGTACGGTGGAGTATGATGATGTCCAAAAAATCGACAGAGTTTACTGAATAAGGCTAAAAATAAAAACCTAACTTTAGTCCAAGTAACGTAGGGTTTCCGATTGCATTTTTAGATAATAGGATAGCGAGCCTTGCACCTAGTTCTATATGGACAGAAGCGGTTCTTAAAAACTGAACTCCTCCACCCACCCCTAAACAAAATCCACCGGCAGTTTCGCCCTTAAAAAGGCTATCGGCCTGAGTTTTAGAGGTCCCAAATCCGAAATCACTCGAAATAAAGGGAGCAATATCTCGATCTGTCAAAAAATATTGACCTCCTAGTCCAATATTAAAAAAGTTGGCGTTTTCTTTAATTCCCCAGTCAATAAAAATTTTTAGTAAAACAGGGTTGATGTCCCATGCATAAGCCCCAGAAAAGTCATATCCAATTCCAGAAGAGTTTAAATTTCCCAACGAAGCCGGGCCAAATCCAAAATAGTAACCCTTAATAGCTTGTTTCCTTTCAGTGCCTTCATGGACTTCTGCTTCAGTTACTTCTCCAACTCGAACCTCTTGAGTGGGTTTTTGTTTTTCAAGAACTGAGCGGGTGAGTCTTAAGGAGACTTTATCTAGTTCGTCGATATGAGCAGCTTTGAGTTGTCCAGAGTCAATGACTTCGTTGCCCTTAAATTTTTCTAACGTTAAAATATAGGAGGTGCCTAGTTTTAATAATTTAGATTTTAACACAAAGTCAGCTTTTGTCCTCTCTTCAGTCAGCTGATTTTTATTTTTTTCTTGTACAGCGACACGGATGAGTTCAGTAGTCGTGAGTAAGTCACTTTCTGGAATTCCAGGCCCCGTTGTGCTTTCGACATAGAAATGCGCTGCAAAAAGAGTTGACTCAAATAAAAGTAAAATAAATATGAGGTTGCATTTTTTATACATAGAAGTTCTCCAAATGAGTTTAGAGATTGCCTTAAAAAGCTTACAAGTTAAAGGATAATCTTGGAATTTTGGAGTTATTATTCTGTTAAGCTGTTGATATCATGTAATAAAATAACTCCACAGCGGAGTAGTCGCAGTACGATAAAACTTTAGACACATCCATACAAAATACCAACCGTATATCTTTTAAAATTTTCTGCACACGATTCATATTTTGCAGGTCCAAAATTTCTTTCTACTTTTCTAACTACGTTCCCGTCAGCTTGAGAAATGTTTGTATTTGTTAACACTATTCCCATTAAAGCAATCACAGTAAAATATCTCATTTCTATTTTCACCATATCCACAGAATTAGCATGTAGTTCTATTTTTTTCAAATTTATGTTAACTTCGTTGGAGGCAATAATTTTATCTGTTAGGAATCCTTAAACACTTCGAAAGGGGTGCTGATGAAATTGTTATTTATGTGTGTTGCAAACTCTGCGAGAAGCCAACTTGCAGAAGGATTGGCTAAGCATTATTTTGGTGCAAGGGCAGAGGTTAAAAGTGCAGGATCTCATCCTTCAAAAATCAATCCACTAGCAATTCTGGTTCTAAAAGAAATCGGGATTGATATTTTAGATCATTATTCAAAGTCTGTAGAGGACTTGGATTCTGGTTTTCTTACAAACTTAGATTATGTGATCACATTATGTGCCGAAGAAGTTTGTCCTATTTTGATTTCAAAGGCTAAGAAATTGCATTGGCCCTTTCCTGATCCTGGGTCAAGTGGCACCACCGAGGAAGACCGTCTTCGTTCATTTAGAAAAATCAGAGACTGCATTCAAAAACGGCTCGAAGCATTTGGGAAGTAAAATTCTCTTTAATAGTGACTTTTAGCGTCTTTATTCCTGTTTTTTGAATGAGCACCCACAGTATCGGGCTCACCAAAGCCCTATTCCACTCACCTCGGCGTTAGCCTCTTTTGTCCATCTCAAATCTGCAAAAATGGTCAGCATTCAAAACCGCGCGTTCACCCAAATGGGCGGAATGGGTAATGATGTCAGTAAATTTTAGTCTAAACCTTTGCAAGATGTGATGATTTGATCAAAAGCAATATTAAAATCCAACTTTTCTTGAATGCCTGCTGTTGCATTTTCCCAACCTCTTTTTAGTAACTGATGTTTTATTTTAGAAATAGTCAAAGAAATATTAGGAGGTAATTTATCTCCCCTTGCTTCAAATGTTGCTAATAGAGCTTCTTTTAAAAGACTAAATTTACACTGTAGCAAAAAATGATACTCACTTTCCGCGCTTTGCTGACGCGCGTTTTTTCGAATTTCCCTCTTTATTTATTTGAGGTAGAGTTGAGGCAATTTTCTCACAGAATTCAAGCACTTGATTTACAAACACTGCCATCTCTTGGCGGTTGTTAATCCAGGTCTGATAGAGGGGTAGTTTCCTCCTCATCACCCTTATGAATGTCATCTTAGAAAGATTTCCCCTCTATAAGATGGGTGCATGGGCAAAAGATAGGATGCTGATAGAGGCCAAACTCTCAAATTGTCTTAATGATGATCGTGTGGGCCGCACCCTTGATCG
>CAZBEI010000061.1:0-23434 GCA_964490895.1 uncultured Bdellovibrio sp. | reverse complement strand
AATCAGAGTTTGTCAAGTTTTGAGTGCGAACCATCACAGTGCGGAGGGTTTTTGGTTTGCTTGCATTGGCAGAGGGCCACCTTTTTGGGTTCGAGGATTTCAAATTTGAGAGATCGAAATACCCCATCTTTTCTGTGGGCACGATCACAAAAGGGCTGTTTCTCCGACAATCCACAGGTGCACCAAGAATAAATTCCCGGGGCTAAATCTAAAATGGCAGGTGCTTTGATGGCGACTTTAGGTTGAGTCATGATGTGGACTGTTTAGCATAAATTCGAAGCGTAGACCAAACGTAACTCCAGAAAACACCGTCATGCTAGGCACCCATGCATATCCGCCATTGAGTCCGATACGTACGGTTTTTCCTAAGATAAAATCAAACGCAATGCTGGGCTCTAAAATAACACCACCCCCTGTCACGGTAGAGTTAAATCCCCCAGCTCCACCCCCTAAAAGGTTAAACTCAAATTCTGTTTTTTTTGAAAATGCAGTCGTATAGTTTACGACAATTCCACCATAGCTAAAAGATCCGACAGAGGTTCCGCTCAACTGCCCGGTATAGCCAGCACCTCCTACCGCAAAATTTTCGCTTTCGAAGCTTAAATACCGAGAGCCAAACAAGATACCAAAAGAAGACGTGTTTTTAATTCCCCGCATTTCAGACGAAATCCGAGTGGGGCGTCCTTCGGTGTCGGCATAGGACAGGGTGTAAACAATGACACCGAGTCCAAGAATAAAGATCCAAAGTATGGGGTTTCTCTTCCGTGAGTTCATAGCAACGATTCCTTTCATTGCGTAAATCACCCAGTGGGGTGATTTTAGGTTAAACAAATTTTATGTACTTCTATTTTTATTTTCGCACAGATTAAAAAAAGTGCAACAGGACATTGAAAAGTGGGCAGATTTTGCCGAGAGGGCACTATTTTGGAAGGTCAACTGCGATTGCTTGTCCAAGAGACGGATCGATTTTTCGCAATGCAAGTTCCTCACTTAAAACTCCAGGAAATTTTATTTTTTTGGATAAACTTGGATTTGGGATAATGCTTTTGCTCAAGATCTTGAGTATTTCTTGAATGATTGTTTGAGGCTTAAGGTTGAGTGTTTTCATTCGCATAGACACTCTTGCGGCAACTCGGGTCACAAATGGGGTAGCCATCGAGGTGCCACTCCATCGCACCAGACTCCCACCTGGGATATGCGACTCTATATTTTCTCCGGGTGCTGCAAATGCCACCGCATTTTCTCCATAGTTTGAAAAGCGGGACAACTCCCCCTTCTCGTCTACCGAAGCTACGGCAACAAAATTTGGGTAATGAAAAGAACCTGGAAAAACAGAGGTTTCTTGATCTAAATTGATGCCACTCCTCTCGCGATTTCCATTTCCAGCTCCCACTACGAATAAAATATCTGAGTATTTTTCGACCGCAGTTCTTAAGGAAAATTCTTCAGTGGCACTTCTAGGGATTATACTTAAATTGATGATTCTGACTCCACGCGTGTAGGCATAATCGACAACTTTTATAAAATCAACCGGAGTTGTTGTCTCTGGTAAATGGACGAAGATAGGCACTCGGATGGGAAGAAGAGAGAGTTCGTCCGTATTTTTAACAATAATCCCAGCCACATGAGTTCCATGAAAAGGCTCTGCAAAGACGGGTGCCGAAAAAGACATGTTGTCATAGGGCCATGGGTCATCCTCCATGAAATCCCAGCCGATAGAAACCTGTTGCAGTTCTTTCCTGCACTCCTCAAGTTCATTTTCTGATGTATTGATTTTATTTTGATCCTCGTTTCCATACCATAGATTCCCAAAAAAGTTACGGCCCTTTTGTTCAGCTTTTTTAGAGATCCATTGGTTTTTTAATTCTAAAAACTTTAATTCTAATTTTTTTCTCTTCTCCTCGCCTGGTCGATCTATGGTATCTGCTAAAGCGGGGTCATTAAAAGCCACTCCACTGTCAATAACTCCAATTATAACGTGATTTTCTTGTAATTTTCTATGGGTGTTGGGGTAAATTTCCTCTAGAGATTTTACTCGATCATCTACAAGAAATTGAATGATTATTTTTCCTTCGGAGTTGTATAAAATCTTTTCACTGGGAGTGTCATTGTTTCCAAAACCGTCTCCAAAATTCCATTTTTCAAAAGCAATGAGGTCGCATTTTTCATTAAAATAAGCTCGAAATAAAATCTTGCTTTCAGGCTCATCGTCAGAGCCTTGATCATCAGCCTGAATCACATATTTGACAACGATTATTTGATCTTTGATAGTAATCTTGGAAGGCTCATTTTTATTTTTTGTTAATTTTATTCGTTTTGGTTTTTTATTTTCAAAAACCAAGTTATATATTTCGTCTTTGTCACCGTGGACGGTAAAGTCAAAATCAATTAATTTTTTGATACCCGGTTTATTGAAAAGGGTACGTATTGTTTCCTCTGGGCCTTTTTGAGGCGAGTAACAAAGAAATGATCGTCCTGCGGCCAAATAAGGGAAAAGATCTGGAACTAACTTCTGAATTGTCTTGCCAGATTCAAGGCCAGTTGAATCCGGTAAAAGTACAGACGGATCTGCTGCTTGTAACTGCATGCAAGTCACAGATAGAAGAAAGCAGACCAGAAAATTTAATAAAAGTTGAAGTCCACACACACGAGTATGTGCTAACAGTTCTGGCTCACTGTGTCAAATTTGACCTGTTGGCTTTTTTCATGCTTTGGGCCATAAAGGGGTGGGGTGATCTTATGCGCTCAATTATTGAACCTTTTAAAATTAAAATGGTTGAACCATTGCCTATGACCAACAGAAAAGAGCGAGAAGAAGCATTGGAGGCAGCGTACTACAATCTTTTCTTAGTGCCTGCTAAAAAAATCACATTTGATTTTTTGACTGATTCTGGAACAACCGCCATGAGTGCAGCGCAGTGGAGCTCCATGATCATTGCCGATGAGAGCTATGCGGGCTCAGAAAGTTTCAGGAAATTTGAAAATAAAGTAAAAGAACTAACTGGGTGCTCTCATGTGGTCCCTGCTCACCAGGGGCGCGCTGCTGAACGACTTCTTTTCTCGATCTTAGTAAAAAAAGGGAATAAAATTCCATCCAACAATCATTTCGACACAACTCGAGCCAATATCGAGCAACTGGGTGCGGAAGCTGTGGATTTGGTGATCGAAGAGGGAAAAAATCCAGCGACGTTTCACCCTTTTAAGGGAAACATGGACCTTGAGAAACTCGAAATATTTTGCAAAGAAAATCGCGCTCAAATCCCATTTGGAATGCTGACGATTACCAATAACACCTGTGGAGGACAGCCCGTATCGCTCGAAAATATTCGAGCTGTTTCAAAAATTTTTAGAAGGCAGGATATTCCTTTTATTTTGGATGCGTGTCGATTTGCGGAGAATAGTTTTTTTATCAAACAGAGAGAACCTTCGCAAGAAAAGCGCCCTGTCAAAGATATAGCCCACGAAACTTTTCGGCTCGCAGACGGTTGTCTGATGAGTGCTAAAAAAGACGCTCTTGGCAATATCGGTGGCTTTATTGCACTCAAAAGTTCTCGCTGGTTGGATTCTATTCGGAATCTTCTCATTTTGACGGAGGGTTTTCCCACTTATGGAGGATTGGCCGCAAGAGACTTAGAGGCTCTCACCGTTGGGCTAGACGAAGCTTTAGACGAAAACTATCTCTCCTACCGTTTAGCTGTGACTCGTTATTTGGCCGAGGGACTCAATAAACTTGGAATCCCGACTGTTCAGCCCCCAGGTGGGCATGCTGTTTACATTGACGCAAAAGAATTTTTGCCCCACATTGCACCCTCACATTTTCCGGGGCAAGCATTGGTGTGCGAACTTTATTTGAGTGAGGGAATTCGGTCCTGTGAAATAGGGTCCACCATGTTTGGAAAAAAATCAATAATGGAGCTCGTTCGCCTGGCTATCCCACGCAGGGTTTACACACAAAGTCACTTTGATTATATTTTGGAAGGGATGGAGGAACTGGTGTCTCACAAAGATTCTATCCAGGGACTCAAAATGGTCTATGAACCCCCTTTTTTAAGACATTTTACTGCACAATTTGAGCCCTGTACTGATTATTTGCAAGAGGCCAAGAGCGCTTCTTGAGAAGTCTCTCTTTCTTTATACTTTTTTTTTTATCAGGTGATCCTGGATTTCACGCCCAGTCGCTGAAAGATTTTCCTGTGGCTGTGGTTTATATCTGGTCACCTCACATGCCCCTATCTTTAGACGGTGCAAGAGAGGCCTTCGTGGCTACAAAGGCGCTTAAACTCCCTCTTTTTTTAGCTCTCGAACCTTCTTCTGATAATAGCCTTACCCTGCCGGTTCCTATTGAAAAAAAGGATCAGAATGTTTTTCTTTTTTATATAAAAGAATCTTTAGAGCTCTCAGAATACTTTAATTCTGACCTTGATTTACACGTTCCAACACTCCTTGTTTTTTCGTATGGTAAAATGATAAGTTCGCCTTTGCTGGGTTATAAAGATAGAAATTTTTACAAAGACTTTATTAGGCAGTATGCTCAAAGAACATGAAGCATTTACAAGTAGCTTTTTTTTATTTGTTAGTATTTATCAATGGAAACACCGCTTTTACCTCTTCTTTTAGCTCTTCCTTTACCTCTTCTGTGCTCAGTCCCAATTGCCCATATAAACGCGATGAAAGTGCATGCAAAGTAGAACCCAAAAGACTAAAGATTCTTTATGCGTTTCCAAATAAAAAAAATCAGTTTTTAGAAAGCGTAGGATGGTTTTCGAAACCTTTTCCTAACTCCCTAAAAAGACCTTATCTCATGGCTTTCTCTCAATTTACAGACACTCAAACGGAAGCAAATTTCATCTTAGACTTAAAAACAGGCAAGTCCATCCGTGTTCCAGGGGATGGGGATCCTATCGCTACCCCTGATGGAAAGTTTTTCACTGTTTCTGGGGCTCACTCGGCTGGGAAAGGGCTTACGTTTTATTTGGCGTCAGACCTGCTCAAAGGATTTTCGCGCGGTGCTAAAAAAAACTTACATGATCTTAAGCCTATTTTTACAGATCCAGAAGTTTTGGGATACTATCAATCCTTTGGCATCCTTTCGAGCCGATTTACTTTTGAAGTAAATCCACAGAAAAAAAAGATCAAAGTCCTTTATACTCGTTACAGGGTTTTACATTCCGACGGTGGACCTTTTCAGATTACTGAATACGAAGTCTTAGAAAAAGAAGGGAAGGTGTTTTTTCAAAGAAAATTGCAATCTCCCCTTTGTGCTAATTTAAAAAACTACAAAGACAACACAACTGCAATGCTCTCTAAAGATGGGAAATTAGCTTCTGCTTATGATGGAAAAGAAAATGTGACACGGATTTTTGATTTAATTGTAAAAGAAGAAAAAATAACTTGCATTGAGGCTTTTTCTTTAGGATTTCCAACAGGAAAACTAGACTTTAGTTATGATGGGCACTGGATTGCTTTTCATGTCAACTTTCTTTCGGATGATTATGGCGACGGTCCGATCACACATGTTCCATCTACAAAAATTAAAGATGTCATTTTAGCTAAATTAGAAAAAAAAGATGGAAAAACAATCGGGATCGATCAGTTTGCACGTCTGACCACCTCCGTCCATCGTGGAGAAGGATCTTATTTCCCTGCTTTTTTGCCCAACGGCAAACTTTTTTATGTCCATCAAAATAATGAAAACAAAAAAGCCAGTAATTATCGATTTGAGGTTGTCGATCCGTATCAGGCCCATTTTGTGAGGAATTATTTTTTATCTCAAAAATTAAAGCAGGGCAAAACAGCGAGAACTTTTTTGGGAGCTCTTTGGGGTAAGGTCTGTCACAATTGGGAGCTCACACCCACGCAGTCCTTTTGGTATTCGATCACGCTTGACAAAAAATCGTGTGTGTCTTTAGTGGCTGAAAATTTTGATGCTTGTTTTCTAAAATCTAAAGGCGAGTTTTTGACCCGCGAAGAAGCGGAAAAGATTTGCTTGGAATTTTGAAAACAGAATAAAACTCAGGCGCCTTCTTTAGGGCAGGTTAAACTTATTTTTCAAATAATCTTTCACAGTCTGTATTTCTGCTGTGGTCAAGAGGCGGTCGTATACGAGGATCTCTGAGATAGAACCGTTCACAGTGGTCACATCGTTTTTTCCGACAAAGATTGTGCCATTTAAATCAAGTGCAGTGACAGTTGCACCAGTGATGCGATTTGAGCTACGACCCAAAACGGCGTAATTGAGCTCCGTTTGTGCTGCAGTAGTATCCAGAGTTGCAAAGTAAATTGAAAATGCTGCAGTTTGGTCTAGGAGGAGCTCTTGTTTAACGCCTATCTCTTTGTTGGCACGGAAAGTAGTTTTGCCAGCATTTCCTGTAGAGCCTAATACAATATAGTTCTTATACTCATCAAAAGAAACATCCTTACTTATCCCAATCAAAGGTCCTTCTGTAATTAGTTTTGCAACTACAAAAAAAGTAAGTGAATTTATCACCGATCCAAAACCTGCATCCGGTGCGTTAAAATATTCTCCTCCTCCAGTAAAAGAAACAGTTGGTTTTGCGTTTGGACCATCCGCAGAAAAAAACTTGGGTTTCACACCGCGAGCACTACTCACGGGAATTAAACTAGGAAGTGTTCCATTTACAGCATTATTCCAAACACCACCAATTTCACTTCCGCTAGGAATATCGTTTATAAAAAAATCTGCTTTATACCAAAGTTTTAAATTTGCTATGGTGTTTGGCTCTGGAATCGGGGTAGGCGAAGGTGTCGGGCTCGCAGCTGGACCAGCGGTGGGTGCAGGGTTATCACCACAAGAGGCATATCTTTTTTCTATTTCTAATGCCGAGAGTCCATCAAAAGTGTTTGAAAGAGACACTGTAGTATCCCTAAATAAATCTACAATCACTTGAGCAATCGTAAAAATGCTCACCCGAGATCCTGCAGGTTCTATGACTTCTCCTGCCAGCTTTCCAGAGTTACAATAAATTCCAAGTGGGTCAAAAAATCCAAGCACTTGGATAATGCGTTTCGCTCCTGAAGGTACAGTGAGTTTTATGCTGACTGTATCTGCTAAAGCAACCGAATTTGCCAAAGTAAATGTTTTAGATGTCACACCGGGGTAGGCACAAAACCGGCCCTGATTGAGATCTTGGTCTAAAACAGTAGCTACGTTTTCGTCTGCATGTGTCGAATTAATTCCAGATCCCATCACATTGATAGCAAAGCATTGAAAATCAGCTGTCGAAATTCCGCCGGCATTGAGAGAGCTGCTTTTCTTTGAAAAATTTTTAAAAACCAAGGTGACTTGTTCGTCAGGCGCTTTTTGCTTGAGAGAGCATGAGCACAAACACCAAGTCAAAAAAAGGAGGCAGAGTTTATTTTGTATCGTCATCGGACCCTCAATTTTAGACAAAATGGTGGGATACACAACTAAAAATTTTAGAAATGTTACAAGGATCGTTTTTAGTTGCAAACGTGTGGTCTTTATTCCATTACTTCCCACATGCGAGCATTGGTTAAAAAATTCAAAGAAAAAGGGCTCTGGTTAGACGAAATCCCAGAACCTAAAGTGGGCCCTGGAGATGTTCTCATCAAAATTGTTCAGACCTCTATTTGTGGGTCGGATGTGCACATTTATAATTGGGACGAGTGGGCCGCGAAAACAATCCCGGTGCCCATGCAAGTGGGGCATGAGTTCATGGGGGTGATCGAAAAGCTTGGGACATCGGTCACAGGACTATCCATTGGCCAGCGTGTTTCTGGTGAGGGCCATCTCTTTTGTGGTACTTGCAGAAATTGCCGCGCTGGGCAAAGACACCTTTGTATCCATACACAGGGGGTAGGGATTAGCCGTCCGGGTTGTTTTGCAGAATATCTTTGTATTCCCGCTGTCAACGTTTTTCCTATTCCAGATGGGGTCAGTGATGACGAAGCTACAGTTTTAGATCCTTTTGGAAATGCAGTGCACACTGCGTTGTCCTTTGATTTGGTGGGTGAGGATGTCCTTGTCACTGGAGCAGGTCCAATTGGAATTCTATCCGCTGGGATTGCAAAACATGTGGGCGCAAGGCATGTCGTGATCACAGATATCAATGAACATCGTCTCAATCTGGCTCAAAGTCTGGGTCTCAAAAATGCCGTCCATCCGGGGCAAACACCCCTCAAAGAGGTCATGAAAAAATTAAAAATGACAGAGGGTTTTGACGTCGGTCTTGAGATGTCCGGAAGTGCCCATGCATTTAAGGAAATGATTGCGTCGGTTAAGAATGGAGCAAAAATCGCTCTCTTAGGGATTTTACCCAATGACACGCTCATTCCCTGGGATCAGGTTATTTTCAAAGGCCTGCACATCAAAGGTGTACACGGCAGAGAAATTTTCGAAACTTGGTACAAAATGTGCTCGCTCCTCCAAAGTGGGCTCAATATCAAACCTATCTTTACCCATCGCTACCCTTATACAGAGTTTCAAAAAGGATTTGACGCGATGTTTTCTGGTCGGGCCGGAAAAGTAATTTTAGAATGGAGAGAGCCTTAATGGCTTACGAAGGCTCTAAAAAATATTTTATCGAGAGTTTAGAAAAAATCCGCGCTGAGGGCCTCTACAAAAATGAGCGTGTTATTTGCTCTCCTCAGTCCTCGCGAGTCGATGTGCGCTTTCCCGAAAGTTCTCCAAGGAGAGAGATGATCAATTTGTGTAGCAACAATTACCTTGGCTTATCCAGCCACGCTCAAGTTTTGAAAGCTGCACACGAAGGTTTAGACATGCGTGGGTATGGGATGTCCTCTGTGCGCTTTATCTGTGGGACACAAGACATTCACACAGAGCTTGAAAAAAAGATGAGTGTTTTTTTAGGGATGGAGGAGAGTATTTTATTCTCCTCTTGTTTTGATGCCAATGGGGCTCTTTTCGAAGCCCTTTTGACTCCCGAAGATGGGATTTTTTCGGATCGGCTGGTACACGCTTCTCTGATAGACGGGATGAGGCTTTGCAAAGCAAATCGTTTTATTTTCGAACATCAAAACTTGAATGAATTAGAAGACAAGCTCCGAACGAGTGCTTGTCGAATCAAAATGATTGTCACGGATGGTGTGTTCTCGATGGATGGAGATATGGCAAGGCTAGACGAAATTTGTAAAATTGCAAAAAAACACAGCGCTTTAGTCATGGTGGATGATTCTCACGCCACAGGTTTTATCGGAAAAACAGGGCGGGGTACTCCCGAACATTTTGGAGTGACGGGCGAGGTCGATATCCTCACTACGACTTTTGGAAAAGCTCTCGGCGGAGCTACAGGGGGGTGCATATCGAGTCGCAAAGAAGTGATTGAGTTGCTCAGGCAGCGTGGACGCCCTTATTTGTTTAGCAATGCCCTCATGCCAGCTGTGGTTTTTGCTTCGCTCAAAGTTTTAGATCTTCTTATGGCAAGTGTAGAGCGCAGAGATAAATTAGAAAGTCTCACTTGTTTTTGGAGAGAGTCTTTGACAAAAGCTGGATTTGATTTAAAACCTGGGAACACCCCTATTGTGCCCATCATGCTCTATGATGCTCGCCTTGCTCAAGCATTTAGTCAGGACTTATACACTGAGGGCGTTCTTGCTGTTGGGTTTTTCTACCCTGTTGTTCCGAAAGGCGAAGCCAGAATCCGCACCCAAGTTTCTGCTGGGATAGAGAAAACACAGCTAGAAACCGCGCTAGAAGCTTTTATAAAAGTGGGAAAAAAACATGGCGTGCTTAGGAATTAGCTCTTGCTATCGGGCTGAGACCTTTTAAAGTCGCCCCTAGAAAGCCATTTTTCTAAAAAACAATAGAGTACAATAAACAGATACCGAGATCCCATTTCGTTTATTTTTAGTTTTGAAATTCCGGTTTTCCGATTGATCCAATCATTTGGTAAAACTAAATAGCTGTAACCTCGGATGATCGCTTTGAGCGGCAGCTCTACAGTCAAGTTAAAGTGTTTGCTCAAAAAAGGTTTGAGCCCTTCGATCGTATGCCGGCGATACAGTTTGAAGGCGTTTGTAGTGTCATTGTACTTGAGGCGAAATAAAATCTGGATAAACAAATTGGCAAATCGATTCAATGCCAATTTAATCCAAGGGTAATCTACAACCTTTGCCTTTGGAGAGAATCGAGTTCCAAAAACACAATCTACGTTATTGTCTGCCATAGCTTGATAAAACCGTATCAAATCACCGGGTGTGTCAGAAGCATCAGCCATATAGATCGCCACACAATCTCCAGTGAAATGCTCCAATCCCTTTCGAATCGCCATTCCAAACCCGTTGGGTGTCGCATTAAAAATGATTTTTAGTGTTTTTATCTTCTGGCAAAGGTTTTCTAATAGGGTTCCAGTGGCATCCTTTGAGTTGTCGTTGATGACTAAAATTTCGTGCTCTATTTTTTCAGAGATGAGGGCGTCGTACAGTGAACATAGGGTGCTTTCAATGCAGCTTTCCTCGTTGTGGGCGGGTATAATAATAGATAGCTTCATAAAAGTTTAGGCTGCTTTTAAGAGCGTTCTCTCCTCGGTGGCCTCAATGATTTCTTTTAGAATTTGTTTTAAGTCATATTGAAACTTCCACTCAGGGTAGTCTTTTTGAAATTTACTTACATTACTCACCCACCAAATATGATCCCCTGAGCGATTTTGATCAGTCAGTTCGTAATTGAGCTCAAATCCTGAGATTTTTTTAATAAGCTCAATGGCCTCAAGCACTGAGCAATGGGAGTGCCTGGCTCCTCCCATGTTATAGACTTCCCCTTTCCTTGGGTTTTGAAAAAAATGCCAAAAGGCATTGACCAAATCATGGGAGTGGATATTGTCTCGTACTTGCTTGCCTTTATATCCATAAATCTTGTATTTTTTTCCTGTCAGAGCACATTTTACTAAATAAGCTAAAAAGCCATGAAGTTCTGCCCCTGAGTGGGCTGGACCTGTTAGGCAGCCGCCCCTAAAAATAGCCGTTTTTAGGCCAAAATAACGTCCATACTCTTGTGTTAAAATATCAGCGGCCACTTTACTGGCCCCAAACAAACTGTGCTTGGATTGATCAATGCTCATGCTTTCGTCAATTCCATACTCAAAATAGGGGTGTGTCTCCTCTATTTCGAAGCGCAAGGATTTTTCTACTAAGGGTAAAAAATTTGGCGTGTCTCCATAGACTTTGTTGGTCGACGTAAAAATAAAGGGGGCCTCTGGACAGTAAGTGCGTGTAGCCTCCAATAAAATAAGTGTGGCACCTGCATTGACAGAGAAATCAGTAAAAGGTTCTTTGGCTGCCCAATCATGGCTGGGCTGAGCTGCTGTATGAATGACGAGCTCAATGTTTTTTTTATAATAGTTAAAAATTTTAAAGACAGCTTCTTTATCTCGGATGTCGATTCCAGAGTGAGTAAAGTTTTTAAGAGATTTTTTTAATTTCTCAGTGTTCCAATCCACCGAGCCGTCTTGGCCAAAAAAATACTGCCTCAGGTTATTGTCAATCCCAAGGATATCAAAACCTTTTTGGTGGAAAAATTTTACAGTCTCGCTCCCAATAAGTCCAGAAGACCCTGTCACAAGCAGTATAGACATCTTTACACCTCTTTAGACCTCTACTGCTTATCGGAAACGAGCGATCGGGACATAAATTTATTTTTCTTGAACTGTACTCCAGTGGATTTAGCTGTTTTACTGTGAGTTCCCTATCCAAACAATTTTCTTGGGAGTTGCAGAAAGTGAAGTAAAGGTTTTACCCCACAGTGTGACCAACTGCGTTTTTGGCAATCCATCACAGGCGAGCGTTTTTGCTTCTGCAATGATCCAAATAGAATCCACTGTTTTTTGGCTGATATTTGTAGGCCAGTGCCTTGGTGCTGGACCCAAGAAATTCCAATTGACAGTGTTTTTGGGTAATTTAAAATCAAAAACATAACGGGCAGCAATTTCATCGACCACCAGTATTTTATCCTGAGCCTGCTCCGCACGGTGTCTGATCTCTAGAAGTGATTTTGGATCTGGATCGGGTTGCCGGCCCATCCAAGACACAATCAAAGTACTTTGGCTCAATAAAAGACAGACGGATCCTATCCCAGAAATCCAAAATCTTTGTTTTGAAGTAAAGGGCAAACAAAAAATCAAAATTCCATTTAATACCCAGGTAAAAAAGAAAAGAGCTCCATAAAGAACATCCAAGTAAAAAACGAGATGTAACATCAAACAAGTGATCAACGTGAAAACAGCTACTTTTATTTTAATTTCTACTTTTTTGTAGTGTAAACAAAAAAAACCAAAGAGCGGAAAAAGTAAAAAATAACTCGGTCCTAAAATGAGTGCATCTTTGCCATGGGTCAATAGTGAAAGTAAAAAATTTGGCACTTTTTCGAGAGGCACCCTCCTCGTAGACGCATGCCAAAAAAACACACTCAAAAACTCGCTGAGTCTAAAGTGAATAGCCCATAAAAAAAGGAATGAGACCATTCCAATAGCAAGAAAAAGAAGTGCGCCATGCTGTAGGATGTGATTTTTTTTCTCCTGTGACTGACAGTAGTTTTTAATCAAGAAAAGAAAGCTCAAGGGCAATGCGTAAGCTACAGCAATGGGAGCCGTTAAAAATGAAGACCCTATAAAAACAAATCCAAAAAATGAAGGGAGGAGTCTTTCTTGACTTAAGAGCCAGATCCCAGCGGCCAAGAAAGCAAACCCAAGAGCATCTTGTCTAAATCCACGGTTCATCATCCATAGGCAAAAAAACAAAGGGACGATGGCTCCCAGTATTTTTGGAAATTTATTTTGATTAAAAATATGTATTGTAAAATAAGAAAAAATAAAACAGCAAACACACTGAAATGCGAGGAAGCTTTTTGTGCTCACTCCAAAAAGAAAAAGCCAAGCTGCCAAAATATACGAATGAAATGGAGGCTGAAAAAAGAAGCCCTCACGTGCAAGTGGAGTCCAAGAAAGCAAATAAGGATTATGAAAGGACCCATCTTTTATAAGTTGAATTGCTGTTCCAGAAAAAAAGAGGTCATCTATATTGGGTGGAGGAAAACCCAAAAAAAACAGCCCAGCCCAAAATAAGAACAAAAGAAACATCTTGCTTGTGTCCAAGTTTATGTTCCACCTTCCTGTGATTTCTGAGCACCGTTGTATAATTCTGCCATTTTAATTACTTGATTATCTAAGTTAAAATCTTTTTGGACTTTTTTAAAAGCATTCTGGATCATTTGGTTTCTCAGATCGTGCTCATCTAGTATTCTTTTGACCAACAGAGCCATCTGATCAATATCTCCTGGGGTAAACAAGAGACCTGTTTTTCCGTGGTCAACGATTTCTAAAATCCCACCGGCCTGAGAGGCAACGACGGGAATTCCACAAGCCATCGCTTCGATCACTACCCGGCCAAAGGGTTCTGGTTTAATCGAAGCATGGACTAAAACATGGAGTTCGTGGAGTGCACTCACAGAGTCTTCTTTGAAACCGACTAGCTCTACTTTTTCTCCTAGCTCAAGCTTTATGATTTCATGCCGGATTTCTTCTTTGAATCCTCTTTCGCTTGGGGTGTCATAAATTTCGTCTCCAATAATTCTAAATTTTACTTTGACTCCAAGATCCACTAATTTTTTAGCCATTTTTATAAATTCGATTTGGCCTTTCCACCGTGCCAATGCACCCAGAATACCAACAATGGGGGTCGGATTCGAAGCGGGATTAGGTTTATATTTTTCAAAATCTAGACCATTATAAAAAACTGTGACTGGCTTTCTGAATTTCAAAAAAGGGGCGGCCGTAGCTTTTGAGTTTGCTATCAAGCGGATATTTTTTTTATAAAAACATTTTAAAAGGAGAGAGACTAACTTTGAACTCAAGAGATCTCGAATGTGCCAAAATACAGGGCGCTTGAGTTTGTTGTACAAAAATCCTGTAACGACATGACATTTTAAACCATTCGAATGGATGAGTGCCGGTTTCTTTTCGTTCATGAGAGCAGTAAAAGATGTTAAGTAGTTTGTTAGCTTTTTAAATCCCAGGAAAAAACAAAAACAGGATCTCCAGGGGTGTTTTCTGCTCAAGCCTAAAAATAGCTTTGGAATTTCTAAAATCGAATAATCAACATTTTTTTGACGGCAGAGATCAATGAGCGGACCCGTTTGCTTTGGACATAGCACCCAAACATCGTAACCCAGCCCAGGGTTTGACTTAAATGCAAGCACAAGCTCCATCAGACTACGTTCTGCTCCACCTAAATGACTCGAAATAGAATAAAAACAGATGCTTTTTTTTTGCATTCTCAAGCTTGCTCTTGTTATTTATTGTAACTTTATTAAAATAAAAGGAGAAGTCTTAATGGGAGTGAGATATGAAAAAATACAAAAAATGCAGCCGCCTTATCGTTTTTCAACTTTTAGTGTTACATTTATTTCCAGCCTCAGTTTTTGCTGTAGATAAACCCACATTAGATGTTAATTCTCAGTCAAAAGAAACCTCAGCCCATTCAGAGTATTTTAATGCAAACCGCGATAAAAGGCTCATGGTAAAAGTATCTTTACTTTCGGGTGTTCCAAAACCAGGGATTCATTACATTCCTGATGATACAAATCTTTTGGACATGCTCTCCATGGCGGGTGGCATTTTGTCTTATGCAAAAGAAGACGAAATTATGCTTCAGCGAACATCTAAAACCAATTCACAGTTAGTTGCTTATGATCTCCACGTGATGATGAAAACAGAGAGAAATAAAATCCCTATCCTTCTGGATAACGATATTATCTATATTCCAGAGAAACCAAGCCTCAGGGGAGATATAATGCAAAATCTTGCATTTTACTCTGTAATCCTAGCAGCCATCACGGGTACTGTGGCCATCATTAATTTAGCAACCAGCAAAAAATAGGGGTTCTATTGCTGCCTAGCGTATCGGCTAACCGCTGTACAGGCCTCAGTTAACGTTACCCAGCTGTAGCCATAATAAACTGTAAATGAGTTTACGGTCAGGGTGCGAACTGAATAGATTCCATTTCTTCTTCCAAAGTCTATACACTGATTATAAATTCCATTTTGAGTCGCATCTTGGAGGTTATAATAGGCCCCATTCATCGTTCCTCGGGCATACAAGTGGTTTTGAGGAAGATTGTTCACTTCTGGAATTGCATAAAGAGCTCTTCGTGCTTCCGTGTAGAGGTTATAAATTGTAGGATAATCAGACATCGTGTCACAGAGGTACCGCTCGACGGGACTCCATGAGTAGACCACGCGTTGGAGTTCGTTTAAGCACTTGGATGCTCCATGGTCTTCGGGCACAGGCGCGTCGCTACATCGATGGAGATCGGTAACATCATTGAAAAACTGAGAAACGGAAGATTTAACTTCATATCTGAGAGTGGATTTTTGTGTGTCTGCGTTTAAATCCTGGGCCTGATCATGAAGGTAATCGACTGTTCCAATCGTCCCCCCATGGCCACCCAACGCCAATGGTGATAAAACCAACCCCAACAAGCTCAATAATGATATTTTATTTTTCATATCTCCCCCTTTAGAAAGAATTTATGTAACTGCTGATCAGTTACGAATTTATAGGATATTTTATATTTATGCAAAAACTTTGCCAAGCAAGGCCAGCTTATTTTTTATATACTAACGCTATAAGTCAAAAAAAAGTGGTGCGTTTCGGCACATTTTTGGTTTCCTTTTGTCCCTAAATATTTTCTACAACCGTCAAAAATTTGGTACAAAGATTGCTTAACAACTCTGCATCACTCAATCACGTGTGAGCTTAGGGCATTTTGATTTGCCGCGGTGTGCTCTAAAGTTTAATTCGGCAAAAAGGGGAATCTCTATGAAAATAGTAAAATTTCTTTGTCTCATGGTATTAGCTGTTGGGGCAATGAATGCATTGGCAGACGAATTGGATCCTGCTTTTCAAACTCCACAGGGAGTCATTGTTCGTGAAACTGAAAACGGGATTAAAGAAGTTTTTAAAGCGAACATCAATGAAGTGACAAGCGAAGTCGCAGCAGAAAATGCTGTCAAAGACTTTGTAAAACCTGAAAACGCTGTTGCTAAAGTGACACCAGGAAATGAACTCGATCACACAAGCTCAGACGAACAGTGGCACCGCTGGGTGAGCGCCTTCTTGTATGGATCCAGCTATTCGCCTCATTACTACAGCTACGGCTATCAGAGCGTCACGCATTATTACTACCCATCTTACCAGTGGCATCGTGGGGGGTATTCTTATTCTTACTATTCCCACTCGTATTACCAGCCACGTTATTATTATCACCATCACCATCATGGTTGGTAAGTTATTGGGGTAAGTCATTCAAGCGCTCTTTTGGTGCTGGTGTTAGTGCCAAAAGAGCGTTTCATTGTGAGGGGGATTTATGAAGAGAATTATTTTATGTTTAATGTTTATTCCGGTGTTGTCTTTTGCTTCGAATGAGGTTTTTCAGCCCGAAAAACTGAGGGAAAATTTAGGCTTACAGGCTTATTTGCCCTCGGGCAAAATAAAAGACATCAAGGTTGCCATTTTAGACAATGGGTTTGACGGATTTCAAAAAGACAAGGGCATGCTTCCGGCCACTGCGGAGCTTACCCAACTCACCTCTATCCCACCCGCTCAGACCGCCCACGGACTCTCGATGGCCCAAATTATTTGGAGCATCACTGGAAAACTAAGTGATGGCCCTAAGTTTTATCTTGTCAACACCAACGGATTTTCTAACTTAAAAGCAGCCGTGGATTTTGTGATTCAACAAAAGATAGACATTGTACTTTATAGTCAGACTTGGTCTTTCGGCAGCAATTTTGATGGGACAGGTTTTATCAATGCACTGGTGACAAAAGCAGTGCAATCAGGAGTTGTTTGGATCAATGCTGCCGGAAATAATGGCGGAATGGTTTACAACGGCTGGATCAATAAACAACAAGACCCGAGTGGTCAGTTTCTCCTATTTAATGGAAAAGATTATTTAAAATTTGAAAATAAACTTGACGAAAACAACGTCACTGTAACTTTGAGTTGGACAGACTTTAAAGAATCAGAGCTCTACAACACCCCCAAAGATCTAGATCTTTATATCTATAACGAAAAAGGGATATTGGTGGGTTCGTCTGAGTTGATTCAAAAAGGAGAGGCCCCCAAGCCCGGAGAGCCATCCCAACTTTCAAGTCATGCCAGAGAAGTGGCAAACCTGTCTGGGTTGGATCGTGGAAACTATCAAATCAAAATAAAAATAAAATCTAAAAACTTTGAAAATCAAGATCGCTTTCGAGTTTTACTCAAAGCAGACAAAGAAATTGATTTTACAGATAAAACCAGCGGCAGCGAAATCATGCCTCCAGCCGATAATCCCAATGCTTTTGCGATAGGGGCTACCGATAATCCTACGGCAGTAGGGCCTACCTTTGATGGGAGAGTCAAACCCGATGTTTGGATTGCAAACTCACATGTGGCTTTTACAAACGGGGAGGAAGTTCAGGGGACTTCGTCTGCGGCAGCTTTGTTGGTCGGAGTTCTGGCTGTTTTAAAGTCAGAGGCACCGACACTCAATAACGAAGGATTGAGAAAATATTTCTTGTCTTTAGGAAATACAGAAATTCCGCCTGATTTGGTTCCAAGTCAGATTTCTATTTTGCCGGAGTGGGTCAAAAACTTTGTGCCCACTGACGCAAGAGTCATGCTCCATCGGGCACAAAATTATCCTGTTGTTTTGACCTCCAGTGATCCGATCGAAATTCAGGCTATTAAGATGACTGGAATTAATCGGGTCTTGCCAAATGATTTGATTTTAGCGTCCCCTCAGAATCAAAGGTGGTATGCCTTTCCGATGGCGCAAAAGAGTCAAATCAAATCTCCTTGGGTTGAGTTTAGGAAGGGAAATCTGGGGCAAGCATTTTGGAAGACGCCTACACTGCAAGAACTAGGGCATATTGCGAAATGAGGGGGTCTGTCCAAAACGAAAGGGGGGGTATGCATTTGGACAGGAGGGTGTTATACTCCTAGCATGCCTCATCAACGATTTCGATATGCTGAACCTCATATTCGTAAAGCGCTGACTTATAGCTCCATTGTCGGTGTAATGGGTCATCGACAGGTTGGAAAAACGACTCTTGTTTCTCACATAGGAAAGCAATATATAACATTTGATAATCAATCTCAGCTCAGAAAAGCTTTCTTGTACCCAGCAGACTATCTCATGGGCCGTGAATCACCTTTAACTATAGACGAGTGCCAGCTTTGTCCACCGCTCTTTCCAAGCCTGAAAGAACACGTACGTCTCAATAAAAAGCCAGGTCAATTTTTGCTTACAGGCTCTGTGCGTTTCAGCAGCAGAAAGGCGATTCGGGAATCTCTTACTGGACGAATCACAAACATCGAAGTATATCCTTTAACTCTAAGCGAAATCTACGAAAGACCTCTCCCCGATTTGGTTTTAAGGGTATTACAAAATCCATTAGAAACCACTTTAGCTCAACGTCACATGGATCACCCCACACTGACAGAAAAAAATCTACTCCATTATCTGGACACCGGCGGTCTTCCTGGGATTTGTTTTTTTAGATCTCCAGAAATTAGACTAAAAAAATTGGAAAATCACCTCGAAACAATTTTAGATCGTGATTTAAGACTTATCGTAGAGACTTCGATTCCTTATCCTACACTCAGGAATCTTGTTAGTGTATTGGCAGAAACACAAGGAGAACCTGTCGAATATGCAAGCCTCTCTAGAAAAACACGAATTTCAGTGCTCACCCTAAAGCGCCTGCTCTACGCCCTTGAAGGTATTTTTTTGATTCGCACGTTACCTGCATCAGGTGGACTCAATACTCCTACTTTCTATTTTGAGGATCAAGGAATTGTATCGTTTCTTATGGGTAGGATTGGGTTTATGCAACAAATGGATCAAAGAATAATGCTTCAACTGATTTACTCCTGTGTATTACCTCAGTTTCGATACCGTCCTGAGACCCTTCCTCAGTTTTTTCAATTCAAAACACGGGGTGGGGCTTTTGTGCCTTTTGGTATCAAGACTCGCAATGGTACTCTAGCGCTCATTTCTAACCCAGACTCAGACCCACTCCCCAGCTCTATTGCAAGTGCGAAGAGCTTTCTAAAGTATTACCCTAAATCGCGCGTTCTCATCCTTTGCCCAGATGGAAAACCCAGAGTTTTATCTTCTCAAATCGCAATTCTCCCAATTTTGTCGGTAGTTTAGTCGCCCAGATTATTTAAAAATGTGACTTCCGGGAGTGGGAGTATTCTGGTAAAAGTAGTTCTACTTGCAAAACCCTACTCTGATCTTAAAAATTGAAAAATACCTCATGGGTTATCTCAAAACCCATTCCTCTCGCTATTGCTCAAAGATGGCACAGTATCAAATCAAAACAGGCGGCAAACGGCTGCGGGCTTTGATCCCACCTCTTATTTTCGAAGCTTATGGAAAAAATCCACTCAAAGCCATCCCGATGGGTGCAGCTTTAGAAATAATCCATAACGCAACTCTCGTGCACGATGACTTGCAAGATGGAGACGTATTGCGAAGGGGCTTGCCGACTCTCTGGAAAAAATTTGGTTCTGCTCAGGCCATCAATTGTGGAGACGCACTGTTTTATTTTGGGATAGACCTACTCAATCGTTTAGAGTGTGAGGCGAGTAAAAAAAATAAAGGGATCGCACTCGTGCTAGAGGCCACACTTTCTGTCATCGAAGGCCAAGCCCAAGAATTTTTGATGAAAGAAGAGGATTTTCCGGGTGTAAAGAGATACCTCTCTGTGATTGAAAAAAAAACAGGTGCTCTTTTCGAACTTTGCTTTTTGTTGCCACTCGAAATTTTAGGGCGTTCTCAAAAAGAAAAAAAAGAAGTCCAAAATATGGCTAGGCTTTGGGGTATTTTATTTCAAATCCGAGATGACTTTCTAGATCTCTATGGCGAAAAAGGTCGCGGCCATCTCGGGTGTGATATCGAAGAAGGTAAAATTAGTTTTTTTGTGGCATCTTTGAATGACATAGGATCTCGCAAAGATCGGATAGCTCTGAGAGAAATCTTATTTCTGGGTGGAGGACAAAAAAATATACAGCGCGCGCTTCGGCTATTTGAGAAATACAACCTCAAAGAAGCCGCCTTAAAAAAAATGGCAAGTTTGGAGAGCGAGATTGGGAGATCCGAGCTAGGAAGGGCTATGTTTGACAGGCTCTTTTGAAAAAGCTATAATAGCTTTATGGAGATGGCTATATGAGAAAAGCAAGTGTGACGGAGTTAAAAAATCATCTGAGTGAGTTTTTAACCTTTGTTAAAAAGGGCGATTTTATTCGTATTTATGACAGAAAGCAACCCATTGCTGATCTTTTGCCTGTGGGTCTCTTAAGCGAAGGTGATCATGAATTACGACTTTTGGAGTTAGAGGCAAAAGGGGTCCTAAGACTGAGAAGAGAAAAAATATCGGACGAATTTTTAAAGCACATTAAAGATATTGCAAAGAAAAGTTCCAGTGTGACCTATCCTGCTTTAGATTTTTTGCTAGAAGAGAGAAAACTAAAATGAAGTTTTGGGACACTTCTGCCATTATTCCACTTTTTTTAGAAGAAAAAAACTCTAAGCATGCGAGCGAAATTCTGAGTCAAGACGCCCACATGGTTGTTTGGTCGCTCACGTGGATTGAATGCCATTCGGTTTTAGCAAGACTCGAAAGAGAGAAACTTATTTCTTTTAAGAAGTTTTCTCAGGCGAGAGAGGATTTAAAAAAACTCGAAAACTCTTGGACTGTGGTTGAGCAATTGAACTGGGTACAAAAAAGGGCAGAAAGGCTCATTTACTTGCATGTTTTACATGCTGCAGATGCACTGCAGTTGGCAGCTGCTCTCATTGTATGCGAAGATCGGCCAGTCAATATGGATTTTGTGACCTTTGATAAACAACTTGCTCGCGCAGCTCTCAAAGAAGGTTTTTGTTTGGCGGGTGAGCAGTAGGCCTCATGCTTGCAGCTTAAGAGGGTTGTTCCACTGCTGTTAAAATGATGGTGATGTTTACACGAGTATTAAGCCCCCCAGTTTTGGGTGAGTAGGGAAATATGTCTATTGGGCGGGCTTTTTATTTATATTCTGCGTCTATTTTTTTAAAAATAATCCTATTTTTAAGCATTTTTTTGTTGATTTTATAATTTTATTAAGAGATAGATTCTCCTGTCTTTTCTTTAAGACATACATATGTCTTAAAGAAAGAACTCAGGAGGAACTAAAAAATGACAAGCATAAATTTGCAAGCCTTGTCTGACTCTGAACTTCTTCTTCAAACAAAAAAAGCAGTGACTCAAGAACGAGAAGCTACTAACTTTGTCTTAGATCACCTTCGAGAAGTAGAGCAGAGATACCTGTATGCAAAACTAAAATACAGTTCGATGTTTGAGTATTGCACTAAAGAACTAAAATATTGCAATGCCAGTGCCCAACTCAGGATAGACGCGATGAGGCTGTCTAAAGACGTGCCAGAACTTAAAGAGTCACTGCAAAATGGCAGCTTAAATCTTTCAGTCATTGGGACCGTGCAGAAGTTTATGAGACATGAGAGAGCGAAATATAAGAAACGCTATAGCCCAGATCAAAAGAGAGCATTGCTAAAACAAGTGGAGAAAAAATCAAAGCTTGAGACAGAGCAGTTTTTTACAGGCATATCCCCAGAGTTTATCCCACACGAGAAAAAGAGAGTACTTAGTCCAACACAGACCGAGATTAGGTTAGTGGCAGATCCAGAACTTTTAGAGCTCATGGAACTCATGAAATCTAAGCTCATCCAAAAAGGGAACTCTGATCCAAGCTATGCTGATGTTTTTAGAGAAGGATTAAAAAAAGCGTTAAAAGTTAAGGCTACTTTTTCGGAGGCTCAAGGGCCAGAGCTTGAAAATAACAAAAAGAGTCAAACTCAAACTATGGCTACTTCGCCAGGCGAAGTAGTAAAGCAAAGTCAGGCCCAGGCTACTTCGCCAGAAGAAGTAAAAAGAGAAGTGACCCAGAGGCCCTACATTTCTGTTTTGGTTCGTAACGAAGTATCAAAAAAATCTCAAGACCAATGCACCTACATTTCGCCTATCACAAAAGAGCGTTGCATCGTGCGTAGATTTTTGCAGATTGAGCACGAAATTCCTTTTGCCAAAGGGGGGAGCTCGACGGCAGAAAATTTAACTTTGCTCTGCGCCACCCACAATCGCCTAAAGGCAATAGAAGAGTATGGAGAAATTAAAATGCGGAAATATATTTGTCCAAGGTGAGTAGGGTTTTTCTTGAATGTCTCATTTTATGGGAGCTGTAAGTAGTCTGTGCAGTTTTTAGAGAGGTAGATTTATTTTATCAAAGCACAACCTGGGCTGCCTTGAGCGCAGGGGCTGAGACTGCCCGTTGGTAAAGGAGCTAAAGCAGATTCACAGTAAATGTTTTGAGGGCTAGTCAAAGAAATTTGAGTTAATTCTCCCAAGGTCAGTAAAAGTTCTCTAGTGTATGAGCCATTTTCAAAAACATAGATCTTAATATATTTTTGTCCTAAAGTTGTTTCAGCGGATCCTAGAATGCCTTTGTGTGTAGCAGGAATGGTAGGTCCATATCTCGCTTGATATGTAAAAAGGACAGCGAGTCCGAATATGGGTTCATTGGTTTTAATATCAAACGGTAGTCCCTGCTCTCTAGTTTGTGCAAGAAGCGCCTGGAATTCATGCCTCATTGTTGCATCTAAAGTAGCTGTTGTAAAACTAATCAAATGCCTTATAGCATTTTGAATTAGAGGGCGTGTCTCACTACTTAACGCTTGGCTGAGAACTTCTGTGAGTTCAGTATTCGTAATTCTTGGGGCACGAGGGCCCGTACTTGTATCAAGTGTAGCAAACGTTTCTAATGCAGAAAAATTTGACAGGGCGATCCTTATCGCTTCCTGTAAAGGTGATTTGGCGCTATCAACTTTTATGCTGTTATCGGTGTTAGGTTTGGCGTGATTTACAAGAAAACGGACAAATGATTCCTCAAGCTGAGCTGTGTTTAAAGTACCATTAGTAGGGAGTGAAGAAATAAATTCATGCAATTCATTGGGTGTAATTATAACTTTTTTCTGCTCAAAGGCTATCTTTGCAAGTTGCCAGTGATCACTTTGTGTCAGCTCCGCTCTCAAAGTTTGAACAAGAAACAAATTTAGAACAAAGGCCATTAGTGCTAATATAGGCAATAATCTCTTCATTTTCACTCTCATGGGTTCCCTCTCACAGGTCAGTGTTTTATATAAGTTGACACAATATGTCAATAGGCAAAGTGGCTGTAGTTATGTTTTAATATAACCTGTTTAATATGTCTCAGAACCCACCCTGCTCGCAATTCCCGAAGCCAAGTGGGCTCAAAACTCTTTTTCAAAAAAGACCTTCCACGAAACGCAGTGGACACCAGCAATATTTGACGAGATGGGATCTTGGCTCACATAATA
>CAZBEI010000060.1:0-6073 GCA_964490895.1 uncultured Bdellovibrio sp. | reverse complement strand
ATTTCCACTCACACAAAACTTAAATCAAGACATTTTAAGCTATAAAGAAAGTGGCATAAGTCTGATTTCTCCACTCTCAGCTCAATTATTCGGAATTTACGCCCTGGGAAGTGAGGTCAAAAACATGATTACAAATGGACTCCCCCAAAAAGTGTTCACAAAAGCCTATACCCGTCCTTGGAAGTGCGATTGGTTTTGTAACTCTAACCAAAGTATTTCAAGCCTCATGAGTTTATGGAGCTGTGATGGGTCTCAGGGGTCCATTAATACACGCCGTGAGTGTGCCTGGATTGATGATTGCGCTCAGTGCTCAATCCAAAATAAGGCCCCCTGCGCGGGTTGTTACTACTGGGAACGAGACAATATCCAAGATTCAGAAAAAAAATACTGCCGCATAGAGTGGGATAAAAAAATCTACACACTCGAGGACGAAATGGAGGTCAATCGATCTCTCATTGTGGTTGTGTTAGACAAAAACATACTCAAGGCAAAACTCAGGCATGCTTTTGAGCCAGTGCAAGCAGATCCTGGATATAGGACTGTGAAGCTTATAAAAGAAACAAACCATTTTTATCCGTTCGAGAATTTATAAAAGGAGAAATCAATATGGACGAGTCTATTATTCAAGATTTAGAAAAAGAATTTCAGGGGAAGGTTTTCCTTAAAATAGAAGATGTTTCTGTCCTATTGGGCTGTACAAAAAAAGTTGTGTATAATTGGACAAGAAGAGTTGATCGAGAAAGAAGACCTCCCCGCGTGAGCGTTGGAAAAACGATTTTGTTTCCTAAGAAGGAGTTTATCCGCTGGCTTGTGCGCGAACAGAGTGTTTAATAACGTCTGTAGGATATAAACTATGAATCAAGTCCGCACCTACATTTATAGAAAAAAGCATAAAAGTAGCAAAGTGAGTTGGATTGTGAGGTGGAAAGATCGAGCCACCGGCATCTGGAAGAGTATGTCAGCTGGACCATCAAAAGACGAAGCTCTCTACATGGAAGCAGAAGTCAGAAAATCCCTGTTCCAGGGGCAGAACCCAAGACCCGAACTCCCCGTTTATACTCCAGCGCTGACTATTTCAGAGCTCATTGATCTGCTTTATAAAAGCCATCGTTATCTGAGCGCAAGTCCTGAGTGGCAAAAAGCCCTGCGAGGAAAATATGAAAACTCTATCCGCCCCACTTTTGGGAGTCTCCCTTTTACAGAACTCAAAAAAGATTGTCTTTATAGATTTTATATGGAGCTCAAAACAAAAGGACGCTCTCACTCCACCATCCAAAAATATCACTACAAGTTGACTATCCTCGGAGATATTTATTGTGACCTTAACCCTTCTGCGGAAAATGGGGTCAGAAAAATCAGAGATTTTAACCGATTTTTTCCAAAACAACCACCCACAAGAAA
Organism: uncultured Bdellovibrio sp.; assembly: GCA_964490895.1. Lineage (GTDB taxonomy): Bacteria > Bdellovibrionota > UBA1018 > UBA1018 > UBA1018 > JACRAO01. The sequence goes on along the minus strand of CAZBEI010000060.1, from coordinate 4,672 downwards.
CATTGATTTTCTGGTGCCCGAAGAACTCGAAAAACTTTTTGTAGAAACCAAACAGTCAAAATCACCTCTTTTGTACCCATTGATAAAACTCCTGGCTCACACTGGGCTGAGGAGATCAGAGGCACTAAAATTAAAATGGACAGATGTTGATTTGGACTCTGGTTTTGTCCACATCCGAAAAAGCAAGAATGGCTCTTCGCGGGTGATTCCACTCGAAGGGGGAGCCATTACAGCCTTGGGCCTTCTGTCAAAAAATAATGAGTTCATTTTTTCTAGACCAAACGGAAGTAGACAAAGACTTGATTCATTTCGATTGCCCTTACAGCGTGCAGCAAAGCGTGCAGGAATAAAAAAGAGGGTGGATCTTCACTGTTTGCGGCACAGCTATGGGAGCAACAAAATCAGGGCTGGCTGGGGCTTACGAAAAGTATCGGCCATTCTTGGACACTCTGATATTGGGATCACATCAAAAGTCTATACTCATCTTTTAGATGGGGATCTTAAAGTGAGAGATAATTTTAGTTTTGACAATGAGTCTGAAAAGGAAAATAGTATAAAATCAAGGAGCGCCGAGGGAGGAACTGGATTTGTGGCTGTTTTTTTAAAAAAGTTGGCCCTACTTCCTCAAAACATGTTGGAAAATTTAGATATGAGCAAAATAGTTTCGGACATATGCCATGAAATGCAGCCACATGTTGTTGACTCACAAGTTTCATCAACGTTGGAAAATAAGCAGCTTCCTGCTCCGCTAATGCTCCGCAAAGGTCAAAACAGTCCTCAAAATAATTTTAAAACAGATGAGAAAAACAAAAATTCATTAATGATTAAAGGGAGTTATAAATTTGGAGCCGATCGGGATCGAACCGACGACCTCGAGCTTGCAAAGCTCGCGCTCTACCAGTTGAGCTACGGCCCCTTGTGAACTTTGTAGCATAATTTTTTTCTGTTTTTTATCTTTTTAAAAAGATTTGTTTTCTAGCCTAGCCCTCTTCTTTTTGAATAATCAATTCGACACAATCAGAAAATCTCAATAATGAGCGATAGTTTTGGTTCCCTGAAAGGTAAAACAACAGAAGAAATAGACTGAGTCCGATCCACTCTGAGGAGTCCGAATTTGTGGTGAGTTTCGTCACGTCAAAAAAAGAATCAATTCCTTTTACAATCATAAAAAAAACAGCTCCGGCCAAAACGGTCAAAAAACGAATTCGTGAAAGGAGATTATCTAAGTCTGTTTTATAGTTTTTTTGAATCCACTTCCATTCCAAAAAATCCGCCCGTATTTTTTTTGGCATTTCTTCGCATATCCGCTCTCTCCATTTCCCTTCCTTTTGGGCGTGGTTGAGGGTGTTGGTCATTCCCCCTTTTTTTAAAAGCAAAGGCAGGTCTTTTAAAACTTCTGAGCTCAAAACATTGATGACATAAAAAATTGGAAATGATAGCAAGATCCAATCCAAATAACCTCTCATTACGTGTGGCAAAATTCTAAAATTTACCAATAATATAACGACAAACGCCACAAAAGCTGGAATCAGAAAGCACCAAAGCACAACATTAAACATCCTTCGGCTAACGGCACTGCGTTCTTTTTGGGTTTCCTGTCTGACAAATTCTAAAAACTCTGAGTAAAACTCTTGAGGAGTAGGACGTTGCATTAGGCTATTATACAATAGCCTCTCTGAGTCTCAAAATAGAAAGAGCATTGCCTGTACTTTCGTTAATCTCAATGACAACGGCACCGTACCCTCCAGGTCCTTCGGCGGGTTCAAATTTTACAGGTCTTTTTGTCAAAAATTTTTGAATCGAAATTTCTTTTTTAACTCCAATGACGGAGTCAAAACACCCACACATTCCAACATCTGTGATGGCAGCTGTTCCTCCCGACAAAATGCGCTCATCTGCTGTTTGGACGTGGGCATGAGTACCCACGACAGCACTGATTTTTCCATCCATAAAATTTGCAAATGCTTGCTTTTCGGAGCTCGCCTCACCATGAAAATCAATGAGGATGCACCTGAGTCCATATTGCGAAAGGCGCTCGAGTTCTTTTTCTGCAGTTCTAAATGGACAATCGAGCGCATCCATAAAAACTCTCCCCATGACTTGGATCACACCTAATTTTAAATGGGGATTGTGTCTGGACTCCACGACCGTCGCCCCTCTGCCCGGAGTTTTGTAGAGTGGGTGGTCTGGATAGTTGGCAGGTCGGAGGAGCCGCGTAGTGGTCGACCAATAGGGGACAATTTGTTTTTGATCCCATGCGTGATTCCCAAGGGTGATGACATCGACCCCAATGGAAAAAAAAGTCTCTGCCATTTCGGGGAGCAAGCCATTGCCATGGGCTGCATTCTCAGCATTAATAATGATGAAATCAGGTTGATGGAGAGGAACAAGTTTATCTAAGGCCTTTTTAAGTGCCTCGCGGCCTGGTTTACCAAACACATCACCAAAAAAAAGAATTTTCATGCTCGCTTCCAGCTCGGAAGCATTGTGGCCATTGTCATGCTGCGTGTAGCTATATACAAAGCTTTAGCGTACGTCTAGAACAACAATTTGGATGTCTGTTTTACCTAGTTCTGTGGTGGCAATCGCTTTTTGAATGCATTCTAAGGCCACCGTTTGTGTAAGAGGGGCAATGGAGTGCGGCGTGTGGACAATGGGTTCTACTGCAATGGAGTAGCCATTGACTACGCTTGCAATCTCAACGCTGCAGGAGTCTACAGTCACTTTGCGATAAGTGTATCTCAAAGCACCATGGACAAACTGAGATGAGTTTGGAAAGGTAACTACACATTGAAAGCTGTCTGAGCCATAGGTCTTCACGGTCTGCTTGCAAGCTTCGAAGTTTGCATGTCCAAAATTTCTCTTCACGGCCACGACGTTTCCGATGATTTCTTCTTGAACTCCTTCTGCATAAGCGCACGCTGACGTGACGAGAGTAATTAAAATAATAAGATGATATTTCATGTTTATTTCCCCCTTTTCGGTTTTCTTCTCGAGTAGGACTCCCACATAATAAAAAGGGTGTCAATCGTATTTCCGCATGGACTACTGGTCAGCTGCCTAAAAAAAACACAAATAAATCTAAGTTCTTGAGCAGATAGGGTTTTTTGTGTGGTTTTGTTTTTTCTATTTAGCAAAGTGTAAATTTTTTATTCAAAGCAGAAAAAAGAAAAATTTTGTCAAAAAAGACACAGTTCAATTGAGACCAGGTTTTTCTGTATTAAAATCAAGCGATTGGTGTTTTTATCTTAAAATTATGTATTATTTTGTGACGCCCTTTTTTGGCATATAGATTGCATTGACTTAGTTGTAGGAGTTTTTATGAAATTATTGGAATTTAGAAAAATTTTGGTTTTGGGTGGTCTCTGGATTTTAACGACAACCTTTTGTGTTGCGTTTTGTGTTGCAGATGATGAGCAAGAATACAAACGGCTAGAAATGAAAAAACAGATGTCGAAGGGAAGGGGGCATGATCCGTTAACACGGGCAGAGGGGTTAAATCTTTATTATTTAAAATTTGTTCATGCCTATGTACCAAAAGGGATGATTACCGATAAAGATATCAATAGCGTTGATGAACACACAAGTATCCTATTGAGTAAAATTGAAGAAGAGCTTAGTGGAAGTCCCTCAGGTGAAGACGGAGCCAGACTGATTAAACTTAGAGGTGATGTTTGGAGGCTACGAAATGACTATCTCAGCAACCAAAAAAATCCTGTTATAAATAAAGATTCTCAGGAAGGAGCCCAAAACGCCGCGCCTTTGCCCGCTAGTCCCAAAGCTCCAGTTCCTGCTTCTGGTCGAGGAAATGTACCAGGAAATGTAGGAGGTACAGGGCAGCAACCAAGCGCTGCTCCAGGAGTTAATCCCCCGACTGCTGGGCCTCGTGTGACTGTTACTTCAGACGCAGAAGCTGGTGCTAGCAGAGCACCCCAATTGCCTGCACACCCAGCTGCTTCATCTCAAGCTACCTCGCCCCCAGCTGCTCCACCAGCAGCACAAGCTCCAGCTACCCCACCTCAAACTGCCTCACCCCCAGCTGCTCCATCTGTAAACCTTCCTCCTGCAGCAGGTACTGCCGGCGCAGGAAGTGGTGAAAAAGCGACAGCCAAGTCTCCAGCTGAAACCGCTCCCCAGTTACCGCCAGCGCCCACTTTGCCAGGCGAAGTGGCAAAAGCCGATCAAAATGATCTCCTCGATTCGCTTAAAAAAATTAGAGATAATGACAATAAGTTCAAACAAGCGATTACAAAAGCAATTGCAGACAGATCAGTTGAAAGCGAGGGTCTTAGTACTTCATTAAATAAGATACAAACACTCCATGAGGACGCTAAAAAATTGAGAGGGCAAGAACTTGTAGTGCTTAATGAAAATGTTGAAAAAATAAAAAAAGAAATGGAGCAAGCACAAAAAGAAGTAACTGAACTTCAAAAAACTATTAGAGAAAATCCTGGGAAATTAGATTCAGCTTCGCTTGCTAAAAAAGCGGCTGATCTAGAGGTAGCAGTAGGTAAATTGCAAAAAGCAAAAAATGAGTTCAAAACATCAAGCGAGAAGCTTGAGGAAATAAATAAAAATATTCTAAAGTACGAACAAAATGCACATAGTGAAATGACTGAGATTGAAAAAAAATATACAAAATATTTGTCTGAGCAACAAAAAGCAGAATTAT
>CAZBEI010000059.1:0-21299 GCA_964490895.1 uncultured Bdellovibrio sp. | reverse complement strand
TAACTTGGATTGGGGTTTTGATGCGCAGTGAGTTCTTTGATTCTCTGTAATTTCTGAAGAAGCTCCTGATCTAAAATCAGTTTTATCTCCGTTTTCGTTTCAGATATAACGCGCTCTTTTTCCTGAGGCAGCATTGTTTTTTCTGGATCTTGGCTGACTGTATAAAGAATCCTCTGGCACTCCTCTTGGGTTTTACCTTCGAGTTTGGTTATAAGATCCAGCTTCTCTTCTGAACTAAACTCTTTGTGGCAATACTTTTTTTCTTTTTCAAAAAAGTACTGCAACGTGCTCACATTGCTCAGTGACACTTTGCCTTCGTTCAATGCTAGCTCTACTTTTTCCTGCACTTTTTCTGGAAGGTCTTTTAGAAGCTTCATGGCTTTTACCCTCCTTCCCGCAGATCCCGGTGTGTAGCCCAGTTCTTCAACACAGTAAGTAAAGAGATTAGTATAACCCCTTTCTAAATGAAGCCCTCTTCGAGAGACTTCTCTTAAGTGACACAAAACTTGAGTGGTAAGCTGGCGCTCTTTAGAAACTAGGTTTTTAGTTTCGTTCCAGAGTTCGAGATTGGACAAGTGTTTAAGGTTCGTCATTTTAAATATCCTCTAGGAGATATCTGTATCATGATATTTAAAAAGCCAAATCGAGGGGTCTGGCTGTTCGGTAGATCGGAGGTATTTTAAAAAGCTTATTAAAACAAAACTGCAAAAAACAAACCCTCTAGAACAGGCGTCAATGAACGTACAACCCCCTTTAAAATGGAGTCTCAAAAAATAAAAATAATTGTTTTTAATACCCTTGTTTTTACTTAAATCTTGTCAAGTGCTATTTTATTTTTTTTGTAAGGCCTCAGTGGATGCAGGAGCCGCTTGTGGGGAGCCATAGCCCCTGAATACGTAATCACTCAACATATCAACCATGATCTTCGTAATATTGAAGTCCAACTCGAGAAAAACGGAGAAATACTGGAAAAAACTATTGTTTTAACACCTGAAAAACTTCTCCAATCAATCCGTGAGCAAGTTAAAATCTTTGCTCAGGCACATGATGAAATCAGCCTAAAAGCTCAGGACGAACTCAACATGAAAGACGTGGATATCCAACTTGGGGAAGCCCGTGCACATTTCAATGTTTTTAAGGATGAAACTGAATATGCACAGAACTTCATTCACGAACTTGAAATGCTTTGCCTTGGAGTCAAGGCTTCTCAGTGCAACCCAATGCCTCATCTCTATTTTATCAGCTCTAAAAATACTCAGACAAAGTGGTTCTTTTTTAATCCACTTTTAGTAATCCCTCAGTGGATTGTGGGAGCAGGAGGGGGACCGAGTCCCACAATCCACTGAGGGATTACTTATTTATTCTTCCAACTCTTGACACTTAGTTCAAAACCCAGTATTTTTATGTAAATTTTATGGTTCCCATCATTCCAAAACAGTTCGAAAAGTATTGTGAGCAGCACTCAGTAGTCGAACCGGCCCTCTTCCAAGAATTGGCAAAAGAAACCTACGAAAAAATGCAAGCTCCACAAATGCAAGTGGGGCATTTGGAGGGAATTTTTCTTCGCTTACTGGCAAGACTAGTCAATGCCCGCCGGATTCTCGAGATTGGCACTTTTACAGGCTATAGCGCTCTGATGATGGCGGAAGCCTTGCCCGAAGATGGAGTGCTCACCACTTGTGATATTGACCCAAAAGCAACTGAGCTAGCACAGCGCTATTGGGACAAAAGCCCCCACGGGAAAAAAATTACACTCCGATTGGGGCCTGCTCTCGAAACTTTAAAGAGGATAGAAGGGCCCTTGGATCTTGTGTTCTTAGATGCAGACAAAGAAAATTATATCAAATACTGGGAAGCATGTGTCCCGAAAGTGAGAAAAGGGGGGTTGCTGCTTGCCGATAACGTGCTCTGGAATGGGAGAGTCTTAAACCCGCAAGACCCCACAGATTACGCCATTATTGCTTTTAATAAACACGTCAAGCAAGACCCAAGAGTCGAGCCTGTGATGCTCCCAGTGAGGGACGGCATCACAATGGCATATAAGATTTAATCCCCTCAAAATCCGCTTACCGTAAACAACCCCCGACAGCCTCCATCAACCCAAATGGCTGTGTTGTCACCATTGATTCCAAAGCTCGAATTGAGAATACATTTTTTATTAGAATACCGGGCAGCAAGCACTACACGTGTGATTCTCAATCCCCCAGCGCTGCAGTTAGTGTGCTTAAATTCGCGACTCTCGCACACGAGCGAGATCTGACGCTCCACCGGCACGTGCTCTCTGGCAAAAGCCTCAGAGCTTCGAACTGCGGCTTCAAATTCATTAGCGGCCTCGTCTACAATGATAGCCTTTTCGGCTAGACTGAGATTTGGATCTAGGAGTTTTTCCTGCATCAGATCTAAACTGAGTTTGGCTCCTTGCAAAGCGTTCTCTAATGGATAACGAGCGAGCAGAGCTTTCAGTGCTTCCACCTTACGAGCCGCTCTCTCCAATTCGCCCGCATCTAGCAAAGACACCACTTGCCTGACCCCTACCAAAGCCCCCTCTAAATTTTGCTCAAGGGGTGGGTCTACAGGGCGGCTATTTTCTTCTAAAATCTGATCCAAAATACTCAAAAGCTCACGCCCAAGATTTTCCATCTGTGCTCCTTTTCCTAGTGGTGGAATGCTTCGATCCATCACTTTTTGAATCGCAACAACAAGCCTATTTTGCAAAACAGGCTTTGATGGACTCTCAGGGATGCTGACTGTATCTACTTGAATCTGCCTCAGTTTAATCATGGCAAGCTTAGACTGATTGACCTTTGCCGCAGCGATTGCGTCATTTACCAAAGCCTTGTCTCTTTGAATCAACTCGACTAAGGCCTGTAGATTTGGATTAATCGGCCCAATATGATCTGCCTTTGCAGTAGGCATAGCACTTAAAATAAAAGTAAATAAAGCTATTTTAAATAAAATCGATTTCATAGATCCCCCTTTTCGTGTGGCCCCCAATGACCACCTTGTGTCTCTAAGCAATTAGGATGCCAACAAATCCTCTCTAAAAAATCAGGAAAGGGACAAAGAGACACCGCTTTACAAGTGGCAAAAATGCACTCTTATTTGAGATTGTTCAGGTTCAGTCGCCAATAAATGCTGAAATCTCTTTCAAGGCTTTTTGCCAAGGAAGGACCTCAATAAAATTCTCCTGGTAGGCATGATTTCCGTCATACAGCAGTATGAACCGGTGTTTTTTCCCATAATGGTCAGCAAAACCATAGAGTCCAGAAAAGTCTTTGCTCCCGAGACGTCGGCTAGATTTGATTTCAACACACATGAAGTCTCCATCTTTTTCAATCAAAAGATCAACCTCATTTCCTGCTTCAGTTCTATAGGTCGAAAGTCTTGCAGGTTCACCTTGGATAAAATGGGTCGTTATGATTTGATTGATCATGAAGTGCTCAAATAGAAAGCCTTTCCTGTCTTCGGACAGGGTAAAGTTTTTAAGCAATCCATTGAGTACTCCATTGTCAAAAAAATAAAACTTCGGGTGCTGGACCAATCTTCGGGTTTCATTCCGTGAGAAAGCATTGATCCTAGTTACGATGAGTGTGTCCTCAAGGATCTCAAAAAACCGTGAACTGGTTTTCTGATTAATGGACGCAAGAACGCCTAGTTTTGAAAAATCAAGAAACTCTCCAGATTTTGAGGCAGCCACAAATAAAAATCGTGCAAAGCCTTCAATGTTTTTAGTTAAAGCTTCAGATTGGATTTCTTCCTTAAGATAGGTTGAAGCATAAGTTCGAAGGAGATCCCTTTTGTCTCTTTGTTTTTGTTCAGAAACAATTCCAGGGAGAGTCCCATATACCAATGCATCATCCAATATAAGATCTGCTCCCATTTCATCGGCAGACAATGGACCTAATTGAAAGCTAATAACCCGGCCTGGGAGTAGATTAGCCCCCCCACGCTTGAGCTTTCTCGCACTTGAGCCTGTCAAAAAAAATCTATATTTTTTTGGGGCTTTGTCCAAAATCACCTGAATCGTATTGAGGAGACTGGGAAGGCGTTGAATTTCATCGATAAAAATAGAAGTCGGCTCTGAATGTTGGATCATTTTTTCAATCAAATCCGGTTGTGCTGAAAAGTCTAGAAAAGTCTGTTCCAGAGCCAAATTGATTGTAAGGTCTGGATTGAGACTCTGGATGAGTGTCGATTTACCTGTTTGCCGGGGCCCTAAAAGCAGAATATTTTTAGATGTTTTTAGAAATTTGTCAGAAAGTAATCTTTGATACATGATGTCTAATTATACACGTAATTTAGACATCATGTAAATTAAAAGGGGAATAAAATCTGAGGTGCTTGCTTTTCTATATAGAACAGAATATTACACCCTCCCCATGCCCTACTTCGAATCCCTCTACATCCACTTTCCCTTTTGCGAAACCAAATGCCATTATTGTGATTTTTATTCGCTGGGTCGGAGTCGAACTCAAGAGGGAGACCCCAAGCAGTTCGAGAGAGCCCTCCAAACAGAACTTGAGATCCTCAAGCCCTCGCTTGCACCCAAGCTCAAAACTGTTTTTATGGGGGGAGGCACTCCAAGCATGACTCCTCCGGAGGAGATGGAAAAAATTTTGTCTACATCAAATTTCTTAGCCCACATTTCGCCCGAAACGGAGTGGACGATTGAGGCCAACCCTTCTTCTCTAAATTTTGAAAATATAAAAAAATATAAAACTCTCGGAGTCAATCGCGTGAGCCTTGGTGTTCAATCCCTGAACGAAACTCACCTCAAACTTTTGGGCAGAGTCCACAATGCCAACCAAGCACTCCAAGCTTTAGAGGATTTATTTAATGCTGGAATAAAAAATGCCTCAACAGATCTTTTGTGTGGTGTGCCAGAGCAAACCCTAGAGGACTTAGAAAGTCATTTGACTACACTCACTCGTTTTCCAATCACCCATCTGAGTTGCTACCTGCTGACCCTTGCCAAGCATCACCCGATGTACAAAGACTTGCCAAACGAAGAGACACAACTTTCTCATCTCCTTTTTATCGATCAATGGATGACCTCCAAAGGATTTGAACACTACGAAATCTCTAATTTTTCCAAACCAGGCTTGAGGTCTCAGCACAATCTAAACTATTGGAAAGGAGGGTCTTATTTGGGGCTTGGCCCTTCGGCGCATTCGTATGATAAAGTTCTAAAAAAACGCTGGAAAAATTTTTCCTCCCTCCATCGCTACGCTGACTCCCTCAAAAATAAAACTCTCCCTATAGAGTGCGAAGAAACTCTCTCCCCTGAACAAATCAAGCTTGAACAATGGATGCTCGCACTTAGGTTAAACGAAGGTGCCCCACGAGCTTGGATCCAAGCTGAAAAACAAATAGCTTGGTTAAACAAATTTGAATCAGAAAACTTGATCGAACCCCACCCTGAAAATAAAAATAACTTTAGACTGACCCCCAGAGGGTTTGCCCTCTCAGACCAAATCGTCAAATATTTCGTTTAAAATTGATTTTGCTCTCAAATTGAGAGAGTCTTTGAACTCTATGCTACCCATTCTTTTACAAATTGGACCGATCCCCATCCATGGCTACGGCCTGATGATTGCTTTGGGTTTTTTAGGGGCAGTTTACGTTTTAAAAAAACTTGCCCTCAAATCCGATCTAGACCCAGAAAAAATTGTAGACCTTGCTTTTTGGTGCCTCCTTGTTGGCTTTGCTGGTTCTCGTATTCTTTATGGAATCACCCGAATCTCTGATTTTGCCGCGGATCCTCTCAGTTTTTTTAAAGTCTGGGAAGGTGGCTTTGTCTTCTTTGGCGGACTTCTGGCGGTGACCCCTTTTGCAATTTGGTATTTTAAAAAATGGAAAATTCCAGCCTGGAAAGGGTTGGATGTTTTATCTCCGGGATTGGTTCTAGCACACTCCCTGGGAAGATTGGGCTGCCTGCTTGCTGGTTGTTGTTATGGAAAACCCACAGGAACCTCCTGGGGAATTGTGTTTCACTCTGAACTCGTAGAACCAGCCATGCGGGGTATCCACTTACACCCCACACAACTCTATGAGGCATTTACTTTGTTTATTTTATTTTTAGGTCTGCTTTGGACTTTTAAACATAAAATATTTGACGGGCAAGTTGTGCTCACCTATTTTATCGCCTACCCTATCATTCGGAGCATTGTCGAAATTTACCGAGGAGACTTGATCCGTGGCTTTATCATCGAAGACATCCTCTCTACCAGTCAGTTCATTTCAATTTTGGTAATTTTGGGAGCAATCATTGCTCTTCTGTATCGAATGAAACAAGTTGAGCGCAAATGACTCACCCGCTTTTTCTGTTTTTTTTTGCTTTTGCATTCTTGATGGGATCCATCCCATTTGGAGTGGTTTTTACTAGAATTTTTCACGCCCAAAACATCACCCAACTGGGAAGCGGAAATATTGGGGCAACCAACGTCAGTCGAGTGTTTGGATTCTGGCCCACTGGCGCGCTGACTTTTTTATGTGATGTTTTGAAGGGTATTCTCCCTTTGCTTTTATTTAAAATAGGGGGTGCACCTCCTTCTTTTGACTTATGGTTTACGGGATTTATTTCAGTTCTAGGTCACTGTTATAGTCCCTGGTTAAAATTTAGAGGAGGCAAAGGAGTCGCCACAGGTTTTGGAGTGATCTTAGTGTTGTCTCCCCTTGCGGCTCTCGCGGGAGCTTTGGGATATGCCTTAAGCTTTTTGCAAAACCGAGTGGGATCTGTTTCGAGCTTGATTGGAATTTTATTCATGTTGGCTGCTCAATTTGTGCTTTACCCACCTGGCGAACACCTTTTTGTACTCATGGGTTTATTTTTTGTCATTATTTTAAAACATGAAAAAAACCTAGACTCCTTACTCGAAGGTAAGGAAAAAACATTTTTATTCCTATTTTTTCTTATCTTTATAAAGGCATTTCTACTAAATGCCCTTATTCCAAATGCCTTTGCGCAATTTCCCTGTTCCATCACAGACACCACTGGCACCACTCTCCAACTGACCTCTGAACCCCAAAAGATCATTACGTTGGCTCCCTCTCTTGGAGAACTTGCAGCTGATTTTTTGGGAAGTGAAACTGAAAAAATCATTGGCGTGAGCGAATATACAGATTATCCGCCCAAACTAAAAGAAAAGCCCTCCATTGGACCGTATTTTAGATTTAATATTGAGCAAATTCAGGCTCTCAAGCCCGATCTGGTCTTGGCGACCCAAGACGGAAACCCTAAAGACCAAGTTTTACATTTGAGGGAGCTGGGTGTGCCTGTTTTAGTGGTAAACACACAGTCCTTTAGAGACATTTTCGAATCTATCTCCATAGTGAGTCGTGCACTTGGCAAAAAATCTCTGGGCGAAAAAATGGCTGAACAACTCAAGCGTGGAATTGCGAACATACAACTCAAATCTAAAAATCATAAAAAACTAAAAGTACTTCTCCAAATTGGAGATCATCCCTTGGTCGTTGTCGGAAAAAAATCGTTCTTGCACGAAGCTTTAGAAACCATTGGCGCCACCAATGTTTACTCAGACTCTCTCACTTCCTACCCTAAGCCCTCACTCGAAGATGCAATCCAAAGAAATCCAGACGTGATTCTCATTCTCACTTTAGATAAAAACTTAAACCACTTTTATAAAATAAAAAACGAGTGGTACCTCTACAAACAGGTCAAAGCAGTTAAAAATGACAAAGTCCATATTCTTTTTGGAGACACTCTCTTGCGTCCAACTCTGAGACTCCTTGAGGGCTTGAGCATGTTGAGTAAAAAAACCTATGAGTAAAATTTTTAAATTTTATCTTTGGAGTCTTTTTACTTTAATTCTTTCTATTTACCTTGGCCTCCACCTCGGTGTTGTTTCGCATTTGGATTTCCATTCCATCATTCAATTGAGACTCCCCAGAGTTGTTCTAGCCATGGCTACAGGAATTGCACTTTGTGTCTCAGGAGCGACACTTCAAGCACTCTTTACCAATCCGCTTTGTGAGCCCTACACTCTTGGAATTTCTTCGGGCTCAGCTCTCGGAGCAGTCTTGGGGTCTTTTTTGGGACTAGAAACCTCCTTTTTTGGGCTGACCGGAGGAGCTTTTTTGGGAGGACTTTTTTTTGCCGTCATACTCTTGCTGATTTCAATAAAATCTCACATCAACCTCACTCCGCTCTTACTTTCTGGAGTCATGCTTGGATTTTTAGGATCCAGCGGCGTCGCTCTCTGTATGGCTTTAGGGGACCCACAGGGAATTCAAGGAGCGCTTTTTTGGCTGATGGGGGATCTCTCTAGAGCAAGAATAAGCGGGGCTTTGATCTCTCTTTGTATTTCTATTGTCCTAGTTTTTTTTCTGTGGATAAAATCCCCGTGCCTTGACGCATTTTTGATGGGCGAAGAAACTGCTTCAACTCTCGGGATCTCAGTCGGAGATTCTAGAAGGTGGTTTATCTTACTAAGCTCCATTTTAGTGGGCCTTGCTGTAGCCGGGAGCGGAATGATTGGATTTGTGGGACTCATGATTCCACATTTTGTGAGAAGAAAGGTCGGAGCTCTGCATTTTCACCTCATCCCGCTTTGCTCACTTTGGGGTGCAAGTGCTCTCATCCTTGCAGATCTTTTGGCTAGAGTTATTATAAAACCCTATGAATTACCTGTCGGAGTGGTCACCTCACTTATTGGGGCTCCTTTTTTTATCATAATGGTGTTAAAAAACAATAACAATGGAACCCGAACAGAATAAACCCATTTTGAGAGCCTATGGGGTTTCGCACTCATTTGCGCAATCTCTTGTATTGAAAGAAATATCCCTTGAAATATTTAAAAATGAAATCACAGCTATTATTGGCCCAAATGGATCTGGGAAATCTACTCTTCTTAAAATTTTAGCTGGGATCTTGCCCCTCAAACAGGGGCAAATCTTTTGTCAGGGAGCTCCTTTAAGTACTTTGACTGCAGATGCCAGAGGCCGAGCGATCACGTATCTTTCTTCGGACCTACATGCAGAATTTCCACTCACTGCCTTCGAAGCTGTTTTAATGGGGCGCATTTGTCAAAATCCGCACTCTTTGAGACGATGGAATCAACGCGAAAATGACGCCGTCCACTCTGCCATGGAACAATGTTATTGCTGGGAATATCGAGACAGGACCTTGCAAACTTTGAGTGGAGGCGAAAGACAACTCGTAAACCTAGCCAGAGCACTGGCACAGGGATCAAAAGTTCTTCTCTTGGACGAAGCCCTTTCTAAAATGGACTTAAACCACCAATCCCTCATTGGGAAATTATTAAAAAAACTAACTCAAAAAACCCATACGATTGTTATCGTATCACACGACTTAAATTTGAGTACAGAGTGGGCTGACTCTTGTGTGCTTCTCCACCGAGGAGCACTGCTTGCTTCGGGCAATCTTCACCAAGTTCTCACCTCTAAAAATATGGGCATCCTTTACCCTGGAACGTCTTTTTTAATTGGAGAGCACCCTATCTCTAAAGCCCCGAAGGTATTTTTTTAAAACGTTGCTGCAATCCCAATTCGGGCATAGGCGGCGCGCACAAACCCAAGAGTTTTTGATTTTTCGGACTCCGGAGTTTGCGGTGTGGCAACCCACTCGTAGTTGAGAGGGTCCTTAAAAATTTCCTGTAAAAGGAGGTGATGGAGCTCGTGTCCTCCACGGTGTAGGCGGAAATAGCCTCGGAGAGGAAACCCCATCAACTTAAAATCCCCAATCGCATCTAAAACTTTATGCCGCACAAACTCATCTGGGTACCTCAGCCCGTCTGGATTTAAAACAGAGGCATGGTCTAACACAACTGCGCTTTCTAAGGAGCCGCCTTTGGCAAGGCCCATCCGTTTCAAATTTTCGACATCTTTGAGTAAACAAAAAGTTCGTGCACTTGCAATCTCTGCAAACGAACTCTCGTCTTCAATATAATGGAAGGACTGATAGCCAATCTGAGGATGATCCCACTCAATGGTGGCGTCCACTTCAAAGCGGGAAGAAGGCTTAGCAATCGCCCATTTTTCTGCAACTTTTAATTCCACAGGTCTTTTTAAATGAATTTCAACTCGCGGCTGAGATTGAATTTTAACTTGAGCGTCAAATAATACTTTGCAAAACTCCAGAGAACTCCCATCTAAAATAGGAACCTCGGGGCCGTCTATTTCCAATAAAGCATTGTCAATGCCCAATCCCTGGAGTGCGGCCAAAACATGTTCCACAGTGCTGACTGTGGCAGAATCTATCCCAATAGTTGTGGCATGGTTTGTCGATAAAACATTTTTATAGTTGGCTGGAATTTCTGGCGAGCCTTTGAGGTCTGTTCTTTTAAAAACAATTCCCTGGTTCGGAAAATGCGGATTCAAGGTAAGAGTGATATTCTTTCCAGTATGAACCCCTACCCCAGATACCCGAGCGCTATGCTTTAATGTTCTCTGAAAAACCATACTATTCCAACTTATGAGAGCAAGCTCTGTGCCTAACTCTAAAAAAAATAAGAACCCCTTAAGTTCATTCGCTTTTAAGCCAATAGCAAAATATATCATCCGCGTCAATTCCGGCAAACATGTACCTTTATCGACACACACAGCACACAATAGTGTTGAATATATGCAACACTATTGTTTACTTAAACGATCAATTATTGGAAAATTCAGGTGCTCGTAGGAGCGCCGCGTTGCCAGCCGCCCGCGTGGTGTTCTTTGGATGAACCCCTCCTGAAGCAAATAAGGCTCATAGACGTCCTCTAGGGTATCTCGCTCTTCGCCAGTTGCAGAAGTAAGCGACTCAATCCCCACCGGACCACCATCAAATTTTTCGATCATGATTTTTAGGAGTTTTCGATCCATGGCATCTAGACCCTGTTCGTCTATTTCGAACAGTAAAAGCGCAGCACAGACAGCCTCTTGGTCAATCGACGTCTTTTTCAAAAAAACTTGCGCATAATCTCTCACTCTTTTTAAGAGCCGATTGGCGATGCGTGGAGTCCCTCGAGCCCTTTTTGCAATTTCGCGTGCCCCAAGGTCATCGATTTTAATCCCTAGTATTTGAGATGAGCGCACAATGATCAGCTCTAACTCCTTGGGAGGATAAAAATCCAGTCGCAGTTGAATTCCAAATCGATCTCTGAGAGGGTGTGATAGCAACCCACTTCGAGTGGTTGCACCCACGAGTGTAAAAGCAGGCAAATCAATCCTGAGCGTTCTGGCCGAAGGACCTTGCCCTAAAATAAGGTCGAGCTTGTAATCCTCCATGGCTCCGTAGAGAACTTCTTCGATTGTTTTTTGAAGGCGATGAATTTCGTCAATAAACAAAACATCTTTAGGTTGGATATTGGTTAAAATCGCAGCCAAGTCTCCCTTTTTTTCTACATTGGGGCCTGTCACAATATGAATTTGACTCCCCAACTCATTTGCAATGATATGGGCTAGAGTTGTTTTGCCCAAGCCTGGGGGGCCTGAGAGGAGCACATGGTCTAAAGCTTCTGACCGTTGCTTAGCAGCTTGCAAAAAAAGAGAAAGTTTTTCTTTTACCTTTTCTTGACCTACATATTCTTGAAGCAAAGAGGGTCTGAGGTTTTTTTCTGAAATCATTATAGGAGATTCTTCTAGAGCTTCTTTTTCGGGACTCACCAATCGTTTTATGTTTTCGGTTTCCATGCTTTTATCTCAATTGGTGGAGTGCTCTTTTTACTAAAACATCCACTCCCAGCTCTTTTTGCTCTAGGTTTATTTTGTTTAAAATCGAGACAACCTCTGCTTCACGGTATCCTAGATTGACGAGAGCCTCCTTGGCGTCCTTAAAAGAATGCAAAGCCTCTGAAATAGGAATTTTTTCGTCCGAACTTAGGGTCGGCTTAAGGGCAAATCGATCTGGATTTTCGCTGACTTTTTTCTTTATAGAATCTTGCAGTTCTAAGATGAGACGTTCTGCTGTTTTTTTTCCGATGCCAGCGATCGCATTTAAAGCCGAGAAATTTTTTTCTAAAATAGCCTGGACAAATTGAGTGGGCTCACAATGGGACAAAATACTGCGCGCTGCTTTTGGGCCAATTCCATTGACGGAAAGAAGGGTTGTAAAAATTTCTTTCTCGACTTGAGATCTAAAACCATAGAGATCAAAGGCATCTTCGCGGATATGAGTATAGATAAAAAACTCAGTGACCTCATCTAGAGCTAAATTTTGATACGTAGCTTTTTCAGGCAGGCAAACACTATAGCCCACCGCGGTGCGCTCATCTCCCACGACCACGAGGGCTTTTCCGTCCTGATTATAGATGAGCTTGCCTTTTAGATATCCAATCATCTTTTTATACCCCCTGTTACCCTCATAGGATTCCTTTAGCACTATTATAGGCACGCCTCAACCTACAAAAAAATTCAGATCATAGAGTTATTTTTTTCAGGCGCTGAAAGCCCTCTTTTTATTGATTGTTTAGCCTCATTCTGCAGGTTCGGTTTAAAAACGGAGTCCCTTGACTGCTTCATTCTAAGCGATGGACCCCGGTGGCTGGTGGGGTGGACTTATAAAAAAAGATATTTTCAGGCCCTACAAGTGCGTGAGTGTTTGCACAGCATGAAAAGCTGGGAAAAAACCTACAAATGTTTGCAAAAGTTTACAAAATTAAAAAGGACTGTGTTTTTAAAATAAAATAATTAGATCATTGGATAAAAAAATAGGGTTGAAATAACATTGCCCGTATCCTATACAACACAACCAGGACAGGCGAATGAAAAAACAACAAAAGCAGATGCATTTTCCTTTCTTTAAGAAGCAGAGAAAAGAACATGCCAAGGGACATGCTAAGGAACACGGTGGAGAGGCGCATTCTAAAACACGTAAAAGAAAAGAAGCACGCCCGTTTGACCCTACTAAACAACTGCACATTACGATGCGATCGAGTGGAGCAGTGGGAAAGGGATCCATGCTTCATCCCTCATGCTCTCGTATAGTTAGGGTGATTGCATTTCGTGCGGCAAAACGTCACGGCATTATACTGAGAGAGTTTGTGTGTGTCGGAAATCACTTGCATTTTTTGATCCAAACAAAATCAAGGCGCATTTATCCAGCACGGCTTGCTCTCAAGCGCTTTTTACGCGAAGTCGCAGGCTTGATCGCAAGACTCATGACCGGAGCAAAGAAGGGGCAGCCCGCTCTAAAACGCTTTTGGGATGATCTCGCTTGGTCTCGAATTGTGGAGTGGGGGAGAGATCTTGTGGGTATTAAAAGATACTTCCAGAAAAACATCCAAGAGTTTCTTTATATTTTATTTCAAAATAACTGGCCCACACCTGAGTGGCCGCCCTAGTTTTTACACCGAGCCTGCAGAATGAGGCTGAACGGTCACGCTTTTTATCGCATTGCCATCATCTTTGTGAGTATATCCATTCTTTGAGCCATTCTACAAATTCAAATTGGGCACACTTAAATAGTGCCAGATAAATTTAACCTCCGAGAGAAATCCAAGGGCATAGTACTGACTCGGACTCCTGATTTTCAGGCACCTCCTATTTTTGCAAGTATGAGTAAAAATCGGAGGTACTTTTTTAGTCCAACCCCGTGCTCCAAGACAGAAATTCTTGGTGGCCTTTTTCTAAAAAAATCGCATGATGCCCTCCCGGCAAGAGTTTGATTTGGGTGTGTCCCTCCACCTGATATTTCTTGATAGACTGAAGGTAAGATTCTGCAGGCACAAAGGCGTCGTTATCGGCAACAGTAAATAAGAGCTGATTGTGGGCAATAGCTGCGCGCAACTCTGTCGGATTTGAAAACGGAGTAGTGGGGGGTGGATTGCTATCAAAGTTATCGACAAACTGGTTTAACCACGTGCCTTTTTCTCCTGCTTGTGTGAGTACCCAATTTTCATCTATCATCCAAGGTTCAAAGGGAATTTGCTCCGAAGTGATTTTGGCTAACATTCTGTCTGTGAACTCTCCAAAATTAGCATAAGAAAGAATGTAATTGAGCAAATTAAAGCTCGCCATGTCTTTTTGAAAATCTTTTTGAATAGTGCCACGATCTTTTTGAAGCATTTTGTCCAAACAGGTGACTAAGTCTTTTTCCCAAACACCTGCCACATTTTTTCCAAGCAGTGTGTATAAACTATTTACTTGGTTAGGGTCTAATCCTAGGGACCTCAAATGACCCCTTACCTGGAATATTTTTTCCTTAATGGTAGGAACAACCTGGAGCAGGTGGTGATTTAACTTGAGCTGTTCTTTTCGGCGAGATTGATATGATTCGAGCGTATCTTCGTAGGGGAGACCCGAACTCGAAAAAACAATCCCTTTTGGTTTTCTAGCATTTGGCAAGCTCAAGTACTGCATTCCCACCATTCCCCCATAACTTTGGGCAATGATATAAAACTCGTCTTCTCTAGGAATTATTTTTTCTATCACCGCCAGGATGTCGTGTGCTTGACTGTCTGATGAGAAGTACTTTGCCACCAAAGCTGCATTTTGTTCTGGATTGTCCATATTGAGAGGGGCTGTCTGCCCAGGTGTGCCACGTTGGTCGACCAAAAGAATGCGGTGAGTTTTTAAAAAAAACATAAAGCGATCCAAGGAGCCATTGGCTGGTGAGTTAGGATTTTGGTAATCAAAGTCTAAGGGTCTGTAAAAACTTGAGGGAATACCAGGGCCGCCATTGATGACAACGATGATGGGCTTTTTGCTATCCTCTGGATTTGTGTGATGAGCAGGTAACAGCCGATAAAAGACTTCGATCGTGTCGCCTTTGGGTTGGCTAAGATCAAAAGGCACTGTCACAAAGCCACGCTGTTCGACCGGATGATAAGCGACCTCCGAGTTGATTTTTTGAAATCTAAACTGGCTTAACATGGTGTATGTTTAGCACAGAAATCCATTGACGTAAAGAATTGTGTGTAAAACATGATTGACTTACACAATTTAATATATTATTATTTTTAATAATGAGCAACAAGACGATCATCTGGAAAATTCAACTAGAAGATGCGGCGCTAAGAACCTTTCAGAGCAAGAACTTAACAGATGAAGACAAAATTATTATTAGGTTATGGGCCGAAACAATCAAACTGCATGGCCCAAGCAAACTTCTCGAGAGACCAGACATCTGGGCAGATCATCCCCTGCGTGGAGAGTGGGAAGGATACCGTTCTTCTAGTTTTAGTTACATGAAATGAGGGAATCAAATGGCTAAAGACTTTTTTGATGATTTAAAACACGTTAG
Source organism: uncultured Bdellovibrio sp. (assembly GCA_964490895.1). Classification (GTDB taxonomy): domain Bacteria; phylum Bdellovibrionota; class UBA1018; order UBA1018; family UBA1018; genus JACRAO01. Next base: position 6,097 of record CAZBEI010000059.1, on the reverse strand, counting down.
AACTTCTCCCGGAGGGATTATTCGAGCTTTTCGAACGAACTTCAAAATTACCCTAAAGGAACTTTCTGAAGCAACCGGACTGGCCGAATCTAATTTGAGTTTAATAGAAAATGACAAGGTAGAAGTAGGCGTTAAAAGAGCCTCCTTGATTGCCACAGCCCTAGGTGTTGACCCCTCTTCAATTTTATTCCCTTTTGGCTATAAAAGCCCCTATCAGAAAAAAATAGAAGAAGTAAAAAAAATGGCAATTCGTATTTTTGGGGCCAAAAGGAAACAATTAAAAGCAGCATTAGCGCGCTAAGTCACAGGCACGGCTCAACCCAGATCCCAAAGACAGAAATTCTTGGTGGCTTAATCTTTAAGCCACTTTTTTTAGTTTGCTTATTTTTGTCCAATTTCCTTTTTTATCCTGTTTCCAAAGGTTATTCTTTTTTTCGTCCAATAATGCTGCTTCTAGTTTTTTCATTGTGGCTGGATTTGAAAGGATTTCAGTTGTTTCAAGCAAAGCCTCATAATCTTCGACAGGGACGAGCGCGCTGACGGGTTCTCCATCTCTAGTAAAAATATAAGCTTGTCCCTCTTGATTTACTTTTCTAGAAAGCTGTAAAAGGGTTTCTTTAGCTTTACTAATAGAAATAATTTTATATGTCATCAATGATCTCCATAGATAGATTTTCTGTGTTCGATTAAAAGAATTAAAATTTCCACCTTCTTGTCATAGATTTTATACAGAATCCTAAAAGTAGAAACTCTCTCTGACCAGATCCCTTTTAGTTCTCCTTTTAGAGGTTTTCCTAATTTCGGATTTTGTGCAATTCTTTGTAATCCTCTTTCAATCTGACTTTTTAGTTTTCCATGCAAGCAATCTAACTGTTTTTTTGCAATTTCTGTATAAACAACGTTGTACATTAATGTCCATTTTAATAGACACTAATAAGAAAGTCAAATGCTGCATTGGAGGCTGAACTTAACTCCTCTTCACTGCAAATCCCACGGCCTGGGCCAAAGAAAGGTTTTTCTTTTTTTTAAGACGAGGCAGGATTTTTTTTCTAGAATTCGAAATCATCCCATACGCATGATGGATGGCCAGTGCGAGTGCATCTGAGGCATCATCGGTCAGAAAAGATTGCTTGCCCAATAAGACTTGAATCATTTTTGCAACTTGGCTCTTTTCTGCGCGGCCATATCCGGTGATCGAAGCTTTTACCTCTGTAGGATTGTACTCTGCGATTTCAAGGCCATTCATACTCCCAGTCAAAACCACCACTCCTCGGGCTTGCCCTAACTTCAAAGCCGAGATCGCATTTTTTGCGAAAAAGATTTTTTCTACTGCCATCACCTGAGGGCGATATTTTTGGATAATTTCTTGCAGTCCACGGTAGATATAAAGCAACCGCTTTTCTAGAGCAATGTTGCTTTGTCCCACACTGAGGGTTCCCTGGGTGACTAAGTGCAACTGATTGCCAATGAGATCAATACATCCGTATCCAGTCAGCCTTGAACCTGGATCTACCCCAAGTACACGCATTTTAAGCGGAGAGAGACCGATCGTACAAGCGGTAAACTTTAGTCTTTTCTCCACCCATGTGCTGAATAGCTTTGTTCATGGGGATATTGTCTTCTAAAATCCACGAAGCCTCTCCCACAGGATAGCCATTGGCGGGGCCTCTCTTTAAAAACTCTGAGTAAAGCAGCGGGCCAATGCCATAGGCACGATAGTCTTTCTTAATTCCAAGGGTCAAAATACGACAGCGATTGATTGTTTTTTTCCTGCCGGGTCCTTTGAGGTTCCAAAGGAGTTTTATCAATCCCGTCGGAAAAAGTTTTCCATTTTTTACTTTCTTAATTGCTTGATTGACATCTGGAAGCGTCAGTGCAAATCCAGCCGGTTTTCCCTTCACTTCCGCAATGAGTAAAAGCTCAGGGTCCACAATAGATTTCATGTCTTTTGCCATGTGACGAAACTCATCTGGAGACATCGGGACAAATCCCCAATTGGATTCCCAGGCGTCATTGTAGATGTCCAAAATGAGCTCGACTTCTTTTTCGAATTCTTTCATGTTGATTATACGAAACGTGACAGAGCCTGTTTGCTTTAATTTTTCGGCTTGAGCCAAGAGTTTTTCAGAAAATTTTACTTTGCGACTGTCAATGTCATAGGCAATCAAGTCCTTTGATTTTTTGAATCCCCAGTTTTCAATAAGGTTTACATAGTAGGAAGGATTGTAAGTGTTCATGACCGTCGGAGAGTCTTCGAATCCCTCCACCAGTAAGCCACATTCGTGATTGGTGCTGGGATTCATAGGCCCTCTCAACACAGTCATCCCCTTTGATAGGACCCAAGTCTTTACTTCGTCTAACAAGAGTTGGGCAAGACTTTGATCGTCAATACACTCAAAAAAACCAAAAAAACCTGTTTTCTCGTCATGAAACTTATTGTGAGAATCATCAATAATCCCCATAACGCGCCCCACACACTCTCCATTTTTGTAGGCTGTGACTGGGAACATTTCGGCATGCTTAAAAAATGGATTTTTTTGAACATCGAGGATGTCCTTGATTGCCAGTTTGAGTGGCGGCACCCAGTGGCGATCTTTGGCATAAATTTTCCAGGGTAAATCAATAAAATCCCGCCATTCTTTATTCGTTTCAACGCGCTTGAGCTGATACATAAGATTCTTTCCCCCATTCCGTGGTCAAACCTTTGTTGATAATTCCAAACTCTTTCCCTAAATCTTCTAAGACCTCTAAGGTATAGTCAAGATCTTCGTCAGTGTGGGTGGCCATATAGCTCGTGCGAATGAGAGCGCCTCCCTCGGGTACGGCCGGTTTCACCACGGGTGTGGCAAAAACTCCCCTCTCGTAGAGCTTCTGAGTAAACGAAAACGAAGTCAAGTCATCCCCAATAAACAAGGGAATGATCGGAGTTTGACTATTCATTGTATTATAACCTAGCAGGTTGAGTTCTTTTTTCATTTTGCGAGCATTTCGCCAAAGATTGAGCAAATGCTCTGGCTCTTCTTGTACAATTCTGAGGCATTCCAAAACCGTCGCCACTGCTGCCGGAGGCATTGCCGCACTAAAAATAAAAGGTCGTGACTTATGTTTAATGTAATGAATCACATCGGCTGGACCTGCTACAAAGCCACCAATAGAGGCAAAGGACTTCGAAAAAGTTCCCATGACTAAATCAGCCGCTCCTCTCAAACCAAAATGCGCTTCTGTTCCTTGTCCTTCGGGGCCTAAAACTCCCAAAGCATGGGCGTCGTCTACATAAGAGCGACATCGGTATTTTTTTGCGAGCTCTATTATTTTAGGAAAATTCAAAATTTCACCCGACATCGAAAAAACACCATCCGCAACAATCAAGGCGCCTTTGTACTTGCCTCGCGTCTGAATGAGGACCCTCTCCAAATCCTCCATGTCATTGTGCTTAAACTTAACCGTGTCTCCCATGGCCACCCGGGTGCCTTCAATAATGGAGGCATGGTTCTCGCGATCACAGTAAATAACATCATTTCGACTCACCAGTGACGATAGACTCCCCTGGTTAGATAAAAAACCCGTGCTGAAAACAAGGCAGCTTTCTTTTCCTAAATATTGAGATAATTTTTCTTCCAACTCTTCATGGATCACTAAATTGCCATTCAAAAACCGGGATCCCGTACAACCTGTTCCATAATGATCAATGGCCTTTTTAGCGGCTGCTTGAACTTTGGGATGGTGAGTGAGCCCCAGATAGTTATTGGAGCCAATCATGACCCGTTTTTTTCCATGAGTCGTGACAGTTGAGCCTATGGTTTGCTCAATAGGCCGGAAAAATGGGTAAACCCCTGCCGCCTCTACTTTCTTAGCGTCTTCAAAGTCATAACACTTCGCAAAAAGATCTGTCATAGGTGAAGGATGTAAGAACTAACATCATGTTTACCACTGGGTCAATCCTGAAACACCAATAGTAATTCTTTTTACTCAAGTTTTATAACGCGTCGCCGATAAGTTTCTTAGGCATGGCAAGGCAAATTCCTCGGTAAGAAAGGCTTGGAGTCCTATGTTGCCACGTATTGGCTCTGCGTTGACCAAATTTATTCAACCCATTTCTTCTTCAGAATTGAGAATTGAACAAGAAAAATTCACCCAGCAGCAAAAAGAAAAAAAAGAAGAAGAAAAAGCAGCCGAGATTGTCAAAAAATTAATGACCCCGACTGAGGTGCCCCAACCCAAAGCTGCACTTGAGCAAAGTGAGAACCCAAACGTCGAAAGCAAACTCCATTTAACTCATACCTTTTTAAATCTTTTTAACCTGATCCAGATAAAAAAAGGGACCTTTTTGAAATGGCTAGGCGAACACACCTACCAGATGTCAAGCTTTGTCCAAAAAAAGGGTGTGAAGTGCAAAAAAGGCACGATGTACGACCAGAAGGTGGAGTAGGGGTAACCTACCCAAACCGCGGGCTCAGTTGCTCACCCCCCAAAAGATGGAGGTGAAGATGAAACACACTCTGCCCGCCCTCGGAGCCTGTATTGATCACAGATCGAAACCCAGCAGGCAAAAGACCTGTCTGCCTCGCTATGACGATCGCTTTTTCAAAAAGTTCTCCTAACAATTCTCTTTCGCTAGCTGCATTTTCAGGAAAAACGTGATCGAGTGCCACAATATGTTTTTTCGGAATAAGTAAGAAATGCTTCTTTGCCTGGGGATAGAGATCTTCTATACAAATAAATTTTTCGTCTTCGTAAATCCGTTTTGATGGAATTTTGCCGTCAACAATTTTACAAAAAATACAATCTTGAGACATTATTTGATCCTTTCAATTTCAGCCCCTAACGCTTTGAGCTTTCTTTCCATTTCTTCGTACCCACGGTCCAAATGATAAATCCGATTGACGATGGTCTCCCCTTGAGCACAAAGACCTCCAATCAAGAGGCTTGCGCTTGCTCTGAGATCTGTTGCCATCAATGGCGCCCCGATCAGATTTTTTACCCCTTTTATACGAGCCATATTTCCTGAAATCGAAATCTCTGCACCCAATCGCATGAGTTCTGGAATGTGCATAAAGCGGTTTTCAAAAACAGTCTCTTTAATCCGAGAAGTTCCCCGCGCAAGCGTCATTACAGCCATAAACTGAGCTTGCATATCAGTTGGAAATCCAGGAAAAGGGGCTGTACTCAAAGACACGGCCTTAATTTTTGGTGGACTGGCTAAAAAAATGGACTCTTCTTTTCTATTAATTTGTGCTCCGGCTTTTTCAAATTTTATAAGAACAGCCTCTAAGCTTTCAGGCCGTATTCCTTGAACCAAAACCGATCCCCTTGTGGCAAGAGCTGCCGCTAAATAAGTCCCGGCCTCAATTCGATCCCCCACTATTTCGTAGGTGCATCCTTTTAAAGTTCGCTTGCCTTGGATATAAATTTTTGCCGACCCCTCTCCCTCTATTTGGGCACCCATAGCTCTCAACGCTTGGGCCAAATCTGTGATTTCTGGCTCCTTGGCGCAGTTTTCAATCACTGTTTCCCCGTCAGCCAAAGCTGCAGCCATCATGATATTTTCAGTGGCCCCTACACTTGGAAAAGAAAACTTTACTCTAGCTCCCCTCAATTTTTTACAATGAGCCAGCACATAGCCGTTTTCGAGTTTTATTTCTGCCCCTAGTTTTTCTAGTCCCTCCAAATGATAATGGATAGGCCTCGCGCCGATGGCACAACCCCCGGGGAGACTCACTTTGGCTTGGCCCAGTTTTGCAAGAAGAGGCCCTAAAACAAGGACAGAAGCCCTCATTTTTCTCACCAAATCATAGGGAGCTAGACTGTTTTTAACCCCCTCTGCTTTTAAGGATAGGGTGTGTTCTTGGAGTGGGTTTAGAATTTTTACCCCCAAGTGCTCCAATAAAACCAAAGTCGATTGAATGTCCTGCAAATGGGGCACTCTTTTGTAAGTGCATACTTCGTCCGTAAGCAAAGAAGAAAATAAAATAGGCAAAGCTGCATTCTTCGCTCCACTCACCTGCACCACACCTTGCAAAGCCTTGCCACCAATGATTCTAATTTTATCCATTGAGATTCATTTTTAACCGAGTATGGGGAGAAATGCTAGCGCTCT